>NZ_CP120997.1:4561000-4894500 GCF_030719295.1 Streptomyces sp. Mut1 | reverse complement strand
TCTCACCCTGATCGCCCTGGCAACGGCTCCCCGGAAGTACGAATCGCCGCCGTCGCCCGCCCAGCAGGTCGGCGGGGTGCCTCCGGTCGGGGGCCCGCAGAAGCTGACGCCCGGGGATGTGAAGCTGCGGAAGAAGCTCGGCGACGAACTGGTCCACGGCCCGGCCCGGCTGGTCCCCCGGGCCGGCTGAGCGGGAGATCCCCCCGCACAACGACGCGGGCCCGTCCCTCCGAATCCGGAGGGACGGGCCCGCGTCATGCGTACGGTGCCGCGCTGCCGCGCGGCCGCGTGCGTCAGGCGCCGAGGATCTCGCGCGCCAGCTTGGCGGTCTCGGTCGGCGTCTTGCCGACCTTGACGCCGGCGGCCTCAAGGGCCTCCTTCTTCGCCTGCGCGGTGCCGGAGGAACCGGAGACGATGGCGCCGGCGTGGCCCATGGTCTTGCCCTCGGGGGCGGTGAAGCCCGCGACGTAACCGACGACCGGCTTGGTGACGTTCTTCGCGATGAATTCCGCCGCACGCTCCTCGGCGTCGCCGCCGATCTCGCCGATCATGACGATCAGGTCGGTCTCGGGGTCGGCCTCGAACGCCTCCAGGGCGTCGATGTGCGTCGTGCCGATGACCGGGTCGCCACCGATGCCGACGGCGGACGAGAAGCCGATGTCACGGAGCTCGTACATCATCTGGTAGGTCAGCGTGCCGGACTTGGACACGAGACCGATGCGGCCGGGCTTGGTGATGTCGCCCGGGATGATGCCGGCGTTGGACTGGCCGGGGGTGATCAGGCCGGGGCAGTTCGGACCGATGATGCGGGTCTTGTTGCCCTTCGAGCCGGCGTACGCCCAGAAGGCGGCCGAGTCGTGGACGGCGATGCCCTCGGTGATCACGACGGCGAGCGGGATCTCGGCGTCGATCGCCTCGACGACGGCGGCCTTCGCGAAGGCCGGCGGCACGAAGAGGACGGACACGTTGGCGCCGGTCTTCTCCATCGCCTCGGCGACGGAGCCGAAGACGGGTACCTCGGTGCCGTCGAAGTCGACGGTCGTGCCGGCCTTGCGGGGGTTCACGCCGCCGACGATGTTGGTGCCGTCGCCGAGCATGAGCTTGGTGTGCTTCATGCCGGTGGCGCCGGTCATCCCCTGGACGATGACCTTGCTGTCCTTGGTGAGGAAGATAGCCATGGTGGTCTGAGTCCCTCTTCCTTACTTCGCAGCCGCGGCGAGCTCGGCGGCCTTGTCGGCCGCGCCGTCCATGGTGTCCACGCGCTGCACCAGCGGGTGGTTGGCGTCGGAGAGGATCTTGCGACCCAGCTCCGCGTTGTTGCCGTCGAGGCGCACGACCAGCGGCTTGGTGACGTCCTCGCCCTTGGACTTGAGCAGTTCGAGCGCCTGGACGATGCCGTTGGCGACCTCGTCGCAGGCGGTGATGCCACCGAAGACGTTGACGAAGACGGACTTGACGTCCGAGTCGCCGAGGATGATCTCCAGGCCGTTCGCCATGACCTCGGCGGAGGCGCCGCCACCGATGTCGAGGAAGTTGGCGGGCTTCACGTTGCCGTGCTTCTCACCGGCGTACGCGACGACGTCCAGGGTCGACATGACCAGACCGGCACCGTTACCGATGATGCCGACCTCGCCGTCGAGCTTGACGTAGTTGAGGTTCTTGGCCTTGGCCGCGGCCTCCAGCGGGTTGGCCGCCGCCTTGTCCTCAAGGGCCTCGTGCTCGGGCTGGCGGAAGTCGGCGTTCTCGTCGAGCGAGACCTTGCCGTCCAGGGCCAGGATGCGGCCGTCCTTGGTCTTCACCAGCGGGTTGACCTCGACGAGGAGCGCGTCCTCGGCGACGAAGGTGTCCCACAGCGTCACCATGGCCTCGGCGACGCCCTCGGCCACCTCGGCCGGGAACTTCGCCTGGGCCACGATCTCGCGGGCCTTGGCGATGTCGACCCCGTCGACGGCGTTGACCGGGACCTTCGCGAGGGCCTCGGGGGTCTTCTCCGCGACCTCCTCGATGTCCATGCCACCCTGCACCGAGGCCATGGCCAGGAAGGTGCGGTTGGTGCGGTCGAGGAGGTACGAGACGTAGTACTCCGCCTCGATCTCCGGGGACAGCTCGGCGATCATCACCTTGTGGACCGTGTGGCCCTTGATGTCCATGCCGAGGATGTCGGTCGCGCGGGCGACCGCCTCGTCGGGGTCGGCTGCCAGCTTCACGCCACCGGCCTTGCCGCGGCCGCCGACCTTCACCTGCGCCTTGACGACCGACTTGCCGCCCAGCCGCTCGGTCGCCTCGCGGGCTGCCTCAGGCGTGTCAATGACTTCACCGGCCAGCACCGGTACACCGTGCTTGGCGAAGAGGTCCCTCGCCTGGTACTCGAACAGGTCCACGCGCGTCCGTCCCTTATCAATGGTCTCGCGGTTGGTTTTCTGCGTGGGCGTGCCGCGAGGGGCAACGTGACTGCTGTGTCACCAGGAAGGCGCACACGGTGACCGGATACGCGGCATGTCCATCTCGCAGGTTATCCCCGAGCCCCGTGTGGCCCTAAATCGCAGATCACACCTGGGCGGTGATTACGGTCACAGAATCGCGCTGGTGGGGCCGGTCGGACCTCAGCGGACGGCCTCCTTGTCGGGTATCGGCAGGGGACGCTTCTCGATCGCGGCGGCCATCACGTCCGGGAAGAGGTCCGGCGTGCAGGCGAAGGCGGGCGCGCCGAGGGCGGACAGTGCCGCGGCGTGGTCGCGGTCGTAGGCCGGGGCGCCCTCGTCGGAGAGGGCGAGCAGGGTGACGAACTGCACGCCGGAGGCCTTCATCGCGGCGACCCGCTTCAGCATCTCGTTGCGGATGCCGCCCTCGTAGAGGTCGCTGATGAGGACCACGACGGTGTCGGCCGGCCGGGTGATCCGGGACTGGCAGTAGGCCAGGGCGCGGTTGATGTCGGTGCCGCCGCCGAGCTGGGTGCCGAACAGGACGTCGACCGGGTCGTCCAGCTGGTCGGTGAGATCGACCACCGCCGTGTCGAAGACGACGAGCCGGGTCCGCAGGGCACGCATCGAGGCGAGCACCGCGCCGAACACCGACGCGTAGACCACGGAGGCCGCCATCGAGCCCGACTGGTCGATGCAGAGGATGACGTCCTTCTTCACGGACTGCGCGGCCCGCCCGTAGCCGATGAGTCGTTCGGGGACGACCGTGCCGGCGCCTTCCCGGCCGGGCAGCTCCAGGTAGTTCTTGAGGTTGGCCCGGATGGTGCGGTCCCAGTCGATGTCGTGGTGGCGGGGCCGGGTGACCTTCGCCGAGCGGTCGAGCGCGCCCGTGAGGGTGGCCCGGGTGCGGGTGGTGAGCCGCTTCTCCAGTTGCTCCACGACCTTGCGGACCACGGCTCGCGCGGTCTCCTTCGTCGTCTCGGGCATCGCCTTGTTGAGGGAGAGCAGTGTGCCGACGAGGTGGACGTCCGCCTCGACGGCCTCCAGCATCTCCGGTTCGAGCAGGAGCGCGGAGAGGCCGAGGCGGTCGATGGCGTCGCGCTGCATGACCTGCACGACGGAGCTGGGGAAATACGTGCGGATGTCGCCGAGCCAGCGGGCCACGGACGGGGCGGAGGCGCCGAGTCCGGCCGAGCGCCCGCCGCCGCCCCGGCCGCCGGGCCGTCCCCCGTTGCCGTTCTCGTAGAGCGCGGTGAGCGCCCCGTCCATCGCGGCGTCGCGCCCGGTGAGGGTGCGGCCGGTGCTCTCGGCGCTGTCCGCGCCCAGCACCAGGCGCCAGCGCCGCAGCCGCTCCTCGCGGGCGGAGGGCGTGGTGCCGGGTGCCGCGGTGTCCGTGGTCGTCGTCATGCCGTTTCCCCCAGATGCGGGTCGTCGTGGCGGGCGGGGGCCGCGGTCGCGGGGCGCCCGGGGTGGGCGGGGGCGTCGGGTGCTTCGGGTTCTGCCGTCGCGGGGTGCTCGTCCAGGCCGAGCAGGAGGCGCAGGACCGGGACCACCGCGTCCGCGCGGGCCGTGTCCAGGACCGGGCCGAAGCCGGGGGCCGTCGTCCCGCCGCCCGCCGGGCCGTTCCCCGGGGACCCGGCGGGGGCCGGGCCGCGCCGGACGAGGTCGCCCAGTGTGCGCCGGACGCCCGGTTCGTACGCCGAGAAGGTGCGGCGCAACAACGGCAGTACGTCCGTGAAGGTGTCGGCGGGGACGCCGGTGAGCCAGGAGTCGACCAGGGCGAGCAGCCGCTCGTCGTGGACGAGGAGCATGCCGCCGCCCGCCGCCCCGCCGACGAAGCCCTCGATCCAGGCGGCGGCGTCGGCCGGCGGTGTGCCCGGGGAGAGGGCGAGGCCCATCAGCCGGGCCGCGGCGTCCTGGTCGAGGTGTCCGTCGTCCAGCAGCAGCCGGGCTGCCCGCCCCCGGATCACTCCCGCGACCGAGTCCCGGACGGCGAGCTTGTGGAGCACGGCCCGCCAGCGCTCGCGCAGCCCGTCCGCGCTCGAAGGGACGGCGCCGGCGAGCAGCCCGATCGCCGTGTGGACACCGTCCACCTGGCGGCGCAGCGCCTCGGCCCCGTCGGCGTCGAGCCCGGTGCAGGCGGGCGGCAGGCCGACGCAGATGCGTTCCGCGAGGCCGGCGGCGACCTCGCCGAGGGCGGTGGTGTCCGTGGAGCGGACGTCCCCGTAGCGCAGGGTGCGGGCCAGGGCGGGCAGGGCGTCGGCGAGGTGGCCGACATCGGTGTCGAGCGCGGCGCGGTCGGCGAGGGCCCGCATCACGACGGGCAGCGCGGCTGGCAGGTCGGCCAGCAGGCAGCGCTCGGCCAGCGCGGTGACCTCGGCGAGCGCGGTGGCGGCGAGGGCGTCCGACTCGGCGCGGGCGGTGGCGGCGGAGAGCACGGTGGTGCCCCAGACGCCCGCCTCCGCGACGCGCACGTACAGCTCGGGCTCCCAGCGCAGCCGCCAGCTCTCCCGGAAGGTGCCGGTGCTCCCCCGGCCGGCGGCGGGTTCGCCCCAGCCGATGCCGAGGACGCGCAGCCGGTGCAGCAGTCGGCTGCGGGAGGCGTCGGTCTCCTTGCGGAGGTCGAACTCCGTCTCCCGCTCGCCCGCCTCCGGTTTGAGGCGGAGGGTGCGCTGCTGCCGGGTGAGGTCGCGTTGCAGGGGGACGGCGGGGGCGGTGTCGGGGACCTCGCCCAGCGTGGAGCCGACGACGAGGCGGTCCCGGACGAGCGCGAGCGGAACGTCGGAGCCCTCGCACATGACGGCCCTGATCGCGTCGGTCGTCTCGCTCAGCCCGGCGAGCGGCCGGCCGCGCATCGCGGCGAGCGTCTCGGCGAGCCGGACCGCCTCGATGACATGGGCGGAGGAGACGAACCGGTCCTCGTCGCGCAGGAGTCCGGCGACCTTCGTCATCCAGCGCTCGATCGGGCGGTCCGGGGCGGCGAAGAGGTGCTGGTACCAGCCGGGCGACTCGATCCCCGCCCCGTATCCGCTGTGCCGGGCGAGCCGCTGGTGGGTCCACGGCACCCAGGTCAGCTCCGCCTTGGCCTTGGGGAGCCCCTTGAGCAGGGCCCGGTCGGCGGTGAGCGTCGTGCGCGTACGCAGGGCGGGCACATGCCAGGCGCCGCACACGACGGCGAAGTCGTCGCCGAACTCCTTGGCCGCCGTGCGCAGCTGGACGCGCATGTACGCCTCACGGACCGCGTCGCGCGGATGTCCGCCGTCCCCGTACACCTCGCGCAGGGCGGTCATCGCCTCGCCGAGCGCGGCGAACGCGGCGAGCGGGCCGGCCGCCTCGCCGCTGCCCGGGGCCCGGTGTTCGACGACGTCCTCCCACCAGCGCTCGGGGTCGTCGTACCCCGCGGTCCCGGCGAGCACCCGGATCGGGTCGACGGGCACGGCGGCAGGCGGCCCGTCCTCCTCGGCGGAGCCCTCGTCCCGGTCCGTCCCCGCCTCCGCCATGGCCAGCGAGTGGGCCGCGGGCAGGTCGATGAAGCGGACGGGGACGTCGCCCGCCAGGGCCCAGCGGATCGCGACCCACTCGGGGGAGAACTCGGCGAACGGCCAGAACGCCGCCCGCCCCGGGTCGTCCACGGCGTGGGCGAGCAGGGCGACGGGGGGCCGCATCTGCTCGTCGGCGGCGAGCGACAGGAGCGCGTCGCCCTCGGGCGGGCCCTCGATGAGCACGGCCCGCGGGCGGGCCGCGTCCAGGGCGGCGCGGACGGCGCGGGCGGAACCGGGGCCGTGGTGCCGCACCCCCAGCAGCAGCGGCCCCGAAGCGCGGGCGGTGGTCATACGGACGCCTCCCGGCAGGCCCGGTAGAAGTCCTTCCAGCCGTCCCGCTCCCGCACCACGGTCTCCAGGTACTCCTGCCAGACCACCCGGTCGGCCGCCGGGTCGCGGACGACCGCGCCGAGGATGCCGGCCGCGACATCGCCCGGACGCAGCACGCCGTCCCCGAAGTGGGCGGCGAGAGCGAGTCCGTTGGTGACGACGGAGATGGCCTCGGCCGTGGACAGCGTCCCCGAGGGAGACTTGAGTTTGGTGCGGCCGTCGCTGGTGACGCCGTCGCGCAGTTCACGGAAGACCGTGACGACGCGGCGGATCTCCGCGAGGCCGTCGGGCGCGGGCGGCAGGTCGAGCGAGCGCCCGACCTGGTCGACGCGCCGGGACACGATGTCAACCTCTGCCTCCGGGGTGGCCGGCAGCGGCAGCACCACCGTGTTGAACCGGCGCCGCAGGGCGCTGGACAGCTCGTTGACGCCCCGGTCGCGGTCGTTGGCCGTCGCGATGACGTTGAACCCGCGCACCGCCTGGACCTCCTGGCCCAGTTCGGGCAGGGGCAGCGTCTTCTCCGACAGGATCGTGATCAGCGAGTCCTGCACATCGGCGGGGATACGGGTCAGTTCCTCGATGCGGGCGGTCATGCCCAGGGACATGGCGCGCATCAGCGGGCTGGGCACCAGCGCGTCGCGGCTGGGGCCGTGCGCGAGCAGCTGGGCGTAGTTCCACCCGTAGCGGACGGCTTCCTCCGGGGTGCCCGCCGTGCCCTGGACGAGCAGCGTCGAGTCGCCGCTGACGGCGGCCGCCAGGTGTTCGGAGACCCAGGTCTTGGCGGTGCCGGGGACGCCGAGGAGCAGTAGTGCCCGGTCGGTGGCGAGCGTGGTGACGGCGACCTCGACGAGGCGGCGCGGGCCCACGTACTTGGGTGTGATGACGGTGCCGTCGGGCAGGGTGCCGCCGAGCAGATACGTGGCCACGGCCCAGGGCGACAGGCGCCAGCGCTCGGGGCGCGGGCGGTCGTCGGCGGCGGCGAGCGCCTTCAGCTCGTCGGCGAAGGCGTCCTCGGCATGCGGGCGCAGGACCTCGCCGGCGGTGGCCTCGGTGTTTTCGGGCACGGTCATGGATCCCCCTCCAGATCGTTCGGCAGATCGCTCGGCCTGGTGTGGTTCCCACCGTGCACCATGGCACTGACAATTGGCCTTTGCGCAGGTCAGGGCGATTGTCAGTGGGGCGGCCTAACGTCGTTGGCATGCTGCTGACTGACGGGGGAGAACCCTTGGGCGCCGCTGCTCCGGCGGCGCGCTGGACGGTGGAGCAGGTATTGGCCCTGGCTCCTGACGACGCCTCACGCAAGGCGGGGAACAAGCTCGGTGCGTCCGCGTCCTGGTCGGACACCGGGCTGGACGGCACGGGTGCGGTGTGGGGGCTGTGCAAGGGGAGCGGCAGCAAGCCGTACCGGACGGTGGTCGACACCACCGGCCCCGCGTACCGCTGTAGTTGCCCCAGCCGGAAGTTCCCCTGCAAACACGCGCTGGGTCTGTTGCTGCTGCGCGCGGCCGACGGCACGGCTGTGCCCGCCGGGTCACCGCCGGACTGGGCCGAGGAGTGGCTGGCCGGCCGCCGCGACCGCGCGGAGGCGAAGGCGCGGCCCGCCGCCGGGGGTGACGGGCCGGCCGACCCGGTGGCCGCGCGCAAGCGCGCGGAGAGGCGCGCGGAGCGGATAGGGGGCGGTGCGCGGGAGCTGGAGCAGCGGCTGACCGACCTGCTGCGCGGGGGGCTCGCGTCGGTCGAGCAGGCGGGGTACGGGCTGTGGGAGGAGACGGCGGCCCGCATGGTCGACGCCCAGGCGCCGGGTCTCGCGGGCCGGGTGCGGGAGCTGGGGTCGGTCGCGGCGTCGGGCCCCGGCTGGCCGGTGCGGCTGCTGGAGGAGTGCGCGCTGCTCCATCTGCTGGACACGGCCTGGCTGGGCCTCGACCGCCTGCCGCAGCCGCTGGCGGCCACGGTCCGCACCCGCGTGGGCCTGCCGGCCCCGGCGGAGGGGCCGCCGGTCCGCGACCGCTGGCTGGTCCTCGCCCAGTACGACACCCCCGAGGGCAAGATCGTCACCCGCCGCATCTGGCTGTACGGCGGGGAGTCGGGCCGCACGGCGCTGCTCCTGTCCTTCGGGGCGGCCGGGCGCTCCCCGGGGCACGCCCTGCCCGTGGGGGTGACGATCGACGCCGAGCTGACGCCCCATCCGGGGTCCGGCCGGCTGCGGGCCGAGCTGGGCGAGCGGTTCGGTGTGCCCGAGCCGGCCGGTACGCCCCCGCCGGGGGTGCCGGTCGGCGAGGCGATCACCGCGTACGGGCGGGCGCTGGGCGACGATCCGTGGCTGGAGTCCTGGCCGGTGACATTGCGCGACGTCATACCCGTGCCGGGCGTGGACGGCTGGCAGCTGGTGGACGCGCAGGGCCGTGAGGCGCTGCCCGTCACCGCCGCCGCGCTGTCCCGGCCGGCGCTCTGGAAGCTCGTCGCGGTCTCGGGCGGCGGGCCTCTCACCGTCTTCGGCGAGTGCGGCCACCGCGGCTTCGACCCGCTCGCCGCCTGGCCCGCGGTGGCCCCGCGGGCGGGGCTCGCCGGCGTCGAGACCGTACCGCTCATCTGACCCCAGAAGGACTTCTCGAAGGAGGCGCGATGTCCCGCACCACCTCACCCACCACACCCGCGTCCGCGTCCGCATCCGCGTCGGGGGACCTCGCCGACGCGGTCGCGGCCACGTCGTGGGAGGACCTGGTCACCTCGGCCCTGCTCGGCACGGACCGCCGCCCGCCAGGGGGCGCATCGGGCGCCGGCCCGGACGGGGCGGCCTCGGCGTTGCTGGACGCCGCCGCGCTGCACACCGTGCGGCGCCGGGCCGGGCTCCTGCCCGCCGCCGCCTCGCCCCGGCCCGCGCCCGCGCCCGACGACCCCCGCCCGCCGCTGCCCGAGGCCGCCCGCGGCCGGCTGGCGCAGCTCCTCGCGGACCGGGCCGCGGCAGGCGGTTCCGGCGGCAGACGCGGTACGGCCCCCGACCTGACGGAGCTCATCCCGCAGTGGCTGGCCACCGCCAACCTGCACGGCTACCGGGCGCCCGACTCCGCGCTGCCCGCCCTGCTGGACGCCGCCAGGGCCAGGACCGATCTGCGGCCCCAGGCCCTGGAGTTCGCGGGGCCGCGCGGGCTGTGGCTGGCCGGGCTGAACCCGGAGTGGAAGTTCGCGCTGCGCGGTGCGTCCGGAAGCGGTCTGCTGCCGTCCCTCACCGATCCGGAAGCGGTGCGACGGCTGTGGGAGGAGGGCCTGTTCGCGGAGCGGGTCGCCCTGCTCGGGGCTGTACGGGCGCGGGACGCGGAGGCGGCCCGCGCGCTGCTCGCCACCACCTGGAGGACGGAACGGGCCGAGGACCGGCTCATGTTCGTCGACTCGCTGCGCACGGGGCTGTCCTGCGCGGACGAGGAGTTCCTCGAACAGGCGCTCGCGGACCGCAGCCGCAATGTCCGGGCGACCGCCGCCGAGTTGCTGTCCGCACTGCCCGGTTCGGCGCTTGCCCGCCGGATGGCGGACCGCGCGCTGTCCTGCGTCAGCCCCGGGCTGACCGGTGACAAGCCGTTCGTGGCGGTGGAGGCCCCGCACGAGTGCGACGCGGAGATGCAGCGCGACGGGGTGGTGGCTCTCCCGCCGTCCGGCCGGGGCGAACGGTCGTGGTGGCTCGGCCAGTTGGTGGAGGCCTCCCCGCTCTCCGTCTGGCCCGCGCGGTTCGGGGGGCGCGGCGCGGAGGAGATCGTGGCGATGCCCGTCGCGGACGGCTGGGGCGAGGAACTGCACGCGGCGTGGTGCCGGGCGGCGGTGCGGCAGAACGACGAGGCATGGGCGCGGGCCCTGCTCGGCCCCCCTTCGACGCCCCCGTCGAACGGCCCCGGCACGGCGTCGCTCGCCGAGCGGGCGAAGCTCCTGGCGGTGCTGCCCCCTGCGGAACGGGCGGGCTGGGTGGCCGACTTCGTCGCCGCGCACGGGTTGTCGGAGGCGTTCCAGCTGCTCGGGGTCTGCCCGGTGCCCTGGGCGGAGCCGCTCGGGCGCTCGGTGGTCGACGCCCTCGACATAGCCCGGGACGCGGGCAGTTACCCCTGGAGCTTCAGCGGCGTCATGGGCCTGGCGGAACGCTGCCTGACCCCGGCCGAGGCAACCCGCCTGGAGGTCCTGACCACCACCCCCGCCGAACCGGCGGACGCCTCCCCCGGCGCGAACGGCTACTGGTCGGAGGCCTTCCAGCGCCTGGTCTCCACCCTGCGCCTACGCGCGACGATGGACAGCGAGCTGTCCCCGCCCCCGGAAGACGGGTGAAGCCACGCGGGCGACCGGCGAGGCGGTGCGGGGCGGCCACGTGGGCCGCCGGTCGCGCCGAGGGGTACGGCCGGCACGGCCAACGCGGCACGCGGGTACGGGCGGCCGAGCACGACGGGCCGGCGCGGACCGGCGTAAAGCGGGGGCGGATGCGCGGGCTGCTGTGAAGCGGGTGCGGCGACGTGGGTCGCCGGGTGCCGAGGGGTACGGCCGGCACGGCCAACGCGGCGCGCGGGTACGGGCGGCCGGGCACGACGGGCCGGCGCGGGCCGGCGTGAAGCGGGCGCGGCCACGTAGGCCGCCGGGTGCGTCGAGTGGTACGGGCGGCACGGCCAACGCGGCGCGCCGGTACGGGCGGCCGAGCACGACGGGGCGGCGCGGGGGCGGGACCGCCCCCGTGCGGGCGCGTGGGCAGCCGGTGGGACGGGGCCGGGCTGTGCAGCCGACATCGCGCGCGGGCGCGAGTCCGGGCCCCGCGCGGGCACGGAGCGACCCGGTGCGCGGGCATGGGGCCGCCCCGTGGGCGCGCGCACGGGACCGCCTCGGTCCCGGCCGGCTGCAAGGCCGACCGATGCTGCGAGCGGGCGCGCTCACGCTCGCCCACGCTTGGGACCGGGCACAGGCGCGGCCATCGCGGCGCGCGGGTTCAGGCCCTGCGGCGGGGCACGGCCGGCACGGCACGCGGCGGTCCGGTGGCGTTCCGGGTCGCGCACGTACAGACGGGGCGCGGCCGACGCGGCGCGGGGGTTCAGGCCGCGCAATGCGGGCGCGGCCACTGTGGCGCGCGCGGCGCAAAGGCCTCGGGGCGGGCGCGGCCGGCACAGCACCGGGCGCGTTCCTCACCACCCGGCGCGAGGCGGCCCCCGGCGCCGCGCAGGTCCGTCGCCCCCGGCAGGGGGGCGCCGCCCGGTATCAGCGCGGCCGATGGGACCTCCGCGCCCTGCGGGGCGGCCGAGGCCCCCGGCCGGGTCAGGCGCCGGCCGGCTGGCGGACGTGCGCGTTGACCCAGTCGACGATCGCGGTGGTCGTCGCGCCGGGGGTGAAGATCTCCGCGACGCCCTGCTCCTTCAGCGGTGCGATGTCCGCCTCCGGGATGATGCCGCCGCCGAAGACCTTGATGTCCTCCGCCTCCCGTTCCTTCAGCAGCTCGATCACCTTCGCGAACAGCGTGTTGTGCGCGCCCGAGAGGATCGAGAGCCCGATCGCGTCGGCGTCCTCCTGGATGGCGGTGTCGACGATCTGCTCGGGCGTCTGGTGGAGCCCCGTGTAGATGACCTCCATACCGGCGTCCCGCAGCGCACGCGCGATCACCTTGGCCCCGCGGTCATGGCCGTCGAGGCCCGGTTTGGCCACCACCACACGGATCGGACCGGTCACACCCATCACTGCCTCCACATGCGTCTCCCGTGCCTGAAGGGCCGGGGATGTGAACGAACGTTATCCACAGCATCCCGCAAGCCGCCGTTTCGCGGTGGGCCGGGAGGGGGAAATCACACATGGGACATTGTTCACGGGCGCAGAGACCGGGCGCCCGGGGAGCCGCGTCAGGTCGCCGTATCACCGCGCCGTCAGCCGCACGGCACGGTGGTACGGGCCACCGCCCGCATGGTCCGGACCTCCGACACGGCTTCCCGCCAGGGCATACGGGAAGGGAGCCGCCCTTCTCCGGGTGCCGGAGCAGGAGGTCGACCATGAAGACCCCGAGCCTTCCGATCCGCTCCCTTCCAATCCGCTCCCTGCCGATCCCCTCCCTGCCGATCCGTCGCCTCCCGATCCCCTCCCTGCCGATCCGCCGCCTCCCGATACCCGCCGTGCCGACCGCGCTGCTGAGAGCGACCGCGCTGGAACTCGCGGTGCTCGCCGGACACGCGCTGCTGTACCCCACCGGAATCGCCGGCGAACGGCACCCCGAGCCGGCCCCGACGCCGGACCCCCGCGCCACCGGGCGACTGCCGGGCGAGGCGGCCGGCCGGCCGCCCGTCGTCCTCCTGCACGGTTTCATCGACAACCGCTCGGTCTTCGTCCTGCTGCGCCGCTCGCTGGCCCGGCACGGCTGGCGCCATCTGGAGTCGCTCAACCACTCGCCGCTGACCAGCGACGTCCGTACGGCCGCCGAGCTGCTGGGCCGGCACATCGAGGAGATCTGCGCCCGCACCGGGCACGAACGGGTCGACATCGTGGGCCACAGCCTCGGGGGCCTCATCGCTCGCTACTACGTCCAGCGACTGGGCGGTGACCACCGGGTCCGCACCCTGGTCACGCTGGGTACGCCGCATGCCGGCACCGCCGTCGCCCCGCTGGCCGGCGCCCTGCCCATCGTGCGCCAGATGCGCGGCGGCTCGGCCCCCATCGAGGAGCTGAGGCTGCCCGCGCCCGGCTGCCGCACCCGGTTCGTCAGCTTCTGGAGCGAGCTGGACCAGGTGATCGTCCCGCCCGAGGCGGCCTGCGTCGACCACCCCGACCTCGACGCGGTGAACGTCCGCGTCACCGGCATCGGACACCTCGCCCTGCCCGTGCACCCGGCCGTGGCGGCCGCCGTACGCCAGGCGCTCGACACGGCGGAGCCCGCCCACGGGTCCAGTGGGGCCGCCGGCTCGGCCTCCGTCGCCTGAAACCGAACACGTTTCGAACGTAGAGCCAAAGCTCTGTGCGGACGCCGCCGAAAGACGGCCGATTGCCCCTTTTCCCGGGCGCCATGGGGCCGTCGAAGATTGTCGGCGGCGGATACCGCCGGGTACAGTCGCGGCCACTGCTTAGCCCCGGGGTCCCCACGCCCCGGACTGGTCCTGCTGCCGAGGCGAGAGAGAAGTTGGTGAACGACCAGCACCCCCACGCCGGGTATGCCGGATACGACAGCCACCCCACGGGCAGCTTCGACAGTGACCCGCTCTTCGGCTCCCTCCCCGGCTCCTACGACGGCTCGTACGACACCGCGGGGGGCTACGGCGTCCCGTACACCGGCGAACAGACCGGATACAGCGGCTCGTACGACACCACCCAGTGGGACACGGGCGCTCACCAGGCCGCCGCGTACAGCGACTTCACCGGCTACCCGGACTACGCCGGCCAGGCCCAGCAGCACCCGCAGTACGACGCCCCGTCCCCGTACGACACCGGCGCCACCTGGCTGCCGACGCAGGGCTACGCCCCGGACTCCTCCGGCCAGTGGGACACCACCGCCTGGAACACCGCCTCGTACGACACCGGCGCATACGACGCCACCGCCTGGAACACCGGCGCCACGCCCGAGCACACACAGCAAAGTATGCAAAACCTGGCGGGGTCGAACGAAGCCGAACAGGCCCCCCGGGCAGACACGTACGAGGCGCACGAGACGTACGAGGCACACGAGACGTACGGGTCGCACGAGACGTACGACGCTCACGACTCGTACGAGGCGCATGACACGTACGACGCTCACGACACGTACAAGGCGCATGACACGTACGAGACGTACGAGCACTCCGCCTACGACCCGTACGAGCCCTACCGGACCGCCGAGAGCGAAGACGCCGCCGACCACCCCGAAGCGGATCTCGACGCGCGTCCCGACGCGGACCCCGGCACGGGCCCCGGCGGCCATCCCGACCTCGCCCCGGCCGACGCGCACCGCCCCGCCGGCCGGCCCGTCACCCGCAGCGGTGGCCGCAGCCGCAGGCGTTCCCCCGCGAAGCGTTCCGCACTCCTCACCGTCGCCGTTCCCTCCGCCTGCGTGATGAGCGTGGCCGGGATCGCCGCCGCCTCCGTGGGCGGCATGGGCGGGGGCGAGACGAAGAAGGACGACACCACGACGATGGCCGCCGCCGACCCCGGCACGGTCGAGCCGGTCGCGGCCAACAACGAACTGGACACCCAGCTCGCCAACCTCAGCGCCGACGCGGAGAACTTCGCGGACCGCGCCAGCCGCACCCAGGAGCGCATCGACCTCAAGGCGCGGCAGGCCGCCGAGAAGAAGAAGCGCGAGGAGGAGGCGGCCCGCAAGGAGGCCCTGCGCCCCAAGTTCGTGATGCCGGTCAAGGAGCACGGGCTGAGCGCGTACTTCGGCCAGGCGGGCGTCAACTGGATGTCCGTGCACACGGGCATCGACTTCCCGGTCCAGTACGGCACCCCGGTGATGGCCGCGACCGACGGCACCGTCCGCACGCAGTACAACAGCGCCTACGGCAACATGGCCATCGTGACCATGGCCGACGGCACCGAGACCTGGTACTGCCACCTCAGCAGCACCCGGATCCGCTCGGGCCAGGTCAAGGCGGGCGACGTCATCGCGTACTCCGGCAGCTCCGGGAACTCGACCGGCCCGCACATGCACTTCGAGGTGCGGCCCGGCGGCGGCGCGGCCATCGACCCGCTGCCCTGGCTCCGCAGCCACGACGTCAACCCCACCTGAGCCGGTGAGCGGCCGGCGGCCGGAGCCCTCGGGGCCCCGGCCGTCACACGCGTCTCAGAGCTTCTGCACCGGCGCGTACCGCAGGAGCAGCTTCTTCGGGCGGTCGTCGCCGAAGTCGACCGTGGCCTTCGCCTGGTCGCCGACGCCCTCGACCGCCGTCACCGTGCCCAGACCGAACTGGTCGTGTGTGACCCGGTCGCCCGCCACCAGGGTGATCGTCGGCCGGTCCGAGGTCCGCCGGGTGGCGAAGCCCGAAGGGCCGGAGCGGGCGCGGGAGGCGGAGAGCGACGAGGTGATGCCGGAGGTCGGCCCGGCGGGGGCGGCCATCGGGCCCTTGCGCTTCCACTCCAGGTGCTGGTCCGGGATCTCCTCCAGGAACCGCGACGGCGGGTTGTACGAGGGCTGGCCCCAGGCGCTGCGCATGGCCGCGCGGGTCAGGTACAGGCGCTCGCGGGCGCGGGTGATGCCGACATACGCGAGCCTGCGCTCCTCCTCCAGCTCCTTGACCTGGCCCAGCGCCCGCATGTGCGGGAAGACGCCGTCCTCCATGCCGGTCAGGAAGACCACCGGGAATTCGAGGCCCTTCGCCGTGTGCAGGGTCATCAGCGTGATGACGCCGGAGCCGTCCTCGTCCTCGTCGGGGATCTGGTCGGAGTCGGCGACGAGCGCGACCTTCTCCAGGAACTCGGCGAGGGTGCCCGCCCCCTCCTCCTCGCCGCGCTCCTGCTCGAATTCGAGCGCGACGGCGGCCAGCTCCTGGAGGTTCTCGATGCGGGTCTCGTCCTGCGGGTCGGTGGATGCCTGGAGCTCGGCGAGGTAGCCCGTACGCTCCAGGACCGCTTCCAGCACGACGGCAGGGCCCGCGCCGGACTCCACGACCGTGCGCAGCTCCTCCATCAGCGTGTTGAACCGCTTCACGGCGTTGGCCGAACGGGCGGCCATGCCGTACGCCTCGTCCACACGGCGCAGCGCCTGCGGGAAGGTAATCTTCTCGCGCAGGGACAGGGCGTCGATCATCGCCTCGGCACGGTCGCCGATGCCGCGCTTGGGCACGTTCAGGATGCGGCGGAGGGGGACGGTGTCCTCGGGGTTGGCGAGGACCCGGAGGTAGGCCAGGACGTCCCGGACCTCCTTGCGCTCGTAGAAGCGCACTCCGCCGACGACCTTGTAGGGCAGGCCGACGCGGATGAAGATCTCCTCGAAGACACGGGACTGCGCGTTCGTCCGGTAGAAGACGGCTACGTCTCCGGCCTTGGCGTCGCCCGCGTCGGTGAGGCGGTCGATCTCCTCGGCGACGAACTGCGCCTCGTCGTGCTCGGTGTCCGCGACGTAGCCGGTGATGCGGGCGCCGGTGCCGGCGTTGGTCCACAGGTTCTTGGGGCGGCGGCTCTCGTTGCGCTCGATGACCGCGTTGGCGGCGGACAGGATCGTCTGGGTGGAGCGGTAGTTCTGCTCCAGCAGGATCGTCGTCGCGTCCGGGTAGTCCTCCTCGAACTGGAGGATGTTGCGGATGGTCGCGCCCCGGAAGGCGTAGATCGACTGGTCCGCGTCACCCACGACGCACAGCTCGGCGGGGGCGTCCTCGGGACCGGCCGGGCCGACCAGCTCGCGTACGAGGGTGTACTGGGCGTGGTTGGTGTCCTGGTACTCGTCGACCAGGACGTGGCGGAAGCGGCGGCGGTAGTGCTCGGCGACGTCGGGGAAGGCCTGGAGCAGGTGGACCGTCGTCATGATGATGTCGTCGAAGTCCAGCGCGTTGGCCTCGCGCAGCCGGGCCTGGTACATCGCGTACGCCTGGGCCAGGGTCTTCTCGAAACCTCCCCCGTTCTCGGCTTCGCCCGAATGGGAGGTACCCCCCGCGACCTGCCCGGCGAAGGTCTCCTCGTCGATGAGCTCGTTCTTGAGGTTGGAGACCTTGGCCGTGAACGACTTCGGCGGGTAGCGCTTCGGGTCCAGCTCCAGGTCGCGGCAGACCAGGGCCATCAGCCGCTTGGAGTCGGCCGCGTCGTAGATCGAGAACGAGGAGGTGAAGCCGAGCTTCTTCGACTCGCGGCGCAGGATGCGGACGCACGCGCTGTGGAAGGTCATGACCCACATGGCGTTGGCCCGGGGCCCGACCAGCTGCTCGACGCGCTCCTTCATCTCGCCGGCGGCCTTGTTGGTGAAGGTGATCGCCAGGATCTGGCCGGGGTGCACACCGCGCTCGGCCAGGAGGTGGGCGATGCGGTGGGTCAGCACCCGGGTCTTGCCGGAGCCGGCCCCGGCGACGATGAGCAGCGGGGACCCGGCGTGCACGACGGCGGCGCGCTGCTCGGTGTTCAGCCCGTCGAGCAGGGCCGCGGGGTCGATGACGGGGCGGTGGGCACCGTCGCGGTAGTACGCGTCGCGCGGCGGCGGGCCGTCGAACACGCCCGCGAAAAGGTCCTCCGGCACCGCTTCGGGTGCGGAGTCCTCGGGGGGCGGCGGGGGCCCTTCCTCCTCGGACTGGAGGCCGGTCAGGAAACTGTCGTCAAAGAGGCTGCTCATCGCTCCCCGAGTCTAGAGCCCCCCACTGACACTCGGCCCCGCTCCGAAAAGGTCACGAAAATGTATCGGGCATATCGAACATCAAGCTTCCCAGCGGCACCCCGCGTTGGTTAGCGTGCTCGTTCGGACGGCCCGTACCCCCAGAGGCGACCCACGCCGAGCGGGCGTCCACGCCGAATCCGGGCCCGCCCGGAACCGGGGACCCACACGCATCACCGGGGTGAATCGGTCCGCGTCCCCACTGGACCGTAGGGCAGCCTTCCGTTCCGCCCGAACCCGACAGCTAACCCGGTAGGCGGTCCACGGAAGGAGATGCCGGCCTTGGCGTCGCATCGCAAACCGCGCCCCCGGGTGCGCTCCGCCGCCCCTGTCGTGGGGCTCACCTCCGCCGCGCTCGCGACGGTCACCCTGTTGTCCTCGCAGAGCGCGATGGCCGCCCCGGCTCCCAAGCCCAGCATCGAGGACGTACAGAAGAAGGTCGACGACCTCTACCGGCAGGCGGGCACCGCGACCCAGAAGTACAACCAGGCCAAGGAGGCCGCGGACAAGCAGCGGACCAAGGTCGACACGCTGCTGGAGGACGTGGCCAAGCGCACCGCGAAGCTGAACGACGCGCGCAGGACGCTCGGCAACTACGCCGCCGCGCAGTACCGCGACGGCGCCCTCGCGCCGACCGCGACGTTCTTCCTGGCCGACAACCCGCAGTCGTTCTTCGACCAGACCCACCTGATGAACCGGATGGCCGACCGCCAGCAGCAGGCGGTCGACGAGTTCCGTACGCAGCAGGCGAAGGCGTCCAAGCAGCGCGCCCAGGCGGTCGAGAGCCTGGAGACGCTCACCGAGTCGCAGACCGCGCTGCGCACCAGCAAGCAGAACGTCCAGAACAAGCTGACCGAGGCCCGGACGCTGCTGTCGAAGCTGACCGCCGAGGAGAAGGCACGCCTGGCGGAGCTGGAGCGCAAGAAGGAGGCGGAGGCCAAGCGCAAGGCGGAGGAGCTGGCGAAGAAGCAGGCCGCCGCCAAGAAGGAGGCCGAGCGCAAGGCCGAGGAGTCGGGCGGCGGTACGGAGACGGGTTCGGGTTCCGGCTCGGACTCCGGCTCCAGCGCGTCCACGAAGGCGGAGAAGGTCCTCGCGTTCGCCCGCGCCCAGATCGGCAAGCCGTACGTCTGGGGGGCGACCGGCCCCTCCTCGTACGACTGCTCGGGGCTCACCCAGGCGGCGTGGAAGGCGGCCGGGGTCGACATACCGCGGACCACCTGGGACCAGGTGAACGTCGGGACCCGGATCGCCACGGCCGATCTCCAACCCGGTGACCTGGTCTTCTTCTACGACGACATCAGCCACGTCGGGATCTACAAGGGCGACGGGATGATGATCCACGCGCCGAAGCCCGGGGCGAACGTGCGCGAGGAGTCGATCTACTACATGCCGATCTACGGAAGCGTGCGCCCGGCCTGACCGGGGAAGGGGGCCGGTCCAAAAGCGGGCCGGCCCGGGGCGTTCCTCAGGTCCAGAGCGTGGCGATGAAGATGTTGGCGACGGTCAGGGCGCCGACCGCCGCGAAGGGGCCCTTGCCGACCTTCTCCTCGTCCCGCTTGACGTAGACCAGCCCGAGGATCACGACCAGGATCAGCAGCTTGATGCCGATCTTGACGTTGTTCACGGGGTGGTCGTCCGCCTGGTCGAGCCCGACCAGGGCGACTCCGGTGACCAGCATGGTCAGCGCACCGTGCAGCATTCCGGGGACGAACCGGGCCGTGCCGGCCTTCATCGCCTTCATCTGTCCGAGGAAACCGCCGAGCAGGGCGGCGATGCCGATGATGTGCAGGGCGACGACGAAATCGATGAGTACGCGCATGGCCGCACCATAGCCCCGGGCGTCCCGGCGCCCGTCACCCAGGTGGGGCGTACGGACAATTAAATGACAGATGTACCTATTGCCTGAATCTGCGGCAATTTTTGTTGTCATTCATGGCCATTCACGATCGCCCGGCGACAATGCCACGCCAAGAGCAGGCAATAGGCGTCAAAACGACTCCCGACCGTGTCCTCGGATTAGCGTCCCTTCCCGGCGGCCGTACCCGGACACTGTCCTGGCCGGACCGCCGATGAAGCCCGCCGGTAGACCCCGCCGGGCAGTCGCACGGAAGGACGCCCGCCCTCGTGGCAGCGCATCGCAAGCCCAGGCAGCGCCTGTACACCGGCTCCGCGGCCCGCACCGCGGCGACCCTCGCCTTCGCCGGAGCCGCGACCGCCGCCGTGCTGCCCGGAGCCGCGCACGCGGACCCGGCCCCGACCGCCGCCCAGGTCAAGGCCCAGGTGGACCGGCTGTACCGGGAGGCCGAGGCCGCCACCGAGAAGTACAACGGCGCGAAGACCGAGGCGGCCGCAGCCGCGAAGTCGGTCGACGCCCTGCGCGACGAGGCCGCCCGCAGGACCGGCCGCCTCAACTCCGCCCGGGACGCCCTCGGCTCGTACGCCGCCGCGCAGTACCGCTCCGCCGGGATCGACCCCTCCGTGCAGCTGGCGCTCTCCTCCGACCCCGACCAGTACCTCCGGCGCGCCTCGTACGTGGAGCGGGCCGACGAGCGCCGGGCGGCGGAACTCGGCTCGGTGCGGCGCCAGGTCGCCGACATCGCCCAGGTGCGCGCCGAGGCGGCCGACAAGCTGACCGAGCTGGCCGCCCGCCAGGCCGCCCTGAAGGAGCACCGGGCGACCGTCCGCGCCAAGCTCGCCGAGGCCCGGCGCCTGCTCGCCCGCCTCTCCCCCGCCGAGCGCGCCGCCTACGCCGCTTCCGAGGACGGCCGGGGCGCCGGCCACGCCGACCGCGGCGCCCCGCGCGGCGCGGTCGCCGCCCCCAACGCGCGCGCGGCCCAGGCCGTCGCCTTCGCCTACAGCGCGCTGGGCAAGCCGTACGTCTGGGGCGCCACCGGGCCCGCCTCGTTCGACTGCTCGGGCCTCACCCAGGCCGCCTGGCGCGCGGCCGGGGTCTCGCTCCCCCGGACCACGTACACCCAGATCAACGCGGGCCGGCGGGTCTCCCGGTCCGAACTGGCCCCGGGAGACCTGGTGTTCTTCTACTCCGGCGTCACCCATGTCGGCCTGTACATCGGCAACGGGCAGATGATCCACGCCCCACGCCCGGGGGCCCCGGTCCGGGTCGCGCCGATCAACGAAATGCCTTTCGCGGGGGCGACCCGGGTGGCATAGGCTCCCGGCTTCCGAGCCCAACCGCCGTGAGGACACCCACGCATGTCATTGGACATCGACGTCCAGACCCACGCCCGCACGCTCACGCTCCGCTCCCCCGACCATGTCCGCGTCGGCCCGTTCGCGATCCGCTACAACCCGGACTGGTCCCTGAAGTACGCCAATTACGCCATCCCCGACCAAGGGGCGGAGCCGACCCCCGGCGAACTCGACGCCCTCGTGGCGGCCTTCCGCGACCTGGACCGGATGCCGCGCCTGGAGTTCCTGCCCGGCTGGGCCCCGGCGGTCGAACCGGCGCTGCTCGCCGCCGGGTTCACCGTCGAGAACCGCGCCCCGATCCTGGCCTGCGCCCCCGGTGACCTGCTGGCCCCGAAGCCGGTGGCGGACCTGGCCGTCGCGGAGCCCGCCACCGACGCGGAGTTCGACGCCGCGGCCCTCGTCCAGCACCTCGGCTACGGCGGGACCGGCGAACCCGAGGACGGCACGGCCGCCTGGCTGCGCGACGCGGCGGCCGGCGGCGGGGTCGCCGCGCTCGCCACCGTCGAGGGCACCCCGGTCGGCGCGGGCGGCTGCTCGGTCCCGGTCGACGGGCTCACCGAGCTGGCGGGCCTCGCGGTGGGCGCGGACTTCCGCCGCCGGGGCATCGGGGCGGCGCTCTCCGCACACCTGACGCGCACCGCGTTCGAGCGGGGCTGCCGGGTGGTGTGGCTGGAGCCGGGCGACGCCGACGTGGAGCGGATCTACGCGTCGATCGGCTTCCGCAGGGCCGGCGAGAAGCTGAACATCTCGCTCGACCCGGAAGGGTCCTAGGACCTGTCGTCACATTCCCGTCGTTCGCCCGGAGGGCGGGCCGGCCCTAGACCAGCCTGCGGGCGGTGGCCCAGCGGGTCAGCTCGTGGCGGTTGGAGAGCTGGAGCTTGCGCAGGACCGCCGAGACGTGGGACTCGACCGTCTTCACCGAGATGAACAGCTGCTTGGCGATCTCCTTGTACGCGTAGCCCCGGGCGATCAGCCGCAGCACCTCGCGCTCGCGCTGGGTCAGCCGGTCGAGGTCCTCGTCGACCGGGGGCGCGTCCGTGGAGGCGAAGGCGTCGAGGACGAAGCCGGCCAGGCGGGGCGAGAACACCGCGTCGCCGTCCTGGACCCGGAAGACCGAGTCGACCAGGTCGGTGCCGGTGATCGTCTTGGTGACGTAGCCGCGGGCGCCGCCCCGGATGACTCCGATGACGTCCTCGGCGGCGTCCGAGACGGACAGCGCGAGGAAGCGCACCGGGTTCTCCGCTGTGCCCATCAGGGGTGCGCAGCGGCGGAGCACCTCGACGCCGCCGCCGCCGGGGAGGTGGACGTCGAGGAGGACGACCTCGGGGCGGGTCGCCGTGATGACGGTGACCGCCTGGTCGACGTCGGCCGCCTCGCCGACGACCTCGACGCCGGTCTCCTCGGTGCGGCCGATCTCGGCCTGTACTCCGGTGCGGAACATCCGGTGGTCGTCGACGAGCACGACTCGTACCCGGCGCTCCGGGCCCTCGTGGCCCCCGGTCGCCTCAGTGGTCCCGTTCATCGCTCGTCCTCTCCATCTCCAGCTCGACTTCCGTGCCCCCACCGGGCACCGAACGCAGCCGGGCGGTGCCGCCGTTGCGCTGCATCCGGCCGATGATCGATTCTCGTACGCCCATTCTGTCCCCCGGTACGGAGTCCAGGTCGAATCCCGGGCCCCGGTCGCGCACGGAGACGAAGACCGTCCGGCCCTCGACCTCCGCGTAGACCTGGACGGCACCGCCCTCGCCACCGTACTTGGCGGCGTTGACCATCGCCTCGCGTGCGGCCTGCATCTGTGCCGTCAGCCTCTCGTCGAGCGGGCAGTCGCCGACGACGACGACCTCCAGCGGGACGCCGTGCTTGTCCTCGACCTCGGCGGCGGCCCGTTTGACGGCCTCGGCCAGGGTCTCGGGCTCGTCGTCCTCGTCCTTGCCGGTGCCCTCGGGGTTGTACAGCCAGTTGCGCAGCTCGCGTTCCTGGGCGCGGGCCAGCCGGCGGACCTCGCCGCCGTCGTCGGCGTTGCGCTGGATCAGGGTGAGGGTATGCAGCACGGAGTCGTGGACGTGGGCGGCGACCTCGGCCCGCTCCTGGGCCCGGATGCGCATGAGGCGTTCCTCGGAGAGGTCCTGGGTCATACGCACGAGGTAGGGGCCGGCGAGCAGGGCGATGCCGGTGAGCACGGCGATGGACGCGGTGAGGACGTTGCCGAGCTGGGCGGCGGAGCCGCGTACGACCATGAAGCCGGCGAGGCCGAGGCCGACCAGGGCGACCCCGGCCAGGGCGCGGGCCAGGTGCAGGACGCGGCGGCGGCTGCCGACCTCCATCCAGCGGGCGCGGCGGGCGTTGTCCGCCTGGCGCCAGACGAGGACGGAGCCGGCGCCGATGAGCAGGGTGGGCCAGATGTAGCGGTCGGCCTTGCTGCCCATGTCGACATTGCCGACGAAGGTCACGGCGCCGATGAGCAGCGCGATGAGGGCGAAGACCTGGCCCTTGTCGGGTTTGCGGAGGCGGCGTCTGCCGTCGGGGGCGGTCTCGAAGACGGACTGGGGGGTCTCGACACCGCCGACGCCGAGCGGGACGACGATCCAGAACACCGCGTACAGGAGGGCGCCGAGGCCGTCCGCGAAGAACAGCCCGAGGAAGACGAACCGCACCCAGGCCACCGGCAGTCCGAGGTGCCCGGCGAGCCCGCGCGCCACTCCGCCCAGCAGCCGGCCGTCGGCGCTGCGGTACAGCTTGCGCAGCGGCGGCTCCTCCGGGTCGGGGGCGTGGGAGCTTGCGGCTCGGGTGGTGGCGGCTGGCATGACCCGATCGTCACATGCCCGTACGGGTGGTGGCATCAGGGTCGGCCCCCGGTTCGACCCTGAGACCGGGAGGCGCGAGGCGGAGCGGCGGGGCGGCGTCCCTGAGGGAGCGGCGGGTCAATATCAGGGATCGGCCAGGGTCGGGGCGGGTGCCGCCGGGGCCCGGCGCCCGTCACCATGGAGCCATGACCGTTCCCCAGGACGCGCCGCCCGGCGCCGCACCGCCCCCCGCGCCCGCACCGCGGCTGCACCGCAGCCCGCGGCACAAGGTGGTGGCCGGGGTGTGCGGCGGGCTCGGCCGGTACTGCGACGTCGACCCGGTGATCTTCCGGATCGTGCTCGGTGTGCTCTCGGTGACCGGCGGCCTCGGGCTGATCTTCTACGGCTTCGCCTGGCTGCTGATCCCGCTGGAGGGCGAGGACGAGAACGAGGCGCGCCGGCTGCTGTCGGGGCGCGTCGAGGGGGCGTCGCTGATCGCGGTGCTGTGCGCGCTGATCGGCTGCGGTCTGTTCCTGTCGATGCTGGGCAACGGCGGCACGCTCGCGTTCGCGGCGATGCTGTCGGTCGCGGTCGTCGGCTTCTCCGTGTGGACGCAGCGGCGCAGGACGGCCGATCCCCAGGACCCGCTGCACGCGGCGGCCGCGCAGGCGGCGTCGGACGCGCCGCCCGAGGTCATGGCGCCGCCGACACTGTCGTGGCCGTCCTGGTGGCGCGACCCGATCGTCAAGGACGGGTCGACGGGCAAGGTGGCGATCGGCTATCTGTGGGGGCCGCACGACGCGGTGCTCGACGGGGAGCCGCGCGGGGCGACACCCGATGCGCCGTTCCGTCCGCCGCCGCCCAGGTCGCGGGAGGTGCGCGGCCCGAGGTCCATAGCCGGCCTGGCGTTCCTGACCGCCCTGCTGGCGGGCGGTCTGGGCACGGGCCTGAGCTGGGACGCCCAGCCGCTCGGTACGAGCCTTCAGATCGGGCTCGCCGCCGCGCTCGCGGTGTTCGGTCTGGCGATGCTGGTCAGCGCCTTCGTCGGGCGGACCGGTTTCGGCACGCTGCTGCTGGCGATGATCACGGCCGGGCTGCTGGCCGGCGCGGCGGTGCTGCCCAAGGACATCCCCACGCACTGGGTGCGCGAGCAGTGGCATCCGGTGTCGGTGGCCGCGGTGCAGCCGCGTTACGCGGTCGCCTCCGGCCAGGCCGAGCTGGACCTCAGCCGGGTCACCGTGCCCAAGGGCGAGACGGTGCGGACGCGGGTCGAGGCGCGCGCGGGCCGGGTCCTGGTGCACGTGCCCCGGGACGCCACGGTCGAGGTGCACGCGAAGACCCGCGTCGGCGCGATCGTGGTGCTGGACGGGCACAGCAGGGGCGACCTGGACATCCGCGCCTCGCAGGACGAGCGCCGGACGCTGCCCCCGGCCGAGGGCAGCAAGCCGGGCGGCACGATCGAGCTGGATCTGGAAGTCGGTTACGGACAGGTGGAGGTCAACCGTGCCGCGTCATGAGTTCCGGCCCGGACGGGCCGTGGCCGGTCTGGTGATGCTGGCGCTGGCCGCCGGTTACGCGGGGGACGCGGCGGGCTTCTGGGACGCCCCGCCGGAGTTCTTCATCGGGCTGTTCACCGGCGGCCTGTGGACGGCCCTCCTGGTCACCTGGATCGGCTACCGGATACGCCGCCGCCGGGCCGCGCGAAAGGCGTCCAGGGAGAAGGACGCGGCCCCGCCGAGCAGCAGCGGCAGCCAGGCCACGAGGTAGACCAGGTCGTTGCCGAGGTAGTACGGGGAGACCTGCCAGCTGACGGTCAGCCACAGGCTCAGCGAGATCAGGACCCCGCCGAGCGCGGCGATCCGGGTCCACAGCCCGAGGAGGGTGCCGATCCCGACAGCGAGTTCACCGAAGGCGATGGCGTATCCGAAGCCGGACGGACCCTTCAGCGCCAGGTCGACCAGGCCGGGGATCGCGGCGGAGTCGCGCACCGCGCTCATCTGCTCGCCGATCGATCCGGCTCCGGTGGCGTGGAAGAACGCGCTGTCGGTGAGCTTGTCGAGCGCCGCGTAGACGAAGGTGACCCCGAGGAAGATCCGCAGGGGCAGCAGGGCGTGCTCCCGTGCCAGGTCCCGCAGGCTCCTGGCCTCGCCGAGGCCCCGCCCGTTACCGCCGTACCCGTGCATGCTTCTCCCGCCTTCCGCGACCGCACCGCTGTGTGCCGTGCGTGCCGCGCCGTTGCGGCCACCCGGCCGCCGCCACCGGACCGTGCGGCCCGTCACCCGACCTTACGTACGAAGCCGGCGGAACGACCCCGCGCGGTCCCGGTTCACAGGGTGCGGGGGGGGGTGCGGTCAGTCGGTGACGTCGATCGCGACACGGTTGGACTCGGTCCCCGCAGCGGTCACGACCTGCACCTCGACCACGCCCGGCTCCACCTCCACCGGCACCGGCACGGTCAGCAGGGTGTCGGAGGGGTTCGCGAAGCCGCCGGTGACCGGGACGAGCGGGACATGGACGTGGACGGAGCCGATGCGTACGACGACGCGGGCCAGCCGGTCCGGCGATCCGGAGCCGGGCGGCACGAACCCCGCGCCCCGGATCTCGATGTCGTCGCCGGTCCGGATCGGGGCGTCCAGGTCGCCCGCCTCCCGGGACCTGACGACCGACAGCACGACGGGCCGGCCGCCCTCGCCGTACTTCCCGGTGAAGTAGACGGCCGCCGAGACGGCCACCAGCAGGGCGAGCCCCCACGGCAGGTCGGGCAGTTGCTCGGGGCGGCGGGCGAGGCGGACCGCGGCGAACACCACGGCGACGGTGGACACCAGCACGTACTGCACATCGGTGAAGCCGCCGCGCCCCGAGTCATCGGTGAGCAGGTCCGCGGCGCGCGGCCGGTCGGCCCGCAGCTTCTGGAGCCGCCCGGACAGCACCCGTACGCTCACCACCCGGCGGACGGCGACCGCGACGGCGCACACCAGCGCCAGCACGGAGACCACCCCGGCGCCGCGCGCCAGGTCCAGGCCCTCGATCAGCTCGTCGCGCCGCGCGTGGTCGGAGGCGGCGGCCAGCTGGAGGGCGAGGACGAGGACGGAGAAGACGGCGAGCAGCACCCAGGACGCGGCGACCGTGCGGGAGGTGGAGAGCCGGTTGTCCTCGCCGATCAGCGGGGCGAGGAGGCCGCCGCGCGCCCGGTGGACGTGGGCGGCGCCGGTCAGCAGCGCGGCGGTGACGAAGCCGGCGACCAGTCCGGCGGTACGGGCGTGGCTCCAGCCCGCGCCGATCGCGGTGGCGGCCTCGGCGATCGCCAGCACGGCGAGGGCGCCCCAGACGATGATCAGGGTGCGCTGCCAGACCCGGTACAGCCAGGCGTCACCGGCCTCCCGGCCCCGGTCGGCGACGGCCCGCGCGGACTCGGTGAGTTCGTCGGAGACCCACTGCCGGGTCGCGGAGGCGGACTGGGCGACCCCGGCGGGCAGCCCCTGTCCCGCGGCGAATTCGTCCCGCTTGGCCAGGAAGGCGGCCACCGCGCGCCGGTGTCCCTGGCGCGCCCCGTGCGGGCAGTCGCCGCAGGTGCAGCCTCCGCCGTGCGCGCCCTGTCGTGCCTCGTCCAACGCCACGGAGAACGCCGCCCTTTCCCGCCCCTGATACCGCCATTGGCCGATCAACTCGGCTGTGATTGCTGCGAATTGTGCCGTACGTGGCGGGTGGTTGCCGCATCGGGGCGCACCGGGCGGCCCACTTCGTCAGAATGTTCGAGCGATGCGGCGCCAGAGCGGCTGGTAGTTGATCCAGGCGACGAGATCGCTGCCGAGCTGTTCGCGGGTGGCGACCGCGTCCCGGTGCTCGATCAGCACGGGCTTCCCGGCCGCCCGCGCGGCCAGCTGGATGCGGCAGGACCGCTCCAGGGAGAGGAACCACCAGGCCGCCGCGTCCACCGAGTCGCCCACGGTCAGCAGCCCGTGGTTGCGCAGGATGACCGCCTTGCGGCCCCCGAGCGCACCGGCGATCCGGCGCCCCTCCTCCTCGTCCACCACGACCCCGGTGTACGCGTCGTACAGGGCGTGGTCCTCGTAGAAGGCGCAGGACTCCTGGGTGAGGGGGTCGATCAGCTCGCCCAGCGCGGCCAGGGCGCTGCCGTGCTCGGAGTGGGTGTGGGCGACCGCGACGACGTCCGGGCGGGCCAGGTGGACCTGGGCGTGGACGGTGAACGCCGCCTGGTTGACGTGGTGGCGCCCCTGGAGGACCTGCCCCTCGCCGTTGACCAGGATCAGGTCGTCGGGGTGTGCCTCGTCGAAGGGCACGCCGAACGGGTTGACCCAGAAGCAGGAGGTGAACTCCGGATCCCGCGCGGTGATGTGGCCGGAGACGCCGTCCTCGTAGCCGTACGAACCGAACAGCCGCAGCGCTCCGGCCAGCCGCTCCTTGCGGTGGACGCGTTCCTCGTCGGGCGACCGGTGGACGGGCGGCATCGCGAAGTGCAGTTGCTCGACGGGCAGGGGCGCGGGCTCGGGCATGGCGACTCCTCGGGGGCTCCCAGGGCATTCGCACGGAAGCTACCGCCGGTCACCGCAGGTGGCCAGAGCCATCACGTACCGATTCCGGTGCGGGCGGGACGTGCTTCACGCGCTGAGGACGAGGTAGGCGAGGCCGAGCGTGCCCCGGTAGCCGCCGTAGTAGCCGGTGCGCCGCTCGTCCACCGCCGCGACGACCCCGTCGTGCAGCGGGTGGTCCGGGTGGGCCAGGGCCCACCGCTCGCCCCGGCCGATGTTGGCCTCCGACTCGAAGAGGTCCCATTCCCGCTGGTCGGCGACGGTCACCTGGAGCGGTCGCAGCCCGGCGGCCTCGGCCTGCCGGATCAAGGTGAGCAGCGAAACGAAGTCCCCCGGCCCGGCGCCGAGACCGGCCAGCGCCCGTTCGTCGGGCTCCCGCTCCCAGAAACCGTCTCCGAACAGCACCCGTCCCCCGGGCCGCACGGCCGCGCGCAGCGCCGCCAGCGCCTCGGAGGTCCCGCCGGGCCAGGCGTGCGAGGCGCCGATGGAGACGGCCAGGTCGTAGCCCTTCTCCGGCCACTCGGCGGCGGCCACCTCGTGGAACCGCACGCACCGGCCGAGTCCCCGCTCCTCCGCCAGGGCCCGCCCGCGCGCGACGGCCTCGGCGTCGGTCTCGACGCCGTCCCCGGTGCTGCCGGGCGCCGACTCCACCAGGCGCATCAGCAGCTCGCCCCAGCCGCTGCCCAGGTCCACGAGGCGTGCCCCGGGCGCGGGGGCGCAGGCCGCGACGAGGCGGGCGGCGTGCTCGTCGCAGAGCGGGGTGTTCCAGGTCAGGCGCTCGTTGTGGGCGGCGGACATCAGGGCGCGGATCTCGTCGGCGGACATGGGCGCGAAGCCTGCCACGGGCGGGAGGCACGTGCCAGGGGATTTCCACCCGGTACGACGATGCCGCCTCCCGGAACTCCGGGCGGCGGCATCGGTCGCGTACTGCGGGGAGGGTCACTCCCACTCGATCGTCCCCGGCGGCTTGCTCGTCACGTCGAGCACCACGCGGTTGACGTCGGCGACCTCGTTGGTGATCCGGGTCGAGATCTTGGCGAGGGTCTCGTACGGCAGCCGCGACCAGTCGGCGGTCATGGCGTCCTCGGAGGAGACCGGGCGCAGCACGATCGGGTGGCCGTAGGTGCGGCCGTCGCCCTGGACGCCGACGCTGCGGACGTCCGCGAGCAGGACCACCGGGCACTGCCAGATGTCGCGGTCCAGGCCGGCGGCGGTCAGCTCCTCGCGGGCGATGGCGTCGGCCTCGCGCAGCAGGTCGAGCCGCTCCTTGGTGACGTCACCGACGATGCGGATGCCGAGGCCGGGGCCGGGGAAGGGCTGGCGCTGGACGATCTCGTCGGGCAGGCCGAGCTCCTGGCCGACCATCCGGACCTCGTCCTTGAACAGCTGGCGCAGCGGCTCCACGAGCTCGAACTCGATGTCGTCGGGAAGCCCGCCCACGTTGTGGTGGGACTTGATGTTGGCGGTGCCGGTGCCGCCGCCGGACTCCACGACGTCCGGGTAGAGCGTGCCCTGCACGAGGAAGGCGACCTCGGGGCCGTCCTCCTGGAGGATCTCCAGCTGGGCCTGCTCGAAGACCCGGATGAACTCGCGGCCGATGATCTTCCGCTTCTGCTCCGGGTCGGACACGCCGGCCAGGGCGTCGAGGAAGCGCTTCTCCGCGTCCACGACCTTCAGCTTCGCGCCGGTCGCGGCGACGAAGTCCTTCTCGACCTGCTCGGTCTCGCCCTTGCGCATCAGACCGTGGTCGACGTAGACGCAGGTGAGCTGGGAGCCGATGGCCTTCTGTACGAGGGCCGCGGCGACCGCCGAGTCCACGCCGCCGGAGAGGCCGCAGATGGCGCGCTTGTCGCCGACCTGGGCGCGGATCGCGGCGATCTGCTCCTCGACGACGTTGGTGGTCGTCCAGTTCGGCTCGATGCCGGCGCCCCGGTAGAGGAAGTGCTCCAGGACCTGCTGGCCGTGGGTGGAGTGCAGGACCTCCGGGTGGTACTGGACGCCGTAGAGCTTCTTCTCGTCGTTCTCGAAGGCGGCGACCGGGACGACGTCGGTGGACGCGGTGACGGTGAAGCCCTCGGGGGCGGCGGAGCAGGCGTCGCCGTGCGACATCCACACCGGCTGCTCGGCGGGGGTGCCCTCGAAGAGGGTGGAGCCGGTCTTGGAGACGGCCAGCGCGGTGCGGCCGTACTCGCGGGCGCCGTTGTCGTCGACGGTGCCGCCGAGCGTGGTCGCCATCAGCTGGAAGCCGTAGCACATGCCGAAGACGGGGACCCCGGCCTCGAACAGCGCGCGGTCGAGCGAGGGCGCGCCCTCGGCGTACACCGAGGAGGGCCCGCCGGACAGGATGATCGCCCGGGGGTTCTTGGCCAGCATCTCGGCCACCGGCATCGTGGACGGCACGATCTCGCTGTAGACCCGGGCCTCACGGACGCGTCGGGCGATGAGCTGGGCGTACTGCGCGCCGAAGTCGACAACGAGAACCACGTCGGTGGTGGTGTCGGGGGCGGCGGGGGGTGCTGCTGGCACGGGGCGGCCTTCCGGCGGTGGAGAGGGGGTCGGTCCTCCCAATTCTACCGGCGGCCGGGAGCGTCCCTCGCCGGACGGGGGGCGTCCTGCGTCTCACCATCCGGGCCGGACGGGCCCGCCCCCGCGTCTCACCATCCGGGCCCGGTACCGGCCGGCGCGGGCGGCGGGCCATACTGTCCCCATGCGTCAGCACACGACCTTCGTCTTTACCTATGGCATCCGGCCCGCCGGCTGCCATGGTCGTGCTGCTTGAGCAACTGACAAGCAACGTTCCAGGCGCCCCGGGCCGACAGGCCCGGGGCGTTCTGGCGTTCCGGGCCCGACGGCCCCGGGGAGCCGCACCGCACTCACCGGGAGACCCGCATGAGCAGCAGCACCGCCACCTCCGCCGCCGAGGCGACCGGCGCCCGCACCGACGAGGCCGCGTCCCTGATCGGCGACGCCCGCACCCGTATCGACGCCCTGGACGACCGGATCATCGGGCTCGTCCAGGAACGGATGGCCGTGTCCTCGGTGATCCAGGAGGCCCGGATGACCTCGGGCGGCCGCCGGGTCAACCTGTCCCGGGAGATGGAGATCCTGGCCCGCTACCGGGACGCGCTGGGCAAGCCGGGCACCTCACTGGCGATGACGCTGCTGGAGCTGTGCCGGGGCCGGGTCTGAGCGGACGCGCTCGGGGGGCTGTAGGGGCGTATCCCAGTTCGGGCGGGGTCTCACCCGTACGGCGCGTGACCGGGTCCGGCGCGGCTTCGTTGGTCCCGGTGTCGTGCCAGCCAGGGGCGGCTCTCGATGGAAACCACGCGTGGCTCCGCCGGGGTGTGTGGCGTGCCGCGTGCACGCCGTGGGACCGCGCACCGGCGTGCGTGACCGGTCGGCAGGGGACAGCAGCCCGGTCACTCGGAGGGGCCCGTGGGTTCCTCCAGGAACGGCCGGCTCCGGGGACGCCCGGGGCCGGCCGTTTCTCTGCGTGCCGTTTCTTCGTGTCGCTTTCCTGCGTGCCGTTTCTTCGTGTACCGTTTCTTCGTGTGTCGCTTTTCTGTGTGCCGCTTCAGCGGGTGGCGCGGCGGCGGGAGGACATGAACAGGACGCCGCCCGCGAGCAGCGCGACGAGCGCCGCGCCGGACGCCGCGAGCGCGACGGTCCCGGTGGAGGCGAGCGCGCCCCCGCCCGAGCCGCCGGAAGCGGAGCCCGTCGAGCCGCCCGTGCCCGTCGTACCGGCCGAGGACGAGCCGGCCGAACCGGAGCCGGTCGCGCCGGTGTCACCCGAGCCTCCGGTGGAGCCGCCCGTGGCCGTCGAGCCGCCCGAGGCGGACTGGCCGGCCGTGGCGCCGGAGTCCCCGGCGTTGAGCACCAGGGACGCGGTGTTGTTCGCGGGAGCCGGGTCGAAGCGCAGCTCGGGGTCCTGGAGGAAGGGGTTGCGGACCACGACCGCGCCGGACGCCCCCGTGACGGCCTTGTCGATCCTCAGCCGGAAGGGAAGGGCGAAGTCCGCGTCCTCGCGCACGGACATCGGCGTGGGGCAGACGTAGCGCGGGGCGGCCGTCTGGTCCTCGCGGTACTGCCCGTCCTTGGTCACGCCCCGGCAGGAGGCCGGCTTGGTGAGCACCGTGGCACCCTCGGGGACCGTGACGTCGACGGTGGCGACGTCCTCACCGGAGCGGATGTACCCGACCCAGGCGGGCCCCTGGTTGCGGAAGCCGACGGTCACGTCGACCGTGTCACCGGCCGCGCCGTCGGCCTTGTCGCCGTAGGCCGCGAAGTCGGCGCTGTTGTCCGTGCGGAAGTCGACGTCCTGCTGGTTGTCGTCCGGCTCCAGGTCGGCGGAGCGGGTCGCCGGGTTCTCGCGCAGGGCGAGCGTCGCGCCCTTGCCGGAGCTGAACCGGGCGCCGGCCCGCAGCGCGGCGCGGGCGTCGGTGCCGTCCTCGGCGATGCGGTAGAGGAACGAGTCGTAGAAGGCGTGCTCGGTGGCACGGATCACGGGCGCCTCGGCCAGCGTGTAGGTGGCGCCGGGCTCGTAGCTGCCGGGGAAGGTGCACAGGGCGGTGGTCCAGGCGCCGGGGCTGCCCATGCCCAGGTCGTCCTCGCTGTACTCGCAGTTCTGGTACCGCTCGGTGAACTCCATGCCCCGGGTGTTGCGCAGGGTGAGCAGAACGCCCTCGGCGGCGCGGGTGCCGTTGTTGGTGAAGGTGATGGGCACCGGCTGGGTGTCCCCCGGCTTCAGCTCCGTCCTGAACGGCAGCCGCTTCATCGACAGGTCGGGGCCGCCGATGGAGACATGCGCGGTGAACGCCTTGAAGGTGGCTCCCTCCGCCTCGGCCGTGACCGCGATGGTTCCGCTGTCGCCGTCCTCGCTGCCCTCGGCGGCTGTGACGTCGAGTTCGGCGAGGGTGCTCAGGCCCGGCCAGATCCCGTAGTCGTGGCAGACGGCCGTCGTCCCGGTCCGCTCGCAGTCGAGGCCGCCGCCCTCGCCGAAGGAGACGTCCGCGACCCCGGCGAGCTTCCCGAAGTCGAAGCGGACGGTGTACTCGCCGTCGAAGACGCCGTTCTCCACGTCTTCCGAGGGGTTGGTGACCGTGAGCCCCAGGGTGGCCTTCTGCGGGGTGCCCGTGGCCGGATACGGGTGCAGGGCCGTTTCGACGGGGCCGCCGAGCGTGAACTCGGGGACGGCTGCGCGCGCCGGTCCGCCCAGCGCGAGCGTGCCGGCGGCCAGCAGGCCGGCCGAGGCAAGGATGCCCGCCGCACGGCGGAACGGGGTCGTGCTTCTCATCTCGGGCCCTCTGGGGTCGTCGGGAGCTGTGTGACCGCTGTGACAGCGATATGGGTACGACCAGGGGAGGGCGGGAAAAGTTGCGCGCGATCAGATCACGGATCGAGTACACCCAGCGAAGTGATCCAGCTCACATAAAGATTTCGTCAGTGCGAGGACAACCATCGGGACGGCTGGCAGGTCATGCATGCGGAACACCGGTTGTCGGTTGTTGTGCGACGGACCGGTTACAGCGTGAGGGGCTGCACTTGGAGGGGGGTGCAGCCCCTTCTGCTGTCCTTATGCCGTTGTCCTTATGCCTGGTCCGCCCGGTGCGCCTCGTCGGCCTCGTGCGCCTTGTGCGCCTTGTCGGACGGCTCCTTCTTCGGCGGCACCGCGGGCATCCCCAGGAACGGCAACCGCAGCGCGCCGAACGCCTCCTTCGGGACGGCCGGTGCCTGCGGCTCGACCGCGGCCAGCCGCTCGTACGCCTCTCCCTGCGCCGGGCGCGGGTCGCGCTCGCCCTTGTTGGGCCAGAATGACATGGCGCGTTCCGCCTGCGCGGTGATCGTCAGCGAGGGGTTGACGCCGAGGTTCGCGGAGACCGCCGAGCCGTCGACGACCGAGATGCCCGGGTGCCCGAACAGCCGGTGGTACGGGTCGATGACCCCCTCGTCCGCGTCGGCGCCGATCGGGCAGCCGCCGAGGAAGTGGGCGGTGAGCGGGGTGCCCATCAGCTCACCGATGTTGGAGCCGGGGAAGCCGTTGATCTCGTCGGCGAGCAGCGAGGCGCTCTGTGTCGCCTCGGCGATCTGCGTCGGGTTGGGCGCGCCGTGGCCCTGGCGGGCGGTGAGCAGGCCCTTTCCGATGCCGCCCGGCTTGCGGTAGGCGGTCAGGGAGTTGTCGAGCGACTGCATGACGAGGCCGATGATGGTCCGCTCCGACCAGCGCCGGTTGGAGAGCGAACGCACGGCGAGCGTGGGGTGCTTGGCCAGGTTCCCGAACCAGGCGAGGACCCGGTGGGTGCTGTAGGGGACCTGGAGGATGGTCATCCCGCCCATGGCGTTGGAGCCCTTGCCGTAGCGGACCGGTTCGATGTGGGTGTTCTCGTCGGGGTGGATCGAGGACGTGATGGCGACGCCCTTGGTGAAGTCGGGCTTCGTTCCGTGCTTCTTGCGGTAGCGGCGGTCGGAGGTCTGCGCGCCGACGAGCCCCTCGGAGTTGGTCCGGGTCAGTTCGCCGAGCCGGGCGGAGAGCCGGGGCAGCAGTCCCTTGTCCTTCATCGTGTGCAGCAGGGTCTGGGTGCCGTACGTGCCCGCCGCGACGACCACCTCGCGGGCGCGCAGCGCGGTGGGCTTCGCCTTCCTCCGGCGGTCGGTGGGCACGGTGGCGACGCGGTAGCCGCCGTCGGGGTGATCGGTGACGCCGATGACGGAGGTCATGGGGTGGATGACCGCGCCCGCCTTCTCGGCGAGGTGGAGGTAGTTCTCGTTGAGGGTGTTCTTCGCGCCGTGGCGGCAGCCCGTCATGCACTCGCCGCACTCGGTGCACGCCTTGCGCGCCGGGCCCGCGCCGCCGAAGTAGGGGTCGGCGACCGTGCCGCCCGGCTTCGCCCGCGCGGTGCCGTCGGCGTCCTCGCCGTCACCGAAGAAGACGCCGACCGGGGCCAGGTGGAAGGTGTCGCCGACGCCCATCGCCTCGGCGGTCGCCCTGAGGTGGACGTCGGAGGGGGTCGTCGTCGGGTTGAGCCGGACCCCGAGCATCCGCTTGGCCTGGTCGTAGAACGGCTTCAGCTCGTCCTGCCAGTCGGTGATGTGCGCCCACTGGCGGTCCTCGAAGAACGGCGCGGGGGGCACGTACAGCGTGTTGGCGTAGTTCAGCGAGCCGCCGCCGACCCCGGCGCCGGCCAGCACCATCACCTTGCCGAGCAGATGCACGCGCTGGATGCCGAAGAGGCCGAGGGCGGGGGCCCAGAGGTAGTTCTTCAGGTCCCAGGAGTTCTTGGGGAGGGTGCCGGGGGTGAAGCGGCGGCCCGCCTCCAGGACGCCGACCCGGTATCCCTTCTCGCTCAGCCGGAGTGCCGAGACCGCGCCGCCGAAGCCCGAACCGACGACGATCACGTCGTAGTCGTACGCGGCGTCGTCGTCGGCCGCACCGGCCGGCCGGTCCTGATTCTGGGCAGGGCTGTCCTGGGACATGACACTCCTCGGTACGAAAAGGACAGAAGTGGTGCGGGCAGGGGCGGGGGTTCAGCGCAGGCGGAACGCCTTCATCGCCTTCAGGCTGCGGCTCATGAACGCCGCGTACTTCTCGTCGTCCATCCCGAAGGACGGGGCGAGCGGGATCAGCCGCTGCTGGGCGACGGTCTGGGCCTCGGTGTACTTGAGGATGCCCTCGGAGCCGTGCCGGCGACCGAGACCGGAGTCCTTCATGCCGCCCATCGGCGACTGCACGCTGCCGTACGCGGGGGCGTACCCCTCGTTGATGTTGACCGTGCCGGTGCGCAGCCGGGCGGCGACCCGGTGGCCGCGCCTGCCGTCCTTGGTCCAGACGCTGGAGTTGAGGCCGTACGGGGTGGCGTTGGCCAGCTCCACAACCTCGTCCTCGTCGCTGAAGCGGTAGACCGAGACGACCGGGCCGAAGGTCTCCTCGGTGCAGACGGCCATCGGGGCCTCCACACCGTCCAGGATCGTCGGCTCGTAGAAGAGCGGGCCGATGTCGGGGCGGGCGACCCCGCCGGCCACCAGCTTGGCGCCCTTCTCGACGGCCTCCGCGACATGCCGGCTGACGGTCTCCAGCTGCCGCTCGCCCACCAGCGAGCCCATGTCGGCGCCGTACGCGAGGGAGCTGCCGAGCCGCATCGCCTTGGTACGGGCGGCGAACCGCTCCACGAAGGCGTCGGCGACGGACTCGTGGACGTACAGCCGCTCGATGGAGATGCAGAGCTGGCCGGCCGAGGAGAAGCAGGCGCGGACGGCGCCGGCGGCGGCCTTCTCCACGTCGGCGTCCGCCAGGACCAGCATGGCGTTCTTGCCGCCGAGCTCCAGCGAGACGCCGACGAGCCGGGCCGCCGCGCCCTGCGCGACCTCGCGGCCGGTGCGGGTGGAGCCGGTGAACGAGACGTAGTCGGCGTGCTTGACGACCTCGGGGCCGATGACCGGGCCGTCACCGAGGACGACCTGGAAGACCTCGGCCGGGAGCCCCGCCTCGATGAGCAGGTCGCGGGCCCACAGGGCGGTCAGCGCGGTCTCGGTGTCGGGCTTCATCACCACGGCGTTGCCGGAGACGAAGGCGGGCAGGGCGTCGCCGACGGACAGCTCAAAGGGGTAGTTCCAGGGGGCGATCTGGCCGACGACCCCGCGCGGCTGACGCAGCTCGGTGACCTTGGTGAGGGTCGGTACGACACCCGTGTGGCGCTTGGGCTTCAGATACGCGGCGGCCTTGCGGCCGTAGTGCCGGGCGGCGACGGCGACCGCCTGCACCTCCTCGTGGGCGTGCAGACGGGCCTTGCCGGTCTCCAGCTGGATGAGGTCGAGGACCTCGGACTGGCGGCCGATGACGAGGTCGTGGAAACGCAGGAGGACCGCGGCCCGGTCCCGTACCGGCAGGGCGGCCCAGACGGGCTGGGCGGCGCGCGCCCGCTCGAAGGCGGTCGCCACGTCCTCGGGGGTGGACTCCGGCAGGTCGGCCAGCTTCGCACCGGTGAAGGGCGTGTGGTTGGCGGTACGGCCGGAGCCGACGACGCCGCGCGTCAGCTGGGCGATCACCTCGGGCGTCACGACATCGGCGGCCGTGCGCACGCCCGCGGGCGCGGCGGCCACGGGGTTGGTGCCGGCAGCGGCGGCGGAGGTGGACGTGGGGGCCTGCGAGTCCGTCATGAGGGCGAGAGTACGTCGGCCGGAAGGCTTTGGGTACCCGTGGGTAACAGCTTTTCACCGTCTCTCCCGGAGTCCCGCCACCCACCCGCCGACCCAGCCAGTGATCACTGGCGACATAAGTCCTGATCAGGGGCTATCCGCCAGCCCCCGCCGGTCCGGGCGGCCGGACGGGTCAGTCGGTGTCAGTCGGTGTCGGCCGGGGCGCGCCAGCTGCGCAGCATCGTGTTGAACCGGTCCCGGGTGTTGTCCCAGTCGTCCGCGGGGCCCGTCATGTAGAGCGCGTACTCCGGGCCGCCCTCCTTCGCGAAATACATCTGGTCGATGGCGTGCCGCGCCTCGCCGTTCTTCTCGGTCCAGGTGAACTCCCAGATGGACCCGGGGCAGTCGCGGTAGACGTTGGAGTTCAGCTCCAGGTTCACGTACTGGGGCAGCCGCTTGCTGAGCGTCGTCTGCAGTTCCAGCATGTGGTCGTAGGAGTTGTCGAAGTCGGGGGCCGGGTCGACGCTGATCCGGAGGTAGTGCACGCCGCCGTCCGGGGTGTAGTCGATGTTGGTGCCCTCCATCCGGCGCTCCCAGCCCTCCGGCATGAAGATGCTGAACCCGGCCGGGTCCTCCACCCGCCGCCAGCCGTCCGGAACGCCCTGCGTCGCCGGGTCCTTCGAGGCCGACTCGGTGGGCGTCGGGGTGGGCGAGGGCGTCGGGGTGACCGGCCCCGGGGTGTGGGGGCCGTGGGTGCCGGTGCCGCCGCTCGCGGTGCCCGCGGCCTCCGTGCGGTGCGCGTACATCATCGCGGCGATGCCCGCACCGCCACCGAGCACCGCGGCCAGCGCGATGACCAGGACGGTCGTACGCCACCGGCTGCGGCGGGGAGCCGGGGCGGGGGCCGGGGCGGGAGCCGGGCCGGGGGCCGGCCCGAGTTGCGGCAGCACGGCGGTGCCCCCGCGCAGCATCTCCTCGGAGACCTGCTGTGTCGGGACGAACGCCTGGGCGCTCCTCGGCGCGCGGCCCTCCATGGCCTCCATGAGCATCCGCTCGGTCTCCGCGGCCGACGGCCGGTCCTCCGGCTCCTTGCGCAGCAGCGCGGTGATGACGGGGGCGAGCGCCCCGGCCCTGCCGGGCGGCGGCGGGTCCTCGGTGACGACTGCCTGCATGGTCGATATCGGGGAGGTCCGGCGGAACGGCGAGCGCCCCTCGACCGCCGTGTACAGCGTGGCGCCCAGCGACCACAGGTCGGACGCCGGGCCGGGGTCGCCGCCGCGTACCCGCTCGGGCGCCAGGTAGTCGATGGAGCCGACGAGTTCACCGGTCCTGGTGATGGTGGAGTCGCCCTCGATCGCGGCGATCCCGAAGTCGGTCAGCAGGACCCGGCCGTCCCGGGCGAGCAGCACGTTGCCCGGCTTCACATCGCGGTGCAGCACCCCGGCGTCGTGCGCGGCGCGCAGCGCGCCCAGCACGTGCAGCCCGATCCTGGCGGCCTCGCGCGCCTCGACCTCGCCGTACTCCTTCGCGCGGTCGGCGAGCGACGGGCCGTCGACGTACTGCATGACGATCCACGGCCTGTTGTCGTACTCGACCACGTCGTGCACGGTGACGACACCGGGGTGGGTGATGCGGGCCGCCGCTCGGGCCTCCTTCTGGGTCCTGGCGTGCAGGACGAGCCGGTCCGCGTCGGTGACGTAAAGACCGGCGGTCAGCTCCTTGACGGCCACGGTGCGGTGCAGCACCTCGTCGTGGGCCCGCCAGACCTTGCCCATGCCCCCGCGTCCGAGGACGTCGCCCAGCCGGTACCTCCCGGCCAGCAGAAGTCCGGCGTCCGTGCCCTGTGATCCATCCACGTGTGTCCCCGCCCCCGTTGCTTCGGAAGACAGGTTACGGATCGCACGCGCGGCCACGGAACCTCGCATCGCGCACGAGACCGCACTGTGATGCTTGTCGCCCCGGGGGTTCAGCCCGTCACACGGTAGGAGACGCTGGCCTGTTGGTAGATCTCGGTGACCTCGTCCCGCTGGTCCTCCGGGCCGATGACCTGGAGGATGTGGTAGCGGCCGTCGACCAGCATGACGAGGTTACGGACGTACACCTCGCGGCCGTTGCCGTCCTGCCAGGTGAACTGGCCCTCGGCCATGGCCTGTCGGCCGACGTCGGTGCGGCGCAGTCCGCTCGCCGACGACCAGGTGGAGTCGCGGAACGGTTTCAACTCCGGCTCCTTGTCCCGCTGGTAGTCCAGCGGGTCGCTGCCGTTGGCCTTGGCGGTGTCGCGGCCGGGGACGATCAGCACGCTGAAGCCGTCGCTCCCGTAGTGGACCTGGCGCTCGGCGTTGGCCGGGCTGCGCTGCCAGCCCTTGGGGATGCCGACCTCGAAGCCCTCGGCGTCCTTGCGCAGCGTGTAGCCCGGCGCGAGCGCGGCGGCGGAGCGGCTGGTCTGCGGCTGCTGCGCCCCCGAGGACTTGGCCGGTGACGGCTCCTTCGACCCGGTCGGCCCGGGGTCGGGCGTCGCGGAGCCGGACGGCGCGGAGGCGGTGGGGGCGGGCGCGGCGCCGGTCCCCTTGTCCGCGTCGGACTTGGGCATGAACATCACGGCGTACGCGATGACCGCGACGAGCACCAGCAGGATCAGGACGAGCAGCAGCCTGCCCAGCCGGCGCGGCGGGCGGTCGGGCGGGGTGCGCAGCGCCTTGGGGCCCTTGGGCTCGCGGGGCGCCTTCAGGCGCGGCTCGTGGTACGTGCCGACCGTGCGGTCGGCGGCCTCCCCGGTGTGGCGGTGCCGGCCGTGCGCCGCCCCGCCGCGCCGGCCGCGCCGCTTGCGGACGAGCTCGCCGCGACGGCGTACGACGGGCAGCCGCGTGGTGTCCTCGGCGGGCAGCGTCACGACGTCGAGCCCGGCCTCCGGTTCCGGCGCCGAGCGTACGAGGGAGCGCAGCCAGCCGCTCAGCTCCTCGACGTCGGGCCGCTCGGTCGGGTCCTGGCGCAGCAGCGACTCCACGACCGGGCGCAGCGGCCCGCACTCCTCGGCGAAGGCGGGTGGTTCGCCGCAGACCATCTGGACGAGCTCGGGGGCGCTGTCCTCGGGGTACGGGGCGTGCCCCTGCACCGCGCGGTAGAGCAGCGCGCCGAGGGCCCACAGGTCGGTGGCGGGGCCGATGGGCGGGGCCAGCTGCCAGTTCCCGTGGACGGGCCCGGCCTGTTCGGGCGCCCACCGCTCGGTGACCGCGCCGACGACGGCGATCCGTGCCTGGCGCGCCCGCTCGGCGGCGAGGGTGGTGGCGGGGCCCCGGTAGGCGGGGCCGCCCTGGTCCGGGGCGGCGACGTCGTCCCAGCGCCCGGCCCCCGAGCCGGTGGCCGGGGGCAGCGCGGGTGCGGGGGCCCGCCGGGCGGCGTCGGCACGCAGGGCGTCCTCGCCGGACCCGCCGGCGGGCACGGGCCGCCCGGAGCCGGGCCCGTCGTCCCAGGAACCGGTCAGGTGCAGCCGCCGGGGCGGCGCCTGCCCGCCGTCGTCATCCTCGTCGTCGTCCTCCTCGTCGTCCACGTCGTACGCATAGCCGTCGTACGGCTCCTGCGCCTCGGTCCCCCGCACCCAGCCCCCGGGCAACTGCGGAAGCACGGGCCGGGACGCGGTGCGCTCGCCCTCACCATCGGAGTCCTCACCGCCCGGCCGCCCGTACCCGGGACGCGCGCCGGAACCCGGGGCCCGCGGGACCACGGGCCAGGCGTCGGTGGCGGGTTCGCCGCCACGCGCGTCGCCTGCGCGACCCTGAGCCTGCGGAAGCACCGGCCAGGCGTCGGTGGCGGGTTCCGCACCACGCGTCTCACCCGCACCAGGCGGAGCCTGCGGAAGCACGGGCCACGCGTCGGTGGCGGGTTCGACGCCGCGCCCATCGCCCTCACCGGCCGACTGCCGGTACGGCGAGCGACCGTCCTCGCCGGACACGGCCTCCGCACCACGCGGAGCCTGCGGAAGCACGGGCCACGCGTCGGTGGCGGGTTCGACGTCACGCCCGTCGCCCGCGCGACCCTGGGCCTGCGGAAGCACGGGCCAGGCGTCGGGGTCGGCGCCGTATGGCTCGTCCCTGTCGTCCGGCGGCTGTGGGCGTCCCGGCCAGGCGTCCGGCGCGGGTTCCGTGCCGCGCTCGTCGTCCGCGCCGGCCGAAGGCTGCGGGAGCGCGGGGCGCGCGCCCGGGGCGTTCCCCGCGCGGCGTTCCTCCTCGCTGACGCGGGCGGCGGCGGCGCGGGCGCCCGCCCGGTACGCGGCGATGGCCCCGGCCCGTGCGGCCCTGGCGTGGGCGGCGCTGTCCGTCCCGGCGGCGGGCACGGGCAGCCCGCCGGGCGGCACCGGCCGGCGCGCGGGGTCAGCCTCGCCGCCGTACGGAGGCACGACGCGGTCCGCCTCGCCGCCGTACGGAGGCGCGAGTTCGGCGCCCGGCCCCGACTCGATCGCCGCGGGGCCCCGGGAGGCCGGCAGGTAGCCGGCCTCGGTTTCGCCGGGGGCGTACGGGCCGGGCGGCTCCGGGTCGGCCTCGGGCGGGACGTAGGGGCCGGTGGGGCCGGACTCGACTGCGGGGCCGCCGTACCCGTCCTCGTCCGGCTCCTCGTCGTCGGGGTGCGGCACCGGGTTGTAACCGCACAGCGCCTCCTCGGCCGCGCCGGCCGCGAGCCCGGTCAGGACGACCCGCCCGTCGTCGCAGACGAGCACCGTGCGCACGGTGATGTTGCGGTGGGTCCAGCCGTGGGCGTGCAGCACACGCAGCGCCGTCAGCACGTCGGAGCCGATCTCGGCGGCCCGGAACGGGTTGAGCGGGCGCTCCGCGAGGAGCGCGGCCAGCGGGCGGGACGCCACCAGTTCGCTCACTATCCAGAGCGAACCCTGCTCCGCGAACACGTCGAAGACCTGGTCGAGCCGTGGATGGTCGGGCACTTGGGCCGCCGCCTGGGCGGCCTCGATGGCGCGCCGCACGGCCGGTTCCGTGGGCCGGCCGACCGCACGTCCGCCGGAGCGCGGCACGGCGGAGGCGCGGCCGTCGCCCTCGACGAACTCCGCGTCCACGACCTCGGGCAGCGGCACCTGACGGACCAGGACCTCCTGGCCGCTGTATGTGTCGAATGCCCGGGTCTCGACCAGTTCGTACGCGTCGGCCGGAGGCAGCGGAAGGCGGTAGCGGTCGGCAAGCACCCGACCCGCGTAGTCGTCCACGACGCCTCCCCAGAGCGCGCTGTCCCCCCGGTCACGCAGACCGCTCCGCACCGAATCCGTCAATCACAGTCACTTGCGGTGCAATTGACTGTCTGTTTCGGCTGCGTACGGTCTACGGGATCTCACCATACGTGTCCTGCGGCGGCGGCGCGGCCGGTCGGCACAACCCGGCCCCGCGGCCGCCCCCGGCCGCGCCGGGCCGCCTCAGTCGACCGGCTGGAACGATGCGAACGCCGTCTCGCGCAGCGTCCGGCACTCCTTGCCGTCCCACTCGTCCGCCTTGCAGCTGATCATGATCGCGTAGCCGTGCTTCGCGTCGGCCTTGAAGCCGCGGTTCAGCACCCGGACACGCTGGCCGTGCTGGGTCCGTTCGAACTCCCAGTCGGCGACGGTGGGGTAGCCCTTGTACTCCACCTTCTTGATGCCGATGTGGTGGTAGTTCGTACTGGAGGCGGCGACTCCGCCGCGGGCCGTGTTCCAGGCGAGCGCCGCGTCGCCGCCGGGCGAACCGGTGTAGTCGACCTGGAGGCGGGGAAAGCCGCCGTCGGCGTTGTAGATGGCGCCGGCGCCCTGGCCCGATGTGGCGTCGAAGCGGAAGTCCTTGGGCATCGCGATGGTGAAGTGGAACCGCTTGTTCGTCACCGCGTGGTACCCGGCGGGCAGGGCGTCGGCGTCCTCGTCGCCCTTCGCGCCGTCGTCGTCGCCGTCCTTCGCCCCCTTGTCCGCGTCGTCGTCCTGGCCCCGGCCGTCGTCGTCGCCCTTGCCCGCGTCCTGTTCCTTGCCGCTGCCGCCCTGTTCGGTGTCGGCCGACCCGGAGCCGGTGGCGGTGGGGGTCCCGGCGGGTGCGGACGCGCCGGGCTTCTTCGCGCCGGAGTCGTCGGACGTGTCGTCGCCGCCGAGGGTGAGCGCGAGAACCGTGCCGAGGACGGCGAGCGCGATGACGGCCGCGATGATCGCCAGGGTGCGGCGCGGCACGACGTCGGTGAGGGACGCCCGGGGCGCGGTGACCGGCGAAGTGGCCGGGCGCTGCGGCGGTACGGCTCCCGAGGGCGTCGCGGCGCCGGGGGCGGGGGTGGGCCGGGCCGGGACGGGCGGTGCGGTGGCGGGGGCCGCGACGGCGCCGGCGGCGGGCGTCGCCTTCGCGTTGCGTACGGAGCGCAGCGCGCCGCGCAGCCGGTCGCGGGCGCCCTCGCCGGTCTCCCCGGACTTCGCCGCCCCGGCGTCGGTGACGCCCTTGGGCAGGGCCATGACCTGGGTGGCGTCGGCCGGGGCCGGCACCGGACGCTCCGGCTGGTCGAAGGAGCTGATGACGTCGTTGAGCAGGGCACGCGCGCCCGCGTCGTCGAGCCGCTGCTCGGGGTCCCGGGCGAGCAGCCCGTAGATGACCTCCTCCAGCGGGCCCGCGTTCTTCGGCGGGTCGAGCGGCTCGGTCATCACGGCGGTCAGGGTCGCGATGGCGGAGCCCTTGTCGTACGGCGGGCAGCCCTCGACGCTCGCGTACAGCAGGCCGCCCAGCGACCACAGGTCGGCGGGCGGGCCCGGCTTGTGGCCGCGCGCCCGCTCCGGCGAGATGTACGAGGGCGCGCCGACGAGCATGCCCGTGGAGGTGACGGAGGGGTCGCCCTCGACCTGCGCGATGCCGAAGTCGGTGAGCACGACCCGGCCGTCCTCGGCGATGAGCACGTTGGACGGCTTCACGTCGCGGTGCAGGATGCCCTCGCGGTGCGCCGAGCGCAGCACGTCGAGGATGGCGAGGCCGACCTCGGCGGCACGTTTCGGCGTCAGGACGCCGTCCTCGCGCACTGCCTCGGCCAGCGACTTGCCCTCGATGAGCTCCATGACGATCCACGGCCGGTCGTCCTCGTCGACCACGTCGTAGACCGTGACGGCGCCGTTGTTGCGGATGCGCGCGATCGCCTTGGCCTCGCGCAGCGTACGCGTGATCAGCCTGCGCTTCTCGTCGTCGTCGATGGCCGAGGGGAACCGCAGTTCCTTGACCGCCACCGTGCGGCCCAGCGTCTCGTCGACGGCACGCCAGACCGTACCCATACCGCCCCGGCCGAGCACCTCCCCGAGCCGGTACCGCCCCGCAAGGAGACGTCCGTCCTTGTCCCGTTGGGGCTCCCGTGCCTGCTCCGCCTCCGACATGCGTCCCCTCTGCGATCAACCCGCCCTGGCAGAGCGTTCATTGTCCCTCACCCCGGGACCGGTCCCGGTGCCGGGTCCGGGCTCGGCCATGATGGGCCCCGACGAAGGGACCTCCAGCCATGCCGATGCTCAGGGCGCCACTCGTCACCCTGGTGGTGCTGCTGTTGTGCGGCCTCGGAACGGGGCCCCTGCCCAGCGAATCACACCTCACTCCCGCAGCCTCCTACCTCCCCCGGCTCGCCGTCCAGGGGGGCGCACCGGACGCGGCACTTCTGGCGCACGACGTCTCATCGGCACCGCGGGACACCTACCGTTCGACGGGCCCCGGCATCCGGTACGCGGACCGGTTCCGGGCGGGCAGCATCACCAAGACCTTCGTCGCCGTCGTCGTCCTCCAACTCGCCGGAGAGGGAAGGCTGCGGCTGTCCGACCCCGTCGAGCGCTTCCTGCCCGGACTGGTCCGGGGCCACGGCAACGACGGCCGCCGCATCACGCTGCGCGCCCTGCTCAGCCACACCAGCGGCCTCTACGACTACGCGGACGACACCTCCGCCCACCCCCTGACCGCCACGGCCGCGCTCCGTACGGCGACGGCCCACCGCCCCACGGCCGCACCCGGCACCTACGCGTACTCCAACACCGATTACGCCGTCCTCGGCCTCGTCGTCCGCGGCGTCACCGGCCACGGCTACGCGACCGAGATCCGCCGCCGCGTCATCGGCCCCCTCCACCTCGCCGGCACCTCCCTCCCCGGCAGCCGCACCACCCTGCCCGCACCGCACGGCCGGGCCTACACGCGCGATCCGTCCGACGGCCGCCTCACCGACGTCACCGCCCTCGACCCGCGCACCGCGGGCGCCGCGGGCGAGCTGATCTCCACGCTCGCCGACCTGAACCGCTTCTACGCGGCCCTGCTGGGCGGACGGCTGCTGAGGCCGGCTCAGCTGTCCGCCCTGCTCGACACCTCGGCGTCGCACGGGCTTTACGGCCTCGGCGTCTTCCCGGAGCGCCTGTCCTGCGGCGTCACCGTCTGGGGCCACAACGGCCGCATCAGCGGCAGTTACGTCCGCACCGCCGCCACCCGCGACGGCCGGCACACCCTGACCTACCGCATCGACACGGACACCCTGGACGAAGCGGACACCCTGGAACCGGCACTCCTGGAAGCGGAGTTCTGCCCGAGCTGAGCCGGCACGCGGGGCGGGATGAGGACAAGGGCGGGGCGGGGGCGCGGGCGCGGGCACGAGGACTGGGCCCCGCAACGGCGGCCCGGAACGAGGCCCCACGCCCGGCCGTCCGGGGCCACCACGCCCGGCCGCCACCACACCCGGCCGCCCCTCGCCCGGCCGCCGTCAGAGCGGCACGATGTCCGGTGCGCCCAGCCTCGCCGCGTCCGCCGTCAGGTCGTCCGGCTGGCGCTGCGACTCGCGTTCCGCCTCCACCCGCTTCTCGTAGTGCGCGGCCTCCCGGTCGATCTGCCCCGCGTCCCAGCCGAGGACCGGCGCCATCAGCTCCGCGCAGAGCCGGGCGGAGCGGGTGCCCCGGTCGAAGGTCTCTATGGATATCCGGGTCCGCCGGGTCAGGACGTCGTCGAGGTGACGCGCCCCCTCGTGCGAGGCGGCGTAGACGATCTCGGCCTTGAGGTAGTCGTCGGCGGCCGGCAGCGGTTCGCCCATCACCGGGTCGGCGACGATCAGCTCCAGCAGCTCCTCGGTCATCGAGCCGTACCGGTTCAGCAGATGCTCCACCCGGGCGACGTGGAGGCCGGTGCGGGCGGCGATCCTGGCGCGCGCGTTCCACAGGGCGCGGTAGCCCTCGGCGCCCAGCAGCGGGACGTCCTCCGTGACACAGGCGGCCACCCGCTGGTCGAGCCCGTGCACCGCCTCGTCCACGGCGTCCTTGGCCATCACCCGGTACGTCGTGTACTTGCCGCCGGCGACGACGACGAGGCCGGGCACCGGATGGGCCACGGTGTGCTCGCGGGACAGCTTGCTGGTGGCGTCCGACTCGCCGGCCAGCAGGGGCCGCAGCCCGGCGTAGACACCCTCGACGTCGTCCCTGGTCAGGGGCGTGGACAGGACCTCGTTCACATGTTCCAGCAGGTAGTCGATGTCCGCGCTGGAGGCGGCCGGGTGCGCCTTGTCCAGGTCCCAGTCGGTGTCCGTGGTGCCCACGATCCAGTGCCGGCCCCAGGGGATGACGAAGAGCACGGACTTCTCGGTGCGCAGGATCAGGCCGGTCGAGGAGTGGATGCGGTCCTTCGGGACGACCAGGTGGATGCCCTTGGAGGCCCGGACATGGAACTGGCCGCGCTCACCGATCAGCGACTGGGTGTCGTCCGTCCAGACGCCGGTGGCGTTGACCACCTGTTTGGCCCTGACCTCGTACTCGCCGCCCGCCTCGACGTCCTCCACCCGGACGCCGACGACCCGTTCGCCCTCCCGGAGGAAGCCGACCACCTCGGCCCGGTTCGCCACATGCGCGCCGTATCCGGCGGCGGTGCGCACCAGCGTCGCCACATAGCGGGCGTCGTCCATCTGGGCGTCGTAGTACTGAAGGGCCCCCACCAGGGCGTCCCGCTTCAGGGCCGGGGCGACCCGCAGGGCGCGGCGGCGGGAGAGGTGCCGGTGCACGGGAAGGCCCCGGCCGTGCCCGGAGGACACCGACATCGCGTCGTACAGCGCGACGCCGGAACCGGCGTACAGCCGCTCCCAGCCCTTGTGCTGCAACGGGTAGAGGAAGGGCACCGGCTTCACCAGGTGCGGGGCGAGCCGCTCCAGCAGCAGCCCGCGCTCCTTCAGCGCCTCCCGTACGAGGGCGAAGTCGAGCATCTCCAGATAGCGCAGCCCGCCGTGGATCAGCTTGCTCGACCTGCTCGACGTGCCGGACGCCCAGTCGCGCGCCTCGACCAGGCCGGTCGAGAGCCCTCTCGTGACCGCGTCCAGTGCCGTCCCGGCGCCGACCACGCCCGCCCCCACGACCAGCACGTCCAGTTCGCGCTCGGCCATCGCGGCGAGCGCCTCGGCGCGCTGCGCGGGTCCCAGTGTCGCTGTCCTCACTGCTGCCTCCCGGTAGATCGGGGTGGTCCGGCACGGAAAGCGGCCCCGGCCATGCGGCCGGTGCCCGTGCCCACAGATCGATTCTGTCCGCGCTCCGCGACTTCAGCCACCGCCTGTGGACAACACCCCGACGACAAGGGCCCCACAATGCGACATATAGGTCATATTTACGCCTAGTCTGACATTGCGCTGTCCACAGCGGTTGCGCTTTCTGTCCTCATGGTCTTAGGGAAGGCGGCCACCCACGTGCCTGCAGACCTCGCCGTCATCGGACTCGGTCACCTCGGCCTGCCCCTCGCCCAGGCCGCCGTCCACACCGGTATCCAGACCATCGGCTACGACACCGACCCCCGGGCCTTCGCCGAGGTCGCCGCGGGCCGCACCCCGGTCGAGGGATCACTCTCCGCGTCCGACGTGCGCCGGATGCTCTCGGGAGGGTTCCGGCCCACCACCGACCAGGCCGAGCTGGGCCGGGTCCGTACCGCCGTGATCTGCGCGCCGACCCCGCTCGGCCCCGACCGCACCCTCGACCTGAGCGCCGTCGGCGCCGCCGCCCGCGCCCTGGCCGCCCGGCTGCGCCCGCACACCACCGTGCTGCTCGAATCGGCCGTCCCCCCGGGCACCACGGAGAACTTCCTGCTCCCCCTCCTCGAAGAGGGCTCGGGGCTGCGCGGCGGGCGCGACTTCCACCTCGCCCACTCCCCCAGCCGGCTCGACCCGGGCAACCGCGCCCACGTCTACGCCAACACCCCCAAGGTCATCGGCGGCCTCACCCCCGCCTGCACCGAGTCGGCCGCCGCCTTCTACGGCCGGCTCACCGACAAGGTCGTACGCGCCCGGGGCCCGCGCGAGGCCGAGATGACCAAGGTCCTGGAGACCAACTTCCGGCACGTCAACATCGCCCTGGTCAACGAGATGGCAGTGCTCTGCCACGACCTCGGCGTCGACCTCTGGGACGTCATCCGGTGCGCCGAGACCAAACCCTTCGGCTTCCAGCCCTTCCGCCCCGGCCCCGGCGTCGGCGGCCACGGCGCCCCGGTCGACCCGGGCCACCTCCCGTACCACGCCCGCACCGCCGGCCCCCCGCTGCGGATGGTCTCGCTGGCCCAGGAGATCAACGACCGGATGCCGCAGTACGTGATCCAGCGCTGCGCCACCCTCCTCAACGAACACGGAAAGGCCGTCCGGGGCGCCCGGGTGCTCCTGCTCGGCGTCACCTACAAGCCCGACCTCGCCGACCAGGAGGCCTCCCCCGCCCGGGAGATCGCCACCCGGCTGATGGACATGGGCGCCCAGATCGGCTACCACGACCCGCACGTCCTGGACTGGCGGGTGCGCGAACTCCCGGTTCCGCGCGCCGATTCGCTGTACGAGGCGGCGGCGCACGCCGATCTGACGGTGCTGCTCCAGCACCACCGTACGTACGACCTCCAGGGCCTCGCCGTGAAGGCCCAACTCCTCCTGGACACCCGCGGAGCGACCCCCGCCGGAGCCGCCCACCGGCTCTGATGACGGCCCCTCAGCCCAGTTCCCCCAAGGATTCCGGTGGGCCGATGTCGGAACCGGCTGCTAGCCTGCGGCGTCACTCATCGCACACCAGTGCGCAGACGTCCCCAGGGGGAGAAAACCAGCATGAGCCAGCCCGTACCACCGCCGAACCAGCCCTACGGCGCCCAGCCCCAGGGCGGCAACCCGTTCGCCGGTCAGCAGCCCGGCGCCCCGTTCCCGGGCCAGCAGCCCGGCGCCCAGTTCGGCGGCCCCGCGCCGTTCGCCCCGGTCCCGCCGAAGCGCGACAATCTCGCGCTCGGACTGGCGACGGCCGTCGGCGCGGCGCTCGTCGGGGCGCTCATCTACGGCGTCATCCTCGGCAAGACCGATTACCAGATCGGCTACATCGCGGTCGGCCTCGGCTTCCTCGTCGGCTTCGCGGCCAGCAAGGTCGGCGGTGCCAACCCGGCGGTGACCGTCGTCAGCGCCCTGCTGTCCGTCGGCGCCGTCTACCTCGGCCAGATCGTGGGCATCTCGATCGCCCTCTCGGACCTGGCGCACGAGTCGGCGACCAGCATCTTCTTCGACCACTTCGACGTCATCACGAAGGCGTGGAGCGAGACGGCCGACTTCAAGACGTACCTCTTCCTGGCGATCGGCGCGGTCGGCGCCGTCGCCGGCGCGAAGAAGGCCGCGTAACAGACCGGGGCGACCCGCCTCGAACACGCCGGAGGGCCCGGACCGCGTCGCGGTCCGGGCCCTCCGGCGTGCGTACGGAAGAACTCAGCGGCTGTGCTGCGAGTCCGCCACCGTCACCTCGACGCGCTGGAACTCCTTGAGGTCGCTGTAGCCCGTGGTCGCCATCGCCCGGCGCAGCGCGCCGAAGATGTTCATCGAGCCGTCCGGGGAGTGCGAAGGACCGGTGAGGACCTCCTCCGTCGTCCCGACCGAGCCGAGGTCGACCAGCTTGCCGCGCGGCACGTCCTCGTGGACGGCCTCCATGCCCCAGTGGCGGCCGCGGCCCGGCGCGTCCGTCGCGCGGGCCAGCGGGGAGCCCATCATCACGGCGTCCGCACCGCAGGCGATGGCCTTCGGCAGGTCGCCGGACCAGCCGACGCCGCCGTCCGCGATCACGTGCACGTACCGGCCGCCGGACTCGTCCATGTAGTCGCGGCGGGCACCGGCCACGTCGGCGACCGCGGTCGCCATCGGGACCTGGATGCCGAAGACGTTGCGCGTGGTGTGCGCGGCGCCGCCGCCGAAGCCGACGAGGACACCGGCCGCGCCCGTACGCATCAGGTGCAGGGCCGCGGTGTACGTGGCGCAGCCGCCGACGATCACCGGGACGTCCAGCTCGTAGATGAACTGCTTCAGGTTCAGCGGCTCGGCCGCGCCCGAGACGTGCTCGGCGGAGACCGTCGTGCCGCGGATGACGAAGATGTCCACGCCCGCGTCGACCACGGCCTTGGAGAACTGGGCGGTGCGCTGCGGGGAGAGCGCGGCGGCGGTGACGACACCGGAGTCGCGGACCTCCTTGATGCGCTGCCCGATCAGCTCCTCCTGGATGGGGGCGGAGTAGATCTCCTGGAGCCGGCGGGTCGCGGACTCGACGGGCATCTCGGCGATCTCGTCCAGCAGCGGCTGCGGGTCGGCGTGCCGGGTCCACAGCCCTTCCAGGTTGAGCACACCGAGACCGCCGAGCTCGCCGATGCGGATGGCGTGCTGCGGGGACACCACGGAGTCCATGGGGGCGGCCAGGAACGGCAGCTCGAAGCGGTAGGCGTCGATCTGCCAGGCGATCGAGACCTCCTTCGGGTCGCGGGTCCGGCGGCTCGGGACGACGGCGATGTCGTCGAATGCGTATGCCCGGCGGCCGCGCTTGCCGCGCCCGATCTCGATCTCAGTCACGATGATGTGGCCTTTCCCTCTGCGTCTGCGCTGTCCAGTATCCCCGACACACAGGTGAGGGGCGGTACCGGGAAGCCCGGTCCGCCCCTCACCTGCGCTGTCGCGTTACTTCCTGCTGTAGTTCGGCGCTTCGACCGTCATCTGGATGTCGTGCGGGTGGCTCTCCTTGAGGCCCGCCGAGGTGATCCGCACGAAGCGGCCCTTGCTCTCCATCTCGTCCACCGAGGCCGCGCCCACGTACCCCATCGTCTGGCGGAGGCCGCCGACGAGCTGGTGCAGGACGTTGGCCAGCGGGCCGCGGTAGGGCACCTGGCCCTCGATGCCCTCGGGGACGAGCTTGTCGTCGGAGGAGACCTCGGCCTGGAAGTAGCGGTCCTTGGAGTAGGAGCGGCCCTGACCACGGGACTGCATCGCGCCCAGCGAGCCCATGCCTCGGTACGACTTGAACTGCTTGCCGTTGATGAAGAGCAGCTCGCCCGGCGACTCCTCGCAGCCCGCGAGGAGCGAGCCCAGCATCACGCTGTCGGCGCCGGCGGCGAGCGCCTTGCCGATGTCGCCGGAGTACTGGAGGCCGCCGTCCCCGATGACCGGGACGCCCGCCGCGCGGGCGGCGAGCGCGGCCTCGTAGATCGCGGTGACCTGCGGGACGCCGATGCCGGCGACCACACGGGTGGTACAGATCGAACCGGGTCCCACGCCCACCTTGACGCCGTCCACGCCGGCGTCGACGAGGGCCTGGGCGCCGTCGCGGGTCGCGACGTTTCCGCCGATGACGTCCACGCGGACGGCCGACTTGATCTTGGCCATCCAGTCGAGGGCGTTGCTGTTGTGGCCGTGCGAGGTGTCCACGATCAGGAAGTCGACACCGGCCTCGGCCAGCGCCTGGGCGCGGTCCAGCGCCTCCGGGCTGGCGCCGACGGCCGCGCCGACGAGCAGCCGGCCCTCGGCGTCCTTCGCCGCGTTCGGGTACTGCTCGGCCTTCTTGAAGTCCTTGACCGTGATGAGGCCCTTGAGCAGACCCGCCTCGTCCACCAGCGGAAGCTTCTCGATCTTGTGGCGGCGCAGCAGCTCCATGGCGTCCACGCCGGAGATGCCGACCCGCCCGGTGACCAGCGGCATCGGGGTCATGACCTCGCGCACCTGGCGCGAGCGGTCCGACTCGAAGGCCATGTCGCGGTTGGTGACGATGCCGAGGAGCTTGCCCGCCGGGTCGGTGACCGGGACGCCGCTGATGCGGAACTTGGCGCAGAGCGCGTCGGCCTCGCCGAGCGTGGCGTCCGGGCCGACCGTGATCGGGTCGGTGACCATGCCGGACTCGGACCGCTTGACCAGGTCGACCTGGTTGACCTGGTCCTCGACCGAGAGGTTGCGGTGCAGTACGCCGACACCGCCCTGCCGGGCCATGGCGATGGCCATGCGGGCCTCGGTCACCTTGTCCATGGCGGCGGACAGCAGCGGGATGTTGACGCGTACGTTGCGCGAGATGAGCGTCGAGGTGTCGACCGCGTTGGGCAGCACTTCGGATGCGCCCGGCAGCAGCAGCACGTCGTCGTATGTCAGCCCGAGCGTCGCGAATTTCTCGGGCACTCCGTCGACGTTTGCAGTCATGACACCTTCCCCAAATGGCCTTGATCGGTGCGGATGTCCATGCTAACGGGCTCTGGAGGCGTCTCATTCCACGGGCAAGATCACCCGCGGGTTCTGTAGCTTCCTACGGCAGCTTCCTACGGCACGGCCGGATTTCCGGCTCACTGCTCCGCGAGGGCCCGCAGCCGGCTCAGCGCCCGGTGCTGCGCGACCCGCACGGCACCCGGCGACATGCCCAGCATCTGCCCGGTCTCCTCGGCGGTCAGCCCGACCGCGACCCGCAGAACGAGCAGTTCGCGCTGGTTCTCCGGGAGGTTGGCGAGGAGCTTCTTGGCCCAGGCGGCGTCGCTGCTGAGCAGCGCGCGTTCCTCCGGGCCGAGCGAATCGTCGGGCCGCTCCGGCATCTCGTCGGAGGGCACGGTCGATCCCGGGTGCCGCATCGCGGCGCGCTGGAGATCGGCCACCTTGTGCCCGGCGATGGCGAAGACGAAGGCTTCGAAGGGTCTGCCCGTGTCCTTGTAGCGCGGCAGGGCCATGAGCACCGCGACGCAGACCTCCTGCGCCAGGTCCTCGACGAAGTGGCGGGCGTCACCGGGCAGCCGGCTCAGCCGGGACCTGCAGTAACGCAGCGCCAGTGGGTGGACGTGGGCCAGCAGATCGTGCGTGGCCTGCGCGTCGCCCTCGACGGCCCGGTGCACCAGGGCACCGATCACCGTCGTTCCGTCGTCGCGCATCGGACCATGGTGCCCCGGCCCCGCGTCATCCGCGGCACCGCGTCCGTAGTTGTGCACCGAAGCGTTATGAGCGGGTGCGCCGGAAGTCATGTCCTGCGCCCTCCCCTTCCGCTCGACCGAATCGTTCCCGAGGAACTCCACGTCTCAAGGATGCGGCATCGGCCGGGAAGCGTCACATACCGCCTGGGCGGCGGGCTCCGCCGGCGGGGTACGGCTCGCGCCGCACCCCCGTCCGGGGCCGCCGGCCGGGCCTGCCGTCAGCGGACCAGGCCCCAGCGGAAGCCGAGCGCCACCGCGTGCGCCCGGTCCGAGGCACCGAGCTTCTTGAACAGCCGCCGGGCGTGCGTCTTCACCGTGTCCTCGGAGAGGAACAGCTCGCGACCGATCTCCGCGTTGGAGCGGCCGTGGCTCATCCCTTCGAGGACCTGGATCTCACGCGCGGTGAGCGTGGGCGCCGCACCCATCTCGGCCGAGCGCAGCCGGCGTGGGGCGAGCCGCCACGTCGGGTCCGCCAGGGCCTGGGTGACGGTCGCCCGGAGCTCGGCCCGGGAGGCGTCCTTGTGCAGATAACCGCGGGCGCCGGCGGCGACCGCCAGCGCGACGCCGTCCAGGTCCTCGGCGACGGTCAGCATGATGATCCGGGCGCCGGGGTCGGCGGAAAGCAGCCGTCGGACCGTCTCCACCCCCCCGAGGCCGGGCATGCGTACGTCCATGAGAATCAGATCCGAACGGTCGGCACCCCAGCGGCGGAGGACTTCCTCGCCGTTGGCGGCCGTCGTCACACGCTCGACGCCGGGCACGGTCGCGACCGCGCGACGGAGCGCTTCTCGGGCAAGCGGGGAGTCGTCGCAGACGAGGACGGATGTCATGACCGCCCTCCGCAGCTGATGCGCGTCACCTTGAGCCTCCAGGCTGTTACAAGTCGTCACCTGTGCGGTTGACGCTCTCGGACATCTGCCCGATCGCTCTTTCTGCCAACCGCCTCCGCACTCTCAACGATGGTCACTCGAAAGAGTTACGGGTTGGAAGACCGAGTTCGGCACTCTACGTGAGGACGCGCACACGGAGCAGAACGCCACGGGTCGTCCAGTCGTCAACCGAAACTTCCGATGACTCTATGCCCCATTTAGCGGGATTTCTTCCCTTTTACTGGTGTCTGTGGCTAGATTCGCAACCAGTCATATTTACATCTACTAACACCGTAGATGTACGGTTTTGTACGCGGTCATCGACGAGCACCCACCCACGACGCATCCGGTCCACGACGAACGACAACGACGTTTCCGACTCAGCACGGTTTCGAGGGGACAAGCAATGGCCGATTTCTCCCGCCTTCCCGGACCCAACGCCGATCTGTGGGACTGGCAGCTGCTGGCAGCCTGCCGCGGGGTCGACAGCTCGCTGTTCTTCCACCCCGAGGGGGAACGCGGGGCCGCCCGCAGCGCCCGCGAGACCTCCGCGAAGGAGGTCTGCATGCGGTGCCCGGTGCGCGCCGAGTGCGCGGCGCACGCGCTGGCGGTGCGCGAGCCCTACGGCGTGTGGGGCGGACTGACCGAGGACGAGCGCGAGGAGCTGATGGGACGCGCCCGCAACCGGCTGATCTCGGCGGCGGCCCCCTCGTCCCCGCCCGGCCACGGCTGATCCCCCGCCCGGCCCACACCACAACAGAAACGTTTCTTCATCGCCCCGCCCATCGCCCCACAGCGCCGCCCCGCCCCGCCGCCCCGCAGGCGCGGCCTCAGCGGGCCGCCGCCAGGGACAGCTGGTCCAGGGTCGCCGCCACGGCCGGGACCCGCGCCAGGTCGGGCAGGGTCAGCGCGACGATCTCGCGCTCGATGGCCGGCTCCACCGTGACGGTCCTGGCGCCCATCGGGCGCACCGACTCGATCGCAAGCGCCGGCAGCACCGCCACGCCCAGACCCGCGCCGACCAGGCCGATCACCGCCGGATAGTCATCGGTGGCGAAGTCGATGCGGGGGGTGAAGCCGGACTCCTCGCACACCTCCACGAGCTGCCTGCGGCACCGGGGGCACCCGGCGATCCAGGACTCCCCCGCGAGTTCGGCGATGCCCACCTCCTCGCGGCCCGCCAGCGCGTGCCCCTCGGGGACGAGGCCGGTCAGCCGGTCGGTGAGCAGCGGGCGCACCACCAGGTCGTCCCACTCGGCGCCCGGTTCGCCGTACCGGAAGGCGAGCGCGATGTCGCAGTCGCCGTCGCGCAGCATCTCCACCGACCGGGGCGGCTCGGCCTCGACCAGCGAGACCCGGGTGCCGGGGTGTTCGGCCCGCAGCGCGGCGAGGGCGCCGGGAACCAGGGACGAACTGCCGCTCGGGAACGAGACCAGGCGGACCCGGCCGGCCCGCAGCCCCGCGATCGCGGCGACCTCCTCCTCGGCCGCGGTGAGCCCGGCGAGGATGCCCGACGCGTGGCGCACAAGGGCCTCGCCCGCCTGTGTCAGCCGCATCTCGCGGCCCGTGCGGATCAGCAGCGTGGTCCCGGCGGAGGACTCCAGGGCCTTCATCTGCTGGCTGACGGCGGGCTGGGTGCAGCCCAGTTCACGGGCTGCGGCGGAGAACGAGCCGGTGGTGGACACGGCGCGCAGGACGCGGAGGTGGCGGGCTTCGATCACCCCTCGATCATAAGCGATTCTTGGGGACACGGGCTAATTATTTGCGCGTGCCTTTGGGTGCGGGTCTGGTCTAGCGTTCGGGTATGACCGCGACGACAGTGCTGACCGTGAACGCGGGGCGTCCCAAGGCGGCGTCCTACACCAACGCCCCGGGCGGCATGACCGGGATCGACAAGCGCCCCGTCGAGGGGCCGGTGCGGGTCTGCGACCCGGGGCCCGAGGGTGAGGGCGGCAGCGGTCTCGCCGGGGACGCGGTGTGCGACCTGCGCTACCACGGCGGCTCGCACCAGGCGGTCTACGCCTTCGCCCGCGAGGAACTCGACGCGTGGGAACGGGAGCTGGGACGCCCGCTGCCCAACGGCTCGTTCGGCGAGAACCTGACCACGGCCGGGCTGCGGGTCAGCGGCGCGCTGATCGGTGAGCGCTGGCGGATCGGTGCCGGCCCGGTCCTGGAGGTCACATCGGGCCGGATTCCGTGCCGTACGTTCGCCGGCCACATCGGCGAGGCGCGCTGGCTCAAGCGGTTCACGCGGGCGGCGGCCCCCGGGGCGTACTTCCGGGTCGTCACCCCGGGCTCCGTCCGGGCCGGGGACCCGGTCGAGATCGTGCACCGGCCGGACCACGGGGTGACGGTGGAGCTCCAGTTCCGGGCGGTGACGACCCGGCGCGACCTGCTGCCGCTGCTCCTGCCGGCCGGCGACGCGCTGCACCCCGAGGCGCTGCGGAAGGCGCGCGCCTACGTGGCGGAGCTCGCCGCTTCCTGAGTGCGCGGGGGTGGCGAGAGCGCCGTGAACGGCCGGTTCCGGATGCTCTAACGTGCCGCGTATGACGACTGCACTGATTACGGGCGCGACCGCGGGCATCGGGGCCGCCTTCGCACGGCGGCTCGCGGCCGACGGGCACAACCTCGTGCTGGTGGCCCGCGACACCGGCCGGCTGCGGGAGCAGGCCACCGAGCTGCACGACCGGCACGGCATCGAGGCCGAGGTGCTGACCGCCGACCTGTCCACGGACCAGGGGATCGGCGCGGTCGAGGACCGGATCGGCGACCGCCTCCAGCCGGTCGATCTCCTGGTCAACAACGCCGGGTTCGGCAACAAGGGCAGCTTCCTCGACGTGCCCATGGCCGACGAGCTGACGATGCTGAAGGTGCACTGCGAGGCGGTCCTGCGGCTGACCTCGGCGGCCGCGGCCGGCATGAAGGAGCGCGGCAGGGGCGGGATCGTCAACGTGGCCTCGGTCGCGGCGTTCGTGCCGCGCGGTACGTACGGGGCGTCCAAGGCGTGGGTCGTGCAGTTCACCCAGGGCGCGGCGAGGGACCTGGCGGGTTCGGGGGTGCGGATGATGGCGCTCTGCCCCGGCTTCGTACGGACGGAGTTCCACCAGCGGGCCGGGATGGGCACGGGCAACATCCCGGGCTGGATGTGGCTCGACGCCGACAAGCTGGTGGCCACGGCGCTCGCGGACCTGGCCCGCGGCAAGTCCCTGTCCATCCCCGATCCCCGCTACAAGGCGCTGATGGGGCTGGTGAAGGTGGCCCCGCGCGGGCTGCTCGGAGGCGTGACCTCCCGGACGGGCCGCAAGTACGGGCCCCAGTGACCCACACACGAAAGGCCCGGCACCCCACGAGGGGTACCGGGCCTTTCGCTGTGTACTAGTGGGAGTGGCCGTGGCTGTGACCGGCCTCCGGCTCCTCCTCGGCCGGCTTCTCGACGACCAGGGTCTCGGTCGTGAGCAGCAGCGACGCGATGGAGGCGGCGTTCTCCAGGGCGGAGCGGGTGACCTTGACCGGGTCGATGACGCCGGCCTTCACCAGGTCGCCGTACTCGCCGGTCGCGGCGTTGAAGCCCTGGCCCTTGTCCAGCTCGGCGACCTTGGAGGTGATGACGTAGCCCTCCAGGCCCGCGTTCTCCGCGATCCAGCGGAGCGGCTCGACGGCGGCGCGGCGCACGACCGCGACACCGGTGGCCTCGTCGCCGGTCTTGTCGAGGTTGCCCTCCAGGACCTTGACGGCGTGGACGAGAGCGGAGCCACCACCGGAGACGATGCCCTCCTCGACCGCGGCGCGGGTCGCGGAGATGGCGTCCTCCAGACGGTGCTTCTTCTCCTTGAGCTCCACCTCGGTGGCGGCACCGACGCGGATCACGCAGACCCCGCCGGCCAGCTTCGCCAGGCGCTCCTGGAGCTTCTCGCGGTCCCAGTCGGAGTCCGTGGCGTCGATCTCGGCCTTGATCTGGTTGACCCGGCCGGCGACCTCGTCGGACTTGCCGCCACCGTCGACGATGGTGGTGTCGTCCTTGGAGACGGTCACGCGGCGGGCGGTGCCCAGCACGTCCAGGCCGGCCTGGTCGAGCTTGAGGCCGACCTCCTCGGCGATGACGGTCGCACCGGTGAGGGTGGCGATGTCGCCGAGCATGGCCTTGCGGCGGTCACCGAAGCCGGGGGCCTTCACGGCGACGGCGTTGAACGTGCCGCGGATCTTGTTGACGACCAGGGTCGACAGCGCCTCGCCCTCGACGTCCTCGGCGATGATCAGCAGCGGCTTGGAGCCACCGGCCTGGATGACCTTCTCCAGGAGCGGCAGCAGCTCCTGGATCGAGCCGATCTTGCCCTGGTGGATCAGGATGTACGGGTCGTCGAGGACGGCCTCCATACGCTCCTGGTCGGTCACCATGTACGGCGACAGGTAGCCCTTGTCGAAGGCCATGCCCTCGGTGAAGTCGAGGTCCAGACCGAAGGTGTTGGACTCCTCGACGGTGATGACACCGTCCTTGCCGACCTTGTCCATCGCGTCCGCGATGAGCTCGCCGACCTGGGCGTCCTGCGCGGAGAGCGCGGCGACGGCGGCGATGTCGGACTTGTCGTCGATCGGGCGGGCGGTCGCGAGGAGCTCCTCGGAGACGGCCTTGACCGCGGCGTCGATGCCCTTCTTCAGGGCGGCCGGGGAGGCACCCGCGGCGACGTTGCGCAGACCCTCGCGGACGAGCGCCTGGGCGAGCACGGTGGCGGTGGTCGTACCGTCACCGGCCACGTCGTTGGTCTTGGTCGCCACCTCCTTCACCAGCTGCGCACCGAGGTTCTCGTACGGGTCGTCCAGCTCGACCTCGCGCGCGATGGTGACACCGTCGTTGGTGATGGTGGGAGCACCGAACTTCTTGTCGATGACGACGTTGCGGCCCTTGGGGCCGATCGTCACCTTCACCGTGTCGGCAAGCTTGTTGACGCCGCGCTCAAGGGCGCGACGGGCGTCCTCGTCGAACTTCAGGATCTTCGCCATGGAGCTGAACTGTCCTCTCGAAACAAGAACTGCGCCCCTGCCGCCCGGCTAGTCATCTCGCTGGGGGCCAGGGGCGCAGAACAGAAGCAAAACGGTGAGTGAACTACTTCTCGATGATCGCGAGCACGTCGCGAGCCGAGAGGACGAGGTACTCCTCGCCGTTGTACTTCACCTCGGTGCCGCCGTACTTGCTGTACAGCACGACATCGCCGGTCTTGACGTCGAGCGGAAGGCGCTCGCCGTTCTCGAAGCGGCCCGGACCCACGGCCAGGACGACGCCCTCCTGGGGCTTCTCCTTCGCGGTGTCCGGAATAACCAGGCCGGAGGCCGTGGTCTGCTCGGCGTCGAGCGGCTGGACCACAATGCGGTCCTCAAGCGGCTTGATCGCAACCTTGGAGCTGGCGGTCGACACGATCCGGTCTCCCCCTTCGGAGATCTCACGGGGTTTAACAGTCTTTGGATGGCGACCAGGTGAGCCCGTCGTCGCGGGTGCCGGACCTGCCGGTCGCACAGTACTGCTGGCACTCTCCAGTGGGGAGTGCCAGCACTGAGACTATGACCGTGATTAGCACTCGGTCAAGCGGAGTGCCAATTCACGCCCCTCGTGGCGGATCCGGGCCACGCCCTTCTCACACGTAGTCCTCCAGCCGGGCCACCGCGTACCCCTTGTCCGTGACGGTCTTCATGACGGACCGGATCAGGTCGGGCATGCTGCCCTTCCAGTCCTTCTTGCCCCGGAAGTGGGTGAGGATGATGTCGCCGGGATGCAGGTCGAGGTCCTCCTCGCGCCACTCCATGTGGTCGGGGAACGCCTCCTCGGCCCAGAGCGGCACCGCGGTGATGCCGCAGGACTTGGCGATCTTCAGGGTGTCGGTGTTGTAGTTGCCGTACGGCGGGCGGAAGAGCCGGGGCCGCTTGCCGAACTGCTTCTCGATGATGTCCTGCTGGTCGCAGATCTCGCGCTTCTGCTCCTCGTAGGAGAGACCGGGCATGTAGCGGTGGTTGAGCGTGTGGTTGTTGAGCGTGACCCCGCGCGCCTCGGCGTCCTTGAAGTACGTGTAGTTGTCGCGCACCAGGTAGTCGCTGAGGAAGGCGCTGTACGGGATGTTCAGCTCCGACATCATCTTCAGCAGCTCGGGGTCCTTGTCGTCGCCGTCGTCCATGGTGAGGAAGACGACCTTGTCCTTGGTGGGGACCGTGGTGAAGACCGGCGGCAGCGAGTCGTCCTGACCCTCGACCTCGAAGCCCTTGCGGGTGGTGATGTGCGGCTTCACGGCGGGCGGTGCGGGCGGCGCGAGCGGGGTGCTCGCCAGGCCCCACTTCTTGGCGGCGACCGCGCGGGCGGCCTGGGCGAGCTTGGCCCGCTCCGCCTGCGCGGCGCGGGTGCCCAGCGCTCCGGCGGCCGGGGCGTCGGCGGGCGCGCCCGGCTGTCCGGCCTGGAGCTTCGCGCCCTGCCCGGTCCCCGTGTCGCCGGCCTCGGCCGCGCAGCCGGAGGCGGCTGCGACCACCAGGAGCGCGGCCAGGACCGCGTGGCCCGGCCGGCGCCGCAGGTGGCTCCGTCCCCGTCGCGCCCGCTGCCGCCCGCCCGTCACCGCACCCGGTCTGCGCCCATTCATGGCCAATTTGTCCTTTTGTCGTACTGGCTGCATGGCGCCGCATATTGCCAGGACGTGAAAGGGCATCGGGCCCGACACCGCCGCCGGGTCCGCACGGTCCCCCCGGGTGGCTCACACGGGGGCGGCCGAATGCGTCACGCGAGATCGGTCAGGTCCTCGGCGTACACCTGGGAGAGGGGCTGAGGGCCGACGTACTGCTGGCAGTTGCACTGGCCCGACTCGAAGCGGACGGGCTTCTTCTGCTCGTCCCAGGCGGTCGGCAGCTCGACCCGCTCATGGCACTTGCCCTGCTTGTCGTGCTTGGCGAGGTGGTGCGTGCAGCCGCAGACGGGCTCGGGCGGCTTGTTGGCGGCCTCGACCGCGAGCCGTTCCTGCCGGCCGGCCTCCAACAGCTCCAGCCTGCGGGTGTGCCGGTTGCGCAGCGCGGTGCGGATGTTGTCGGCGAGCCAGCCGAAGCCGCCCGTCCAGAAGATGATGAGCACCCACCAGTACCACTCCATGAAACGCCCTCCCCCTGCATCACGTCGGACACAGCGTTATCCGTGTACACGCCAAGACTAGATCGGCTGGGCTCAGCGGTGTGCGCCGCCGCCCGCAGAGATCAGTGGTCCCGGCGCGATGCCCCCGGCCAGCGTCCGGAGAATCCAGCGCCGGTGCCAGAAGGCCTTGACGATGCCGATGAGGCCGACGATCCAGGTGAGGAATCCCAGGCCCATGATCAGCGCCATCAGCCCGTAGGTGTCCTGGCCCCGGACCGCTCCGGCGGGCACGACGACGCAGGCGTACAGCCCGAGCGCGCACAGCACGAAGGACGGCAGCAGCCACACCAGGCTCGTGCCCGGCAGCCGGAGCACGGCGTCCCTGGCCGGGTCCCGGTCCAGCTCGCCCCACCGCTCCAGCAGCCGGCGCACCGCCATGTCCCGGCGCACTCCGGCCGCGACCAGGGTCACCGCGGGCACCAGGCAGGCGGCGCCCATGGCGAACAGGACCACGCCGAAGACGGCGCTGAAGAAGTCGTAGCTGTCCTCGAACGCGATGAGGGCCGTCCCGGTCAGTGACCACCCGAGCGCGCCGAGCAGCCCCCACAGCCACAGCAGCCCGAGCCGGCCGGGGCCGATGTGCATCCTGACCAGTACGCCGAGCAGATAGGCCCGGTCGGCGAGCAGCGCCTCGCGGTCGGGCCAGGCGCGTATCTCCACGGGCGGCGGGGGCGGCGGCAGCGCCGAGCGAGGGGGCATGGCCCCGACCCTATCGAGCGTCCCCCCAACTGCCGCGCGGGGCTCAGGCGTTGCGCAGGGCCTCGATGTCGATCCGTTTCATGGCGAGCATCGCCTTCATCGCGCGGGCCGCCTTCTCCGGGTCCGGGTCGGTCAGAACCTCGCCCAGGCCCGGCGGGACGATCTGCCAGGAGACGCCGAAGCGGTCCTTGAGCCAGCCGCACTGGCTCTCCTGCCCGCCGTCCGAGCTGAGCGTGGTCCACAGCCGGTCCGCCTCCTCCTGCGAATCGCACTCGACGGAGAGGGAGACCGCCTCGGAGAAGGGGAACTCGGGCCCGCCGTCGAACGCGACGTACTCGGCGCCGTCGAGCTGGAACCGTACGGTCATCACCGCCCCCTCCTCGCCGGGGGACGCGGCGGTCCAGCGGGTCACCTCCAGCACGCGGGAGTCGCCGCCGATGACGGAGATGTAGTAGTCGGCCGCTTCTTCGGCCTGGTTCTTGTCGAACCACAGGAACGTGGTCACCTTCTGCATGGTCTTCTCCTCACCGATTGGTGCAAAGTGCCGTGCAGGGTAGACCGCGGGCGGGCCCGGAACTCATCGGCCGGGCGCCACCGGACCCAGCGACTCGAAGCGCCAGCGGTGCACCGGGCGGGTGATCAGGGACGCGTCCGGCTCCGGCAGCTCCGGCAGCTCGTCGCCGTACGCCCCGTCCCACCAGGTGATGACCAGGACCCGGTCCTGCGGGGCGCGCAGGAGTTCGCCGCGCAGCGGGGACCGGGGCAGCTCTGCGGCGCGGGCGCGGGCCCACTCCAGCAGCTCGGCGCCCCGGCCCTCGGTGGCGCGGGCCTCCCACATCAGGGCGGTGGCGGGGGCGCTCATGAGTACAGGTTGTCCTTGCTGACCTCGTGCACGTGGTCATGGTCGTGGGTGTGGGCGTGGGCGCCGGGGACATGGGTCTCGGTGACCGGCAGCGAGGAGTCGGCGGACAGCTCCAGGTCGGAGGCGGGCCGGTTGCGGGCCACCATCTCGGCGCCGAGCGCGGCGACCATCGCCCCGTTGTCGGTGCACAGCTTGGGGCGCGGCACGCGCAGCCGGATGCCGGCCCGCTCGCACCGCTCCTCGGCGAGCGCCCGCAGCCGCGAGTTGGCCGCGACACCGCCGCCGATCATCAGGTGGTCGACGCCCTCGTCCTTGCAGGCGCGGACGGCCTTGCGGGTGAGCACGTCCACCACGGCCTCCTGGAAGGACGCGGCCACGTCCCGTACCGGCACGTCCTCGCCGGCCGCGCGCTTCGCCTCGATCCAGCGGGCGACGGAGGTCTTCAGGCCGGAGAAGGAGAAGTCGTACGCGGGGTCGCGCGAGCCGGTCAGGCCGCGCGGGAAGGCGATGGCGGCCGGGTCGCCCTCCCTGGCAAGCCGGTCGATGACCGGGCCGCCGGGGAAGCCGAGGTCCAGCACCCGGGCGATCTTGTCGAAGGCCTCGCCCGCCGCGTCGTCGATGGTCGCCCCGAGGGGCCGCACGTCGTTGGTGATGTCGGGCGCCAGGAGCAGCGAGGAGTGCCCGCCGCTGACCAGGAGCGCCATGGTGGGCTCGGGCAGCGGGCCGTGCTCCAGCTGGTCGACGCAGATGTGCGAGGCGAGGTGGTTGACCCCGTACAGCGGCTTGTTCAGCGCGTACGCGTACGCCTTGGCCGCCGAGACGCCGACAAGCAGGGCTCCCGCGAGGCCGGGGCCCGCGGTGACGGCGATGCCGTCGAGGTCCCGCCCGCTGACGCCGGCCTCCTTCAGGGCGCGCTCGATGGTGGGGACCATCGCCTCCAGGTGCGCCCGGGAGGCGATCTCCGGGACGACGCCGCCGAAGCGGGCGTGCGTGTCGACGCTGGACGCGACGGCGTCGGCGAGGAGCGTCGTGCCCCGGACGATCCCGACGCCGGTTTCGTCGCAGGAGGTCTCGATGCCGAGTACGAGCGGTTCGTCAGCCATCAGTCAGTCTCTGTTTCTCGTACGTCTTCTTGTACGTCTTCGTGTACGTGGAGGCGCATGACGAGCGCGTCGATGTTGCCCGGCTGGTAGTAGCCGCGGCGGAAGCCGATCGGTTCGAAGCCGAAGCGGGCGTACAGCTTCTGGGCCCGGGTGTTGTCGACGCGGACCTCCAGCAGCACTTCGGCGCACTCGAAGGCCGTGGCGTGCTTGAGCAGGTCGGTCAGCAGCTCGGAGCCGAGTCCGCCGCCCCAGTGGCCGCGGGTGACACCGATCGTCTGTACGTCGGCGAGGTCACCGGCGGCGGCGAGGCCCGCGTACCCGGCGATCCGGCCGGTGCCCGGCTCCTCGGCGACGACGTAGCGGCGGGTGGCCCCCGGTCCCCGCGCGTGCGCCAGCTCGGACCAGAACATGCCGGCCGACCAGGCGTCGTCCGGGAACAGCTCGTGCTCCAGCTCCAGCACGGCGTCGATGTCCCACCAGCGCATCTCACGCAGCACTGCGGTCGTGGCGGTCACTGCGGGGTGACCACCTTGTAGTTCTTCGGGACCTGCGCGTCGGGCCTGCGGAGGTAGAGCGGCTGCGGCGGGAGCAGTTCGGCGCCGGCCGCGAGGCGTTCGGCGGCGAGGCCGGCGAGGGCGCCCGCCGCGAGGTGTTCGGGGCCGCGGGCGTCCGGGAAGGCGTCGGGGTAGAGCACCGCGCCCGCCCCGACGACGGGGAGGCCCGCGAGCCGCTCGGCGATGTCGGCCGGCCGGTCCACGCAGGGGCCTTCGGCCCGGGTGCGGGCGTCCTCGTACCGTGCCCAGTAGACCTCCTTGCGGCGGGCGTCCGTGGCGACGGCGAAGGGCCCTTCGAGCCCGTCGAGACCTGCGGCGTACGCGAGGCCGTCCAGGGTGCACAGCCCGTGCACCGGCACGGACAGCGCCGAGCCGAACGTCGCGGCCGTGACGAGGCCGACCCGCAGCCCGGTGTACGGTCCGGGGCCGACGCCGACGACGACGTCCGTCACGGCGTCGAGTTTCACCCCGGCGTCCGCGAGTACCCGGTCGACGGCGGGCAGCAGCAGCTCCCCGTGCCTGCGGGCGTCGACCTGGGCGGACTCGGCGACGACGCGGGTCCCGTCGTGCAGGGCGACGGTGACGGCGGGGGTGGCGGTATCCATTGCGAGCAAGAGCACGCAAACAGCCTACGGCTCCGGCGAGGTCCGCCCCGCGCCCCGTACGGCTTCCCGTTCCGGGCGACCCCGGCTGCTACCGTCACCGGTTGTACGCGGAGTACGTGTAAACGCTTGTACGACTTACGGCACTCGCCTTATGGCACACGACAGCGAAAGAGGCACGCACGGTGGCAAGGGGCAGCTCGGGAATCGTGGCCGCGCTCACCGCGGCGGCCGTCGCCGTGGTCGGCTTCCTGGCCTACCAGGCCTCCGCCAACGTGCCGGACGATCTGGGCGCGAAGCCGAAGGCGTCGAACAGCGCCCCGGCTCCGGCCGGCGCCGGGCACTCCAAGCCGAAGGCGAAGAAGGACCCGCTCGCGGTCCCCGCCGACTCCGGCACCGGGACGCGCGTCGTGTACGCGCTGAGTGACCGCCGGGTCTGGCTGGTGGACGCGAAGGGCAAGGCTTCCCGGACGTTCGAGGTCATGCCGAGCGCGGTGACGGCCGTGCCGGGCACCTACACGGTGACCTCGCGCTCCGGCACCGTGCAGGGCTCCGACGGGGTGCCGATCGAGCACGTGGTGCGGTTCGCCTCGGTGGACGACGTGGCCATCGGCTTCAGCGCGGCCCAGGACGGCTCGATGGAGGAGCCCGACCCGACCCTGAAGGCGGGCGGCGTCCGGATGACCCGCGAGGACGGCAACGCGATGTGGACGTTCGCCACGGTGAGCGTGAAGGTGGTCGTGGTTCCGTAAGCCCGGCCGGGCGGGGCCCCGCGCGGGCGGGGCCGCGGGCCGCTGCCGGGCCCGTCGGAGGCGTCCTCAGTCGCCGGACGGGCCGGGTTCCGCCGGGCGCCCGGAATTCGCCGGGCCGCCGGGTTTCCGCTTGCCGCCGTTCCCGGGGCGGTCGGAGGCTTCGTCGCCCGCCGGGGTCTTCGGCGGGGTGGATACCGCGTTCGCCGCCGCTCCCGCGGCCAGCAGGGCGCTCATCGATACCGCGCGCGGCGGCTGCGCTTCATGCTCGGATGCCGGCATGGACGCCTCCTGGGACTCCGGTGGAAGGCATGGTTAGGCAGACCTAACCTGCTCTCGTCCTCCATGTGACCATGCCTGCCCCGTCCGGCGCAACATTTTACCGACACCGCGTCGGAAACAACGGCTCCGCTCAGGCCCAGGGCGCCCAGGACTCGTTGCGCAGCCCCGCCCACCTGGCGCCCACGCCCCGCAGCGTCACCGAGCGCCGCTCGTCGTCCGTGTCCCCGACCGCGCGGTCGATGAGCACCTGGAGCCGGTCCTCCGACAGCTCCTCGACCTTGCCGTCGCCCCACTCCACGACGACCACCGAATCCGGCAGCGACACATCCAGGTCCAGGTCCTCCATCTCGTCCAGACCGCCGCCCAGCCGGTACGCGTCGACATGGACCAGCGCGGGCCCGGCGCCGAGCGGGGGGTGGACCCGGGCGATCACGAAGGTGGGGGACGTGACGGCGCCGCGCACCCCCAGGCCCTCGCCGAGTCCCCGGGTCAGGGTCGTCTTGCCCGCGCCCAGCTCGCCGGTGAGCATCACGAGGTCGCCGGGGCGCAGCACGGAGGCGAGCCTGCGGCCCAGGGCCCCCATCTGTTCGGGGGAGTCGACCGCCAGCTCCACGGTGACGGCGGACGGGGTGTTCTCGGCGGTCCCGGCGGCCGCCGGGCTGTTCTGCGCTGCTTCCATGTCCGGAAACGATACGGGCGCGGCCGTCAGGATTCCGGTACGGCTCCCGCCCGCACCAGCAGGTCGGCGAGCCGGTCGGTCACCGTCTCCGGGTGTTCCAGCATCACGAGGTGGCCGGCGTCGGGAACGATGACCAGTTCCGCTTCGGGCAGCCGGTCCGCGATGGCCTCGCTGTGCGAGCTGGGCGTCACCAGGTCCTTGTCGCCGGCCAGGATGAGGACCGGCAGATCGCGGAAGAGGGGCAGGGCCGCGCTCTGGTCGTGTTCGGCGAAGGCGGGGTAGAACTCGGCGACCACGTCGATCGGGGTGGCCTCGATGAGCCGCTCGGCGAACCGCGCGACCGCCGGGTCCACGTCCCGCGAGCCGAACGAGTACCGCTTGATCAGCCCGGCGAACAGGTCGGCGGTCGCCCGCCGTCCCCGCTCCACCAGCTCCGCCTGCGAGCCGAGCGCCCTCAGCACCCCGGGCAGCACCCGGCGCACCGCGTTGACGCCCGCGACCGGCAGCCCGAAGCTGACCTCGTCGAGCTTCCCGCCCGACGTGCCGACGAACGCGACGGCGGCGACCCGGTCGCGGATCAGCTCCGGGTACCGGTCGGCGAGCGCCATGATCGTCATGCCGCCCATGGAGTGGCCGACCAGGACGAGCGGACCCTCGGGGGCGGCCGCGTCGATGACCGCCTTGAGGTCGCGGCCGAGCTGGTCGATGCCGACCGGCACCCCGCCGCCGGCGCGGGCCTGGGCCCGGCCGCGCTCGGAGCGGCCGTGGCTGCGCTGGTCCCAGTGGACGGTGCGCACGATGCCGCGCAGGGCGGCCCGCTGGAAGTGCCAGGAGTCCTGGCTGAGGCAGTAGCCGTGGCTGAAGACGACCGTGACCGGGGCGGGCGCCTTGCGTCCGAAGAGCCGGCGCCTGCGGGGGCCCGCGCCCGCGGCGAAGGACGCGGTGCCGTCGGGTCCCGCCCCGTCGATCTCGTCCACCTCGTAGAACAGCTCGGTGCCGTCGTCGGCCGTGGCCCGGCCCGGCACCCCGCGCAGCGAGCCGTACGGTCCGGTGGCGTCCAGGGCCAGCCGGGCGCGCTTGCGCATGGACCGGCCGACCGTCAGCCGCTCGACCGCGACTCCGGCCGCCGCCCCGGCGGCGAGCACACCTATGGCGGCGCCGGCGACTCCCGCCCGGCGCCAGCCGGCCGCGGAAGCGGCCGTCGCCACCGCGTCACCCGCGCTGATCTCGCTCACCGTGCCGCGCTCCTCGTCGCTCGTGTCGGTCGGTCCCGGCCCGCGGGCATCTGTGGCCCGTGCCCGGTCAGACCCCGGCCGGGGCCCCGTCCTCGGCGCCCCGGTGGACGCGCGGCACCCGGCCGCCGATCCGGGTGACGATCTCGTACGCGATCGTGCCGGCCGCCTCGGCCCAGTCCTCGGCGCTCGGCTCGCCCCGGTCGCCGGGGCCGAACAGCACCGCCTCGCTGCCGGCCGCCACCTGGTCGCCGTCCAGGTCCACGACGAACTGGTCCATGGCCACCCGGCCCGCGATCGTCCGCCGCACCCCGCCGACCAGGACGGGGCCCCGGCCGGACGCGTGGCGCGGGATGCCGTCGGCGTACCCGAGCGGCACCAGGCCGAGCGTGGTCTCCGCGGCCGTCGTGTAGTGGTGGCCGTAGCTGATGCCGTGGCCGGCCGGTACGTGCTTGACCAGGGCGACGGACGCGGCGAGCGTCATGACGGGGCGCAGCCCGAAGTCGGCGGCGGTGCCCAGTTCGGGCCCCGGCGAGATGCCGTACATGGCGATGCCGGTGCGCACGAGGTCGAAGTGGGACTCGGGGAGGGTGAGGGTGGCCGGGGAGTTGGCGATGTGCCGCACCTCGGGCTCCACGCCAGCCTTCTCCGCGTACGCCACCATGTCGCGGAAGGTGTTCAGCTGGGCGGTGATCGAGGGGTGGCCCGGCTCGTCGGCGCAGGCGAAGTGGGACCACAGGCCGGTGACGCGGACCGTGCCCGCCTGCTCGGCGGTACGGGCGGCGGCGACCAGTTCCGGCCAGTCGGCGGGCTGGCAGCCGGCCCGGCCGAGGCCGGTGTCGGCCTTGAGGTGGATACGGGCGGGCCGCCCGGCCTCCGCGGCGGCGGCGGTGACCTCGTCGAGTGCCCACATGCCGCTCACCGACACGTCGACGCCGGCCTCGATCGCCTCGCGCCAGGGCCCGCCCGGCGTCCACAGCCAGCACATCATCGGTGCTTCGAGCCCGGCCGCGCGCAGGGCCAGGGCCTCCTGCGGGGTCGCGGTGCCCAGCCAGGCGGCGCCGGCCTCCAGTGCGGCGCGCGCGCAGGGGACCGCGCCGTGCCCGTAGGCGTCGGCCTTGACCACGGCCATGAGCCGCGCCCCGGACGCCCGAGCACGCAGCACGCGCACATTGGCGCGGAGTGCGGCGAGGTCGATCTCGGCACGGGCTCTGAGGGACGCTGTCTCGTTCATATCGCGCCCAGTGTCTCAGAGCCGTACGGCCCGGCCTGCTGGACACCGGGCCCGGCGGGGCGCGCCTTTCCGCTCCGTGGGCAGGTCAGGCGTGGTGCAGTTCGTGTTCCAGGTGGTCGGCGAGGACCGGTACGTGGCTGTGCGGGACGTCCTTGACCGCCGTGACGAGCGTCACCGGGCCGCCCTCGCGGACCAGCCCCACCAGTTCGTCCACGGCCGCCGTGTGCACCGGGTCGGCGAGTTCGGCGCGGTAGCGGTCCACGAAGGCGTCGTAGCGCGTCCCGGAGCGGTCCTCGTGGTACCAGGAGCGCAGTTCGTCCGACGGGGTGAGGTCCTTGAGCCACCGGTCGATCGCGGCCCGCTCCTTGGAGACCCCGCGCGGCCACAGCCGGTCGACCAGGACCCTCGTTCCGTCGCCGTCCTCCGCGGGGTCGTACACCCGGCGGACGCGCACGTCATCGCTGCTGCTCACGGCGGATCGCCTCTCGTGTGAGGTTGCTTCCTCCAGCGTCTCTCAGGCGCGGACGTCCCGCCAGGCCGCGGGGATGGCGTCGGCGACGTCCAGCGCGGCGAGCGGGGAGCCGTCCGCGGCGCGGCGGGCCGCGAGGCCGTGCAGGTAGGCGCCGGCGGAGGCCGCGTCGAGCGGGGCGAGGCCGGCGGCGAGCAGGGAGCCGGTGAGGCCGGAGAGCACGTCGCCGCTGCCGGCGGTCGCCAGCCACCCGGTGCCCGTCGGGTTGACCCGGACCGGGGTGTGCGGGGTGTCGGTGGCGATGAGGGTGGTCGACCCCTTGAGCAGGACCGTGGCGCCGAACCGGGCGGCCAGTTCGCGTACGGCGGCGAGCCGCCCTGCCTCGACCTCCTCGCGGCGGGCGCCGAGCAGCGCCGCGGCCTCCCCGGCGTGCGGGGTGAGGACGGTGGGCGCGGTGCGGGCCCGGACCACCTCGGCGTCCAGCAGCCGCAGCCCGTCCGCGTCGACCAGCACCGGCACATCGGTGGCCAGGATGTCGGAGACGGCCGCGACGGCGTCCGTACCGTCGCCGAGTCCCGGCCCGACGACCCACGCCTGCACCCGCCCGGCCCGCGCGGGGCGGCCCGCGTGGACCAGGGTCTCGGGATGCCGGGCGATGACGGCCGCGCCGCCGGGGCCCGCGTAGCGCACGGCCCCCGCCCCGCCGCGCAGCGCCCCGGAGACGGCCAGCACGGCGGCGCCCGGGTAGCGGGCCGACCCGGCGGCGATGCCGACGACCCCGCGCCGGTACTTGTCGCTCTCGGCGGCGGGCACGGGCAGCAGCGCCGCCACGTCCGCGTACTGGAGGGCCTCCAGGTCGGGCACGCCGGGGAGTTCGGCGCCGAGCCCGATGTCCACGAGGCGCAGCGCCCCGGCCCGTTCGGCGGCCGGGTCCACGAGCAGCGCCGGTTTGTACGCCCCGAAGGTGACGGTCGCGTCCGCGCGCACCGCTTCGCCGGGCACCTCGCCGGTGTCGGCCTCGACGCCGCTCGGCAGGTCGACGGCGACGACGGGCGCGCCGTGCGCGGTGTAGCGCCCGACCAGTCCGGCCGCGTCGGGCCGCAGTCCGCCGCGTCCGCCGATGCCGGTGATGGCGTCCACGACGAGGTCGATGCGCCCGGCCCAGTCCTGGTGGGTGGTGCTCTCCCCGCCGTCCACGACGCGCCCGCCCGCCGCGAGCAGGGCCGCGCTGCCGCCCTCGTGGGCCCGGCCGGGGACGGCCCGTACGGCCACCACCCCGGCCCCGCGCCGGGCGAGCCGGGCGCCGGCGTACAGGGCGTCGCCCCCGTTGTCGCCGGTGCCGACGAGGAGGACGACGCGGGAGCCGTAGACCCGGCCGGCCCGGCGCAGCAGGTCGGCGCAGGCGGCGGCGAGTCCGGCGGCGGCGCGCTGCATCAGCGCGCCTTCGGGAAGCCGGGCCATGAGGGCCTGTTCGGCGGCCCGTACGGTCTCAACGCTGTAGGCGGTACGCATGCCACCCAACGTACGCAGGAACCGCCGGGGGCGCGCCGCGTAGCGCGCTACCCCTCCGCGATGACCACCGCCGACGCCACCCCGGCGTCATGACTGAGCGACACGTGCCACTGCCGTACGCCCAGTTCGGCGGCGCGGGCGGCGACCGTGCCGCTCACCCGGAGCCGGGGCCGGCCGCTGTCCTCGACGTACACCTCGGCGTCCGTCCACAGCAGTCCGGCGGGGGCGCCGAGCGCCTTGGCGAGGGCCTCCTTGGCGGCGAACCTGGCGGCCAGCGAGGCGATGCCGCGCCGCTCCCCGTCGGGCAGCAGCAGTTCCGCCTCCACGAAGAGGCGCGCGGCCAGCAGCGGTGTGCGCCGCATCGCCGCGTCGAACCGTTCGATCTCCGCCACGTCGATGCCGACCCCGATGATCACGTACCCGCCCTCACTTCCGACCGCCGGTTCACTCCACCGTGACGGACTTCGCCAGGTTGCGCGGCTGGTCGACCTCGTTGCCGCGGGCCGTCGCCAGTTCGCAGGCGAAGACCTGCAACGGCACGGTGGCGACCAGCGGCTGAAGCAGCGTAGGCGTTGCCGGGACGCGGATGAGGTGGTCGGCGTACGGGACGACCTCGTCGTCGCCCTCCTCGGCGATGACGACGGTCAGGGCGCCGCGGGCCCGGATCTCCTGGATGTTCGACACGATCTTGCCGTGCAGCACCGAGCGCCCGGCCGGGGACGGCACCACGACGACGACCGGGAGGCCGTCCTCGATCAGCGCGATCGGCCCGTGCTTGAGCTCTCCGGCGGCGAACCCCTCGGCGTGCATGTACGCGAGTTCCTTCAGCTTCAGCGCGCCCTCCAGGGCGACCGGGTAGCCGACGTGCCGGCCGAGGAAGAGCACGGTGTCGTGGCCGGCCAGCGACCGGGCCAGCTCGCGGACCGGTCCCATGGTCTCCAGGACCCGGTCGACCGAGCCGGAGATCTCGGAGAGCTGCCGGATGACGGTACGGATCTCGTCGCCCCACTTGGTGCCGCGCACCTGGCCGAGGTAGAGGGCGACGAGGTAGCAGGCGACGAGCTGGGTGAGGAACGCCTTGGTGGAGGCGACGGCGACCTCGGGCCCGGCGTGCGTGTAGAGCACGGCGTCGGACTCGCGGGGGATGGTGGAGCCGTTGGTGTTGCAGATGGCGAGCACCTTCGCGCCCTGTTCGCGGGCGTGCCGCAGCGCCATCAGGGTGTCCATGGTCTCGCCCGACTGGGAGATGGCGACGACCAGGGTGTGCGGGTCCAGGATCGGGTCGCGGTAGCGGAATTCGCTGGCCAGCTCGGTCTCGCAGGGGATGCGGGTCCAGTGCTCGATGGCGTACTTGGCGATCATCCCGGCGTGGAACGCGGTCCCGCAGGCGACGATCACCACCTTGTCGACCTCGCGCAGCTCGCCGCGCGTGATGCGCACCTCGTCCAGGTGGAGCGTGCCCTCGGGGTCGATGCGGCCGAGGAGGGTGTCGGTGACGGCCTTGGGCTGCTCGGCGATCTCCTTGAGCATGAAGGAGGCGTAGCCGCCCTTCTCGGCGGCGGACGCGTCCCAGTCCACGTGGTACGCGCGGACGTCGGCGGGCTCCCCGTCGAAGCCGGTGACGACGACGCCCTCCCGGCGCAGCTCCACCACCTGGTCCTGGCCCAGCTCGATCGCGGACCTGGTGTGCGCGATGAACGCGGCGACGTCGGAGGCGAGGAACGACTCGTCCTCCCCCACCCCGACGACGAGCGGCGAGTTGCGGCGGGCGCCGACCACGACGTCGGGCGCGTCCGCGAAGACGGCGACGAGCGTGAACGCCCCTTCGAGCCGCCGGCACACCTGCCGCATCGCCTCGGCCGGCTCCCCGCACTGGCTGTACGCCTCGGCGAGGAGGTGGGCGACGACCTCGGTGTCGGTCTCGGAGAGCAGGTCGTGGCCGCGCTCGCCGAGTTCGGCGCGCAGGGCGGCGAAGTTCTCGATGATCCCGTTGTGGACGACGGCGACGCGGCCCGCGTTGTCGAGGTGCGGGTGGGCGTTGACGTCGGTGGGTCCGCCGTGGGTGGCCCACCGGGTGTGCCCGATCCCGGCGCTCCCGGCCGGCAGCGGGCGCTCGCTCAGCGCCTTCTCCAGGTTGACGAGCTTCCCGGCCTTCTTCGCGGCGGCCAGCCCGCCGTCGGCGAGGACGGCGATGCCGGCGGAGTCGTACCCCCGGTACTCCAGCCGCTTGAGGCCCGCGACGACGACGTCCTGTGCCGACTGCCCACCGACGTAACCCACGATTCCGCACATAGTGGTCCTTTCCTGGTCACCAGCCCCTATTCTTCGCATAGTCGCAGAAGTGGACATCATTTCGGGGCCAACGGGGCGGCTGCGCCGGACCCGCCCTACCCGGCGCGCACCGGCACCGGCTCCCGCCCGGCCGGTGCGGCGGCCGTCTTCCCGCCCTTGACGAGCAGCAGCACCGCCGCCCCCGCGACGAGCCCCACCGCACCGGCCACCACGGCCGCCACGTTCAGCCCCGAGGCGAACGCCGCCCGCAGCGCGTGCTCCGGGACCCCGGCGGCGCGCAGCCCGTCCGCGCCGCCGCCCGCGAGCGCGTGGGACTCGCCCTCGCCGAGAGCCGCCCCCATCCGGGAGGTCAGCACCGTCCCGAGCACGGCGACCCCGAAGGCGTATCCGAGCTGGCGGAAGGTGTTGACCGCGCCGCCCGCCATACCGGCCCGCTCCGGCTCCACCGCGGCCAGCGCGGCGCCCGCGATGGCCGGGGAGACCAGGCCGGTGCCGATGCCCGCGACGACCAGGCCCGGGATCAGCGCGGGCCACGAGGAGCCCGCGCCGAGCACGGCCTGACCGAGGGTGCCGGCGCCGATGAGGGCGAGCCCGACGCCGATGGTCAGGCGCGGCTGCGCCCCGTGCAGCAGGCGCCCGCCCGCGGCCGCCACCAGGAACGCGGTCGCGGCCAGCGGCAGGACCGCCAGACCGCCCTGGACCGGGCTCAGCCCGACGACCGTCTGCAACCAGATCGAGGTGTACGGCAGCACGCCGAAGGCCGCCATGTTGAAGGCGAGGGACCCGGCCATCACGCCCGTGAAGGCGGAGGTCCTGAACAGCGAGAGGTCGAGCAGCGGGTGGGCGACGCGCAGCTCCACGACGACGAAGCAGAGCAGGGCGAGCACGGCGAGAGCGAAGGTGAGAAGCGTCTGCCCGGAGGTCCAGCCGACGCTGCCCGCCCGTACGACGGCGTACGTCGCGGCCCCCGCGAACACCGCGAAGGCGGCGGTCCCCGCCCAGTCGGTGCGCCGGTCGCGCGCCCCGTGCGACTCGGGCACGGTCCTGAGGGTCAGCCAGATGGCGGCCACGCTGACCGGCAGGTTCACGAAGAAGATCCAGCGCCAGCCGGGCCCCTCGGTCAGCAGCCCGCCGACCACCGGCCCGATCGCGGCGGCGCCCCCGCTCACCGCGCCCCACAGCCCGAGCGCCACGGACCGGTCCTTGCCCTGGTACACCGAGGCGAGCAGCGGCAGCGTGGTCGCGAACATCGCGGCGGCGCCCACCCCCTGGACCCCGCGCGCGGCGACCAGTACGGCCGGCGACGAGGCGAGGCCGCAGGCCAGCGAGGCGACGGCGAAGAGCACGACGCCCACGACATGGACCCGGCGCCGCCCGAGCCGGTCGGCCGCGGCGCCCGTGCCGAGCAGCAGCGCGGCGAGCGCGAGGGCGTAGCCGTCGATGACCCATTGCAGGTCGGAGAGCGACGCGTCCAGCACCCGCGCCATGTCGGGCAGTGCCACGATGACGATCGTGACGTCCAGCAGCAGCATGAACGTCCCCAGACAGACCGCGGTGAGCGGCCCCCACTTACGCATGTCGTTCTCCTCGTACGGCTTCGGTGTGACCGGCGGCCACCCCCGTACGATCGGACGGCCGCGTCCCGAATCCCCAGCCAGTGACCGACCGGCGCCGGAATCCGACATGGAAGGGGCCCGAATCAGTGGAATCACCCGTCCGGGGGGACGCCCTCGACCTGCGCATCCTGCACGCGCTGGAGCTGGACGCCCGCGCGCCCTTCAGCCGGATCGCCGCCGCGCTCGGGGTCTCCGACCAGACGGTGGCGCGCCGCTTCCGCAGGCTTCGGGCGGAGGCCGGTCTGCGGGTCGTGGGGGTGCGGTGCGCGGCCTCGGAGGAGTCGTTCGAGCACTGGCTGCTGCGGGTGCGCTGCGCGCCCGACGGCGCCACGGCCATCGCGGAGGCCCTGGCCAAACGCTCCGACACCTCGTGGATCGGGCTGACGTCGGGCGGTACGGAGGTGACATGCACGGTCAACGTCCGCAGCCGGGACGCCGCCGACGACCTGCTCATCGGCAAGCTGCCGCGCACCCCGCACATCGTGGACATCCGCGCCCACCAACTACTGCACCGCTTCTACGGGGGCCCCGCCGGCTGGCTCCACAAGAGCGGCGCGCTGACCCCCGGGGAGACGGCCGCCCTCGCCCCGCCCCCCGCCACCGCCCCGCCCGGCCCCGCCGTCATCACCTCCGACGACGAGCCCCTGGTCGCCGCGCTGGAACGGGACGGCCGGGCCACGTACCCCGAACTCCAGCGGGCGACCGGCCGGTCCGAATCCTCGGTCAAGCGCCGCCTGGCCCGCCTCGTCGCCTCCGGCGCGCTGTACGTGGACGTGGAGTTCGACTCCGCCCACCTGGGCTTCCGCAACGCCAGCATGCTGTGCGTCACGGCCGCCCCCCGCGCCCTGCACACGGTGGGCGAGGCACTGGCGACCGACCGCGAGGTGGCCTACGCGGCGGCCACCACGGGCCCGTCCAACCTGATGACGGTCGTCATCACCCGTGACTCGGCCCACCTCTACCGCTACCTCAGCGAACGTCTGGGCCGGCTCGACGGCGTCGAGCACGTGGAGTCGATGCCGCTGCTGCGCCGCGTGAAGCAACTGACGTACCGGCCGTTCCGGGGGTAGCGGGGGCCGAGGGTTCAAGCCTTTCTCGCCCGCTCGGGAACAGACGCGCGTTCCTCCGCCGGCGCCGGGGCATTCTTTCCATGCGCACGTCAGAACACATGCGCATGGAAAGCGGAGGAACAGGACCTTCCGAATCCGGACGATTCCCGCACCGCCCTCCGGAGGCACCTCTGACCAGGCGCCACAAATTCCGTTATGGGACTTCAAGGTACTTCTATTTGAGCATCCCCACCCCTCGCTGATTGAGTCTGCGACGACGCCGGGCGGTAAACGCCCCGGAAGTCGAAAAGGCGAATTCAAGCCACTGGGGGATGACATGACGGTGACCGAGGCCATCGGAACCCTGCCCGGAAAGCACTCGAACCGGGCGGATTTCCTGCCGCTGCGGGTGGACGCCGGCCGGGCCGATATCGCGAAGCTGACCCGGCTGCTGCGCGACGGCGCACGCCCGGCCAACGAGCAGTTCGACCAGGACGAGCACCTGGACGAGGTGATCCCCAAGCCCTGGGGCTACGAGTACCGGGCCTACGTGGACGACTTCTTCGACTTCTGGTCCCTGCACATCGACGGCGGGCACAGCACATCGGTCCACGTGCACCCGCGGAAGCTGACCTACCTGCTGTGCCTCGGCGGCCAGGGGGTGACCACCGGTCTCGACCGGGAGGAGATCCCCGTCCACGAGGGGGCGATCCTGCGCATCGCGCCCGGCGCGTTCCACGGGACGCGCAGCACGGGCACCGAACCGCTGGAACTCATCGAGGTCGAGGTGCCGCGCAACAAGTTCGACCTGATCCGGCTGCACGACGACTACAACCGGGCCGGCACCGCATACGAGAGCGCCTCCATCGAGGAACCCATGCACCGAATGCGGAAGGTGCCCTCACTCCCCCACGCGAAAATGCGGGACCGGACCCCGGACCGGCGATTCCGGTTCGACCTGCGTACCGGAATGGATATTTTCTACCGGCCGCAGGAGACGGACCTTTTTTACATCCCCCTGCATATTTCCGGAGTGGTCCGCAGCGACTGCGAAATCCTGACCGGCCACCCCGACGACCGCCGCCGGCCGCAGACCGACAAGCAGTACCTCTGCATCAGCAAGAACGTCTGAACCAGCCCGCCGGTCCTTGGCCGGCCACCCACAGCGAAGGAGTTCCCGCATGTCCCGCAACGCCGTCATCATCACCGGCCCCGGCTTCCAGGACCACGATGTCGTCTTCACGTACTACCGCCTCATGGAGGAGGGCTGGAACGTGGACGTGGCCACCAAGAACGCCGACGCCGTCAACGGCAAGTACGGCATCCCGCTGCCCATGGACAAGACGGCCCGTCCGCTGATCGCCTTCGAGGACCTCGCGGTCGACCAGTACGACGTCGTCATACTCACCGGCGGCCACGAGGCCCCCGACCGCGTCCGCCAGGACCGCGGCGTCCTCGACTTCGTCGCCGGTATGGACCGGGCGGGCAAGGTCGTCGCCGGCCTGTGCCACGGTCCCTGGATCATGGTCAGCGCGGGCGTGCTCAAGGGCCGCAAGGCGTGCGCCTACATCGGCCTGCGCGACGACGTGATCAACGCCGGGGCCGAGGTGGTCGACAGCGACGTGATCGTCGACGGCAACATCATCACCTGTTCGTACTACGGCTACATGGGCACGTTCATGCGGTCCGTCTTCGAGACCGCCGAGAAGATCGCGGCCGGGAAGCAGGCCGCCTGATGGCCGGGCGCCCCGCCCTCCTGGCGCTCGACTTCGACGGCGTCATCTGCGACGCCCTGGAGGAGTGCGCGCTGGTCACCTGGCTCGGCGGCCGGCCGCACGACCGCGCGATCCCGGGCCCGGAGCAACTTCGCCTGGTACCACGCGAGTTCATCGACCGGTTCCGTACCGTACGCGACTACGCCCGGACCCTGGACCACTTCGTGGTCGCCCACCTCCCCGAGGCCGCCGCCCTCGGCTGCCAGGCGGACTTCGACCGGCTGTACGAGGCCCTGCCCTCGTCCTACGTACAGAAGTTCACCGACGCGGCCAACGCCGCCAGGCAGTGGTTCCGTACCCGGGAGACCGATTTCTGGCTGGACCTGCACACCCTGTACCCGGGCGTGCCGGAGCTGCTGCGCCGGCACAGCGGGTCGGTCGCGATCGTCACCGCGAAGGACGAGGGCTCGGTCCACGCCATCCTCGGCCGGCACGGTCTGGACGAGACCGTATCGGCGGTGTTCGGCGAGTGCGGCCGCAAGGCGGAGGCGATCGAGGAGATCAGCGCCCGGTGGGGCGTCGACCTGAAGGACGTGACCTTCATCGACGACAACCTCACCAACGCGGTGCGGGTCGCCCGGACCGGGGCGGTGTCCCGGTGGGCCCAATGGGGTTACCAGACCCCGGAGCACCGCGCGCAGAACGCGGAGTGGGGCGTGCCCCCGCTCCACCTGGAGGACCTCGCCGGCCTGGTGCCCGTCCCCGCCGCGGTCTGAGCCGGCCCGCACCTCACACCGCACCGCACGACACCGCACCGCACCGCACCGCACCGCACCGACGAGGACGGGGCCCTTCCCACCCGGGCCGGGCCCCGTCCTCGTCATGCCCACCCGTGCCCGTGCCCGTGTCCGTGTCCGTGCCCGCCCTTCCGACCGGAGAGACAGCCATGTCCGCGCCCTCATCGCCGCCCGCCGTCCGGACCGGCCGCGGGCCGGCCCCGCTCCCGCCCGGTGCGCCGTCCGCCGCGCAACTCGGTCTGCTGACCGTGCTCGCGGTGGCCGTCCCGGCCCAGCTCTACCTCGCCATCCCGATGGCCCCCCGCTTCCAGGAAGCCTTCGGCGTCGGCCCCGGGGCCGCCGCCTGGTCGGGGAGCTGCTTCTCGCTGTTCTACGCCCTCGGCTTCCTGGTGTTCGGCCCCCTCGCCGACCGGACCGGCCACCGCCCCGTCCTCTCCTGGGGGACGGCTGCGACGGCCCTGACCACGGCGGCGCTCTGCCTCGCCCCCGGCTACGGCTGGTTCCTGGCCCTGCGCGCCGCCCAGGGCCTGGCCGCCGCCTCCTTCGCCCCCGTGGCCCTCGCCTACATCGCCCGCCACACGACGGACGCCCGCCGCCCGGCGGCCCTCTCGGTGCTCACCACGGGGCTGCTCGGCGCCGGCGTCGCCGGCCAGGTGCTCGGCCAGGGCGTCGGCGGCCACGGCCACTGGCAGGCCGCGTTCTGGCTGCCGGCCGTCCTGTACGCGGGCGCGGCGGCCGGTCTGCGGATCCTGCTGCGCCCGCCGGTGACCGATCCCTCCGTCTCCGTCCGCTCGGCGTCGGGCGTGCTGCGCGGGCTGCTGCGCGACCGCCGGGCGCTCGCCGTCTTCGCCTCCGCGCTCACGGTGTTCGGCAGCTTCGTGGCGCTGTACGCCGTGCTGAACCCGCACCTCGCCGACGCCCACGGCCTGAGTGGCGGTCAGGTCCTGGCCGTCCAGGCCATCGGCGCGGCCGGGCTGCTCGCGGCTCCGGTCGTCCACCGCTTCGCGGGCGGCCGGGGCCCCCGCGGCCCGGCGGTCGCCGGGTTCCTCACCGCGGGGGCCGGGCTGCTGGTGGCCCAGCTGACCCCGGTCCTGCCGCTGCTGGTCCTGGGGAGCGTCGTCTTCGTCGCCGGGATCGGCCTCACCGTCCCCAGCCTGGTCGGCATGTTGCACCGGATCGCCCCGGCCACCGCCACCACGGCCGTCGCCTTCAACACCTTCCTGCTGTTCGTCGGGGCGTCGGCGGGCCAGCTCGTCGCCGCGTACTGCGGATACCGGACGACCCTCGGGATCTGCTGCGCCGCCGTGCTCGTCGCCGCCCGCGCGGTGGCCGCCGCGGGCCGCCCGCCCGCCGACCCCGCCCCGTAGCCCCGTTCCCACCCACGTCCAAGGAGTCCACTCGCATGCGTAACCGTCGTGTCCTCGTTCCGCTTCTCGCCCTCCCGATCGCCGCCACGGCGGTGACGGGCGCTCCCGCCCAGGCCCTCGCGCACGGCCGACGGATCACCGTCACCAGCGCCGCGTACTTCACGGAGCGCGGCCCCCATGTCCTCAGCGCGACGATCGCCCGGTGACGCCATGACGGGGGAACTGGCAACCGCACGCTCCGTGCCCGGCCCGGTCCGCACCGCCGCGCGGGTGGCCGGGCCCTCGGGTCTGGTCCTCTTCGGCGTCACCGGGGACCTGGCCCGCAAGAAGCTGATGCCCGCGGTGTACGACCTGGCCAACCGCGGGCTGCTGCCACCGGACTTCGCCCTCGTCGGGGTGGCCCTGCCGCGCCGGGAGGGGGAGGACTTCGCGGGGGTGCTCCGGAAGTCGGTCGGGGAGCACGCCCGCACTCCCTTCCATGAGGAGGTCTGGCAGCGGCTCGCACGCTCGATGAGCTTCGTCCAGGGGGACCTGGAGCAGGACGACGTCTTCGAGATCCTGGCCAAGGAGCTGGACCGGGCGCGGGGTGCGCACGGGAACTTCGCCTTCTACCTCTCCGTACCGCCGGCGCTGTTCCCCTCCGTCGTGCGGCAGTTGGGCAGGCACGGCCTGGCCCGCCCGCCCGAGGGGTCCTGGCGCCGGGCGGTCATCGAGAAGCCGTTCGGCCGCGACCTGGAGTCGGCGCGCGAGCTGGACTCCGTCGTCCATGGCGCCTTCGCCCCGGAGCAGGTCTTCCGCATCGACCACTACCTCGGCAAGGAGACCGTCCAGAACATCCTGGCGCTGCGCTTCGCCAACCAGATGTTCGAACCGATCTGGAACCGGAACCACGTCGACCACGTTCAGATCACGATGGCCGAGGAGATCGGCATCGGCGGCCGGGCCGGCTACTACGACGGCATCGGCGCGGCCCGCGACGTCATCCAGAACCACCTGCTCCAGCTGCTGGCGCTGACCGCCATGGAGGAGCCGGCCGCCTTCGAGCCGGGAGCCCTGGTCGCGGAGAAGGTCAAGGTGCTCAACGCCGTCCGGCTCCCCGCCGACCTGTCCACCGGCACGGTACGAGGTCAGTACGCGGCCGGCCGGCAGGGCGGTGAGAAGGTCGTCGGCTACCTGGAGGAGGCCGGAGTCCGCTCCGGATCACGGACCGACACGTACGCCGCGATCAAGGTGGGTGTCGATACGCGCCGCTGGGCGGGCGTGCCGTTCTACCTGCGCACCGGCAAGCGGCTGGGGCGCCGGGTCACCGAGGTCGCGGTCGTCTTCCGGCGCGCCCCGCGCTCCCCGTTCGCGCCCGCCGCGACCGAGGAGCTGGGGCAGAACGCGATCGTCGTCCGCGTCCAGCCGGACGAGGGCATCACGGTCCGTTTCGGCTCCAAGGCGCCCGGTCCGACGATGGACATACGTGACGTGTCGATGGACTTCACGTACGGGACCGCGTTCACCGAGTCCTGCCCCGGGGCCTACGAGCGGCTCGTCCTCGACGTCCTGCTCGGCGACGCCGGACTCTTCCCGTGCACCGCGGAGGTCGAACGCTGCTGGGAGATCCTCGACCCGGTCGAGCGGCACTGGGACGCGCACGGCGCCCCCGCCCCGTACGCGGCGGGCAGCTGGGGGCCGGCCGAGGCGGACGAGCTGCTCGCGCGGGACGGAAGGAGCTGGCGACGGCCATGAGAGCCGACCGCGCCACGTACGGCACAGCACCTCTTTCCGAATTCAACGATTCCGTACGTCTGGAGGCGCCATGAAGCCGACCGTGAAGCCGACCGCCGGCAGGACCGCCCTGTTCGTCCTCACCAGCCACGCGGAACTCGGCACCACCGGCCGGCCGACGGGCTTTCATCTGGGCGAGACATACGAGCCCTGGGAGATCCTGAGAGAAGCGGGCCACCGCGTGGAGTTCGTCTCGGTCGAGGGCGGCATGCCGCCGATGATCGGTCACGATTCAGCCGATGAGGGCCATACGGCATTCCTTTCCCACCCCGAAGGGGGCGGACTCATCAAGGCCGCGCCGCGCCCGCAGGACGTGGACCCCGGCCGGTACGACGCGGTGTACTTCGTCGGCGGCCACGGCACCATGTGGGACTTCCGGGGCCACCCCGCCCTGGAGGAGATCGGCCGGACGGTCTTCGAGAGCGGCGGCGTGGTGGCCGCCCTGTGCCACGGACCGGCCGCCCTGGTGGACCTGCGCCTGGGTACGGGACGGCACCTGATCGACGGTCACCGGATCACTTCGTTCTCCCACGAGGGCGAGACCGCCCGCGGTCTGGACACCGTGGTGCCGTTCCCGCTCCAGGGCGCCCTGGAGGAGCGGGGCGCCGTCTACAGCTGCGCCCCCGGCCGGGAACCGCACGTGGTGGTCAGCGGCCGTCTGGTCACCGGCCAGAACCCGGCGTCGGCACGCGGTCTCGGGAACGCGGTCGCCGCACTCCTGGCCTCCTGAGCCGGGGCACGCCGTACGCCGAGGGGCCCGGGGAGACGTCTCCCCGGGCCCCTCGGCGTACCCGCGGCGCGTTCAGGCGGCCCGCAGCGCGGTGTACCGGCCCACGTGCCGCTCGGCCAGGAGGGGCACCACTTCGCCCAGGACCAGGTCGCGGTAGTGGTCCGACGCCTGGTGCCGCTCCAGCGCACCGGCGTCCGCGTACTCCTCGATCAGCACGAACTCCAGGTCGCTCCCGGCGGCCCGGTAACCGCTGTAGGCAAGGCACCCGGGTTCCGCGAGGCTCCTCTCCGTGATGTCGGCGAGCAGCTTCTCGATGGTGTCTCCATGACCCTCGCCGGCGACCCAGCGGGCCACTACCGTAACGGGCACGACGTTTCTCCTCACCTCGAACACCCGACCGCATGCATTTCATGCGACAGTCGTGCGGAATCCGTATCGAATTCCGCACGCAACTCAGAGGATCACGCGGAACCGACTCCCGGCAAATAGCCTGGAGGACTACCGGAATAAGATCTTCTATCGGAACGCCGATACCGCACCGAAGCCACCGCACCGAGCACACATCAAGCATTCATAAGGAATGCACGAGGAATTCTCAAGGCGTTTTCGAGGGCTTTTCCAGGGTTTCTCAAGGGCCTTCCGAAGCGTGGCCCGGGGCCCTCCGACGGCTTTCGGCGCACCGGAAGGCCCTGACGGCCCCCCTACCGGGCGGCGACGGGTGCCGAGCGGCGCAGCCAGTGCCGGGGAAGGGGACGGCCGGAGGCCAGCTCCACGCCCGTGCGGGCGAGGTCGGCGGTGGAGGCCGGGTTCTGTCCGGTGATCAGCCGGCCGTCGGCGACCACATGGCTGCGGAAGGCGTCCCCGGCCTCGTACCGGGCCCCGCGCTCGGCCAGGGCCTCGCCGAGGAAGTACGGGACGATCCGGTCGAGGCCGACCGCCCGCTCCTCCTCCTGGGTGAACGCCGTCATCCGGCGCCCGGACACCAGCGGGGTCCCGTCCGGGCCCGGCACGTCGAGCAGGGCCGCGACTCCGTGGCACACGGCGGCGATCACCGCGGAATCCCGGCCGGCCCAGTAGTCGGCGAGGAAGCGGACCAGCCGCGCGTCCCCGGGCAGGTCGATGATCGCGCCATGGCCGCCCGCGACGAAGACGATGCCGTAGTCGTCGGGGGAGAGCAGATCCGGGGTGCGCGTGTTCTCCAGGCGGTCCTGGACGACCGGGTCCTCCAGGAACATGCGCTGCGGCGGGTCCGACCGGTCGACCCCGCCCGCGGGCGGCCGCCCGGCGCGGGTGCTGGTGAACTCGAAGTCCCATCCGGCGGCCAGCAGCGCCCGCCACGGGTAGGCGGCCTCGGGCAGCCAGAAGCCGGCGGACCGGCCGCCGGGGAGGCGCTCGGTGCTGCTGAGGACGATGAGCCCTTTCAAGGAATGTGCGGGCACCTTTGCCTCACTTTCGCCGGAGAGCGGCTGTTTCTCTGCGGCCGATGCCGTCGGGGGGTAACGGGAAGCAGCACCATAGCCCATCGCCCTGTTCTTGCCGCAAGAAGAAGGACGCATTTTCAATGGGATATAGGACTGCTTATGTGGGTCATGAGTTCGTCTATTTGCCGGGGCTGCCCGCGGTCTCTAAATTTCTGGGTGTCGGCAACACGGTAATGCGGCCGGCCACCGGGACACCCGTCCCGCCCCCTGCGACGCCGCAGCCTCTGCCCCTGCCCATGCCCCTCATCCATGACCCCGTCCGGGAGACTCCGCCATGTCCACGAAGGTTCTGTTCGCCCTCACCAGTCACGACGCACTCGGCGCGACCGGCCGTAGGACCGGTTTCTACGTGCCCGAGGTCGCCCACCCGGCGGCCGTGTTCCGCAGGGCCGGTTACGAGATCGACTACGTCTCCGTGCGCGGCGGGGCCGCTCCGCAGGACGGCATCAGCCCGGACGACACCGTCGTCGCCGAGTTCCTCGCGGACCCGGCGACCACGAAGGCGCTGGCCACGACACCCGCCGCGGGTGACGTGAAGGCCGAGGAGTACGACGCGATCTACTTCGCGGGCGGCCACGGCACGATGTGGGACTTCCCGGAGTCCGAGGAGCTGGCCGCGCTGGCCGCCGCGATCTACGAGCGGGGCGGTGCGGTCGCGGCCGTCTGCCACGGTCCGGCCGGCCTGGTGAACATCAAGCTCTCGGACGGCAGCCACCTGGTGGACGGCAAGCAGGTCTCGGCCTTCACCAACGAGGAGGAGGAGGCGGTGGGCCTGACCGGCGTCGTTCCGTTCCTGCTGGAGAGCACCCTGGCCGAGCGCGGCGCGAAGATCACCAAGACCGGCAACTTCGCCCCGCACGCGGTGGCCGACCAGCGGCTGGTGACCGGCCAGAACCCGGCGTCCGCCGCGAAGGTCGCCGAACTCGTCGTCGAACAGCTCGCCGCCCGCTGACCGCGCCGGGCAGCGCACGCCTCGTGGACGGGTGGCCGCCGAAGCCCCCGGCGGCCACCCGTCCACGGCGGCCGCCCGGCCCGACGGTCACCACCCGATCGCGTAGTGTCAGGTCCACCGCCGGTTCGGCAGGCACCGGACCGGGACACAGCTTCCGGGGGGATGGCTTGTCCGTACAACTTGGCTGGGTGCGTACGTTCGTCGCGGTCTACCGGCTCGGGTCCTTCACCAAGGCCGCCCACCAGCTCGGCCTGTCCCAGCCCGCGGTCACCCATCAGATCCGCAACCTGGAGCAGGCGATGGGGCGCTCGCTCTTCGAACGGCTCCCCCACGGCGCCCAGCCCACCCAGGCCGCCGACGGCCTCATCCGTGAGGTCCAGGGCCCGATCGACCTCCTGAGCCACGCCGTCGACCGCGCCTTCGGCGACGACCCCGCGGCCCGCCCGCTGACGGTGGCGGGCCCCGTCGAGCTGACGACGACCCGCGTGATCCCCGCGATCAGCGACCTCGCTTCGGACGGCATGCGCCTGAACTTCACCTTCGGCCTTGCCGACGACCTGCTCGACCGCCTGGAGGACGACGAGTTCGACCTCGTCATCTCGACCGTCCGCCCGCGCGGCCGCCGCGTCACCGCGACCCCGCTGGTCGACGAGGAATTCGTCCTGGTCGCCTCCGCCGAGCTGGCCGGACAGCTCCCACTGGACCGGCTCGCCACCGAGGGCCCGGACGTCCTCGGCGACATCCCGATGATCAGCTACGCGGAGTCCCTGCCGATCATCCGCCGCTACTGGCACACGGTCTTCGACCGTTCCCTCACCACTCCGCCCGCCCTGGTCATCCCCGACCTGCGCGGCGCCCTGGCCGCGGTCAAGTCCTCGGCCGGCATCTCGGTCCTGCCCACCTACCTGTGCGCCGAGGAGCTGGCCGACGGCGGCATCACCCCGCTCATCGAGCCGGAGATCCCGCCCCTGAACACCTTCTACCTGGCCACCCGCCGAGGCAGCCCCCCGCATCCGGACCTGACGCTGCTGCACGGGCACCTGCTGATGAAGGCGCAGCTGTGGATCTGAGTCCGCGCGCCGAGGACCGGGGTTCAGCATCGAGGTGGAGGCCCTCGCCGTCCTCCCCCGGGTGCCCGCTGACGGTGGAGTGACATTTCCCGTCCGACGCGGCGATGAGTTTGCCCCGTGCGGGGAGTCACTCCATCGTTGTCACCCCAACACCCGGAGGAACCACGTGACTCAACTGCTGCGGGTCCAGAATTTCACCGTCTCCACGGACGGCGTCGCCGCCGGCGAGGACCAGACCCTGGAGCGGCCCTTCGGCGGCCATGTGGACCCGGGGCGGCTGTTCTCCTGGGCCGGGGCCACGGCGAGCTGGCCCAACCGGACCGACCCGGGCGGGAGCCGGGGGCTGGACGACTACATGACGCGGGACTTCGCGCACAACATCGGCGCCGAGATCATGGGCCGCAACAAGTTCGGTCCGCAGCGCGGCCCCTGGGAGGACCACGAGTGGCAGGGCTGGTGGGGCGACGAACCGCCCTTCCACACCCCGGTGTTCGTCCTGACCCACCACGAACGCCCGTCGATCACGCTCTCCGACACCACGTTCCACTTCGTGGCCGGCGACCCGGCCGCGGTCCTCGGACAGGCGCGGGAGGCCGCGCGGGGCAAGGACGTCCGGCTCGGCGGCGGGGCGACGACCATCAAGGAGTTCCTGGACGCCGACCTGGTCGACACCCTGCACGTGGCGGTCGCGCCGGTGGAGCTGGGGACGGGTATCCGGCTCTGGGACTCCCCGGACGACCTTCGCGACCGGTTCCACCTGGACGTCGTACCGAGCCCGAGCGGGGTGACGCACCACCTGTTCTGGCGGAAGTAGTCCCACGCCGTGGTCCATGCCCGCTCAGTGGTAGGCGTGGACCACGGCGTGGCCCTTGCCGCGCCCGATCATCCAACGGTTCACCGGCGTCGTGATGACGAAGGCGAGGGCCAGGGAGCCGGCCAGCGCGCCCCAGAAGAGGACGTCGGCCAGGCCCGCGTCCATGGCGCCGGGGATGGTCACCATGACGGTGTTGTCGATGACCTCCATGACGGCGATCGACAGCGTGTCCGCGGCCAGGGCCACCTTCAGGGCCCGGCGCAGGGGCACGCCCGCGCGCAGGACGCCGCGCATGGTCAGCGCGTAGCCGAAGACGAAGGCCAGGGCGATGGAGAGGGCCACGGTGGCCCCGTTGTGCAGGCCGGCCGCCGTGCCGATCACCATGCCGAGCACCTCGCCGATGGCGCAGCCGGTGAGGCAGTGCAGGGTGGCCTGCGCGGCCGTGCGCCAGGAGGCGTGGCCGCCGCGGGCGGTGTGGTCGGTGTGCCCGGGGTGGTGGTCGTGGGGGCCGTGCGCGTGGTCCATCGTGCGCTCCCTCCGTCGTGCCGTACGGGGCGGGTCTCCACGGTGTCCGCCCGCCTCCACGACCGTAACCGTATACCCGGTGGGGGTATTCCAGCCCCACCCCGCGCCGGAGCCACGGACCGACATTGCATGATCATGCGAGATGATGCATAATCTTCCTATGTCCAAGGTCCTCACCTCCCTGCCCGCCGGCGAACGCGTCGGCATCGCCTTCTCGGGCGGCCTCGACACCTCGGTCGCGGTCGCCTGGATGCGTGACAAGGGCGCAGTCCCCTGCACCTACACCGCCGACATCGGCCAGTACGACGAGCCCGACATCGCGTCGGTGCCGGGCCGCGCCAAGGCGTACGGCGCCGAGCTGGCCCGCCTGGTCGACTGCCGCGCCGCGCTCGTCGAGGAGGGCCTGGCCGCGCTGACGTGCGGAGCGTTCCACATCCGCTCGGGCGGCCGGGCGTACTTCAACACCACGCCGCTGGGCCGCGCGGTCACCGGCACGCTCCTGGTCCGGGCGATGCTTGAGGACGACGTGCAGATCTGGGGCGACGGCTCCACCTTCAAGGGCAACGACATCGAGCGGTTCTACCGCTACGGCCTGCTGGCCAACCCGCACCTGCGGATCTACAAGCCCTGGCTGGACGCGGACTTCGTGACGGAGCTCGGCGGCCGCAAGGAGATGTCGGAGTGGCTGGTCGCCCACGGCCTGCCCTACCGCGACAGCACCGAGAAGGCGTACTCCACCGACGCCAACATCTGGGGCGCCACCCACGAGGCCAAGACCCTGGAGCACCTGAACACCGGGGTGGAGACCGTCGAGCCGATCATGGGCGTGCGGTTCTGGGACCCGTCGGTCGAGATCGAGACCGAGGACGTCACGATCGGCTTCGACCAGGGCCGGCCGCTCACGATCAACGGCGAGAAGTTCGAGACCGCCGTCGACCTGGTGATGAGGGCCAACGCCATCGGCGGCCGTCACGGCATGGGCATGTCCGACCAGATCGAGAACCGGATCATCGAGGCCAAGAGCCGCGGCATCTACGAGGCCCCCGGCATGGCCCTGCTGCACGCCGCGTACGAGCGCCTGGTCAACGCCATCCACAACGAGGACACCCTCGCCCAGTACCACAACGAGGGCCGCCGCCTCGGCCGGCTGATGTACGAGGGCCGCTGGCTGGACCCGCAGGCGCTGATGGTCCGCGAGTCGATCCAGCGCTGGGTCGGCACGGCCGTCACCGGCGAGGTCACCCTGCGGCTGCGGCGCGGCGAGGACTACTCGATCCTCGACACCACGGGTCCGGCGTTCAGCTACCACCCGGACAAGCTCTCCATGGAGCGCACCGAGGACTCCGCGTTCGGCCCGGTCGACCGCATCGGCCAGCTCACCATGCGCAACCTCGACATCGCCGACTCCCGCGCCAAGCTGGAGCAGTACGCGGGCCTCGGCATGATCGGCAACGCCAACCCGGCGATCGGCGCGGCCCAGGCCGCCGCGACCGGCCTGATCGGCTCCCTCCCCGAGGGCGGCGCCGAGGCCATCGCCTCCCGCGGCGAGGTCTCCGACGCGGACGAGATGCTGGACCGCGCGGCGATGGAGTCCGGGACGGACTAAGTCCCGTCCGGCGGAAACGCGAAAAGGCCGGGCGCCCCTCGAACGAGGGGCGCCCGGCCTTTTCGTCGGCAGTGAGGATCACGACTGGTGGCGCATGACGCGAGCCGGTGGAACGTCGCTACGCCCCGCCCTCAAGAATCTGCTCCAAGGACGCGGCAACCCGCGCCTTGCCGGCCTCAACGATTCCCACCACGTCCATATCGTTCGTCTGCGATCTGTGACGGAGAAGACGCAGAATGCGCACCTGGTCCTCAAGTTCGCACGCCTGGAGTTCGGTCAGGTCCGGATACTGCCCAGCCGGGTAGAAACGCGGCTCCTGATCCGCCTCCTCGACCAGGGCATCGAAAGCCTGATGCACGTCCAGACACAGCGACGAACACCAATCGGACCAGCGCGAGATCTCGAAGTCCTCAGCAAACGCCCTGAGCACCATTTCGGAGGACATGGCGAAGACCTCCTCGATCTCCTCGTCCTCCTCAGCGAGTTCCTCGTCCGTTCCCGCGTCCAGTCCTGCACGCAGCACCTCGAGAATCGGGAAGATCTCACCCGCCACCATGGCGGGAGACCATGTTCCCGCCGGAACCGCAGAGGCGGCGCCGGACCCGATCCGCCTCTCCAGGACAGGCATCACCCTGTAGACACACATCGCTGCCGCGATCTTGTGCGACTCGGGGCTCGCCTCGCCCAGTTCCCGCACCAGTGCCTCGTGTGAGAAATCTACTTCTTCCAAAACATTCTCCAGGGGGAGTTGTTCTTGCTGCTTCCGAATTCAGGTCCCCCCACGGTCACACCACTGGATGTCAGCCTGGGGTGACAGATCCCCCAGCAGACACCGGTAGATGTGCCGCCTTCGATGATTTCCCAACCATCACCGACATCAAGGGCTTCCATAATGGAGTCCTCCGCGTGCCCCTTGAGCTGGATGAAGGTCTCCCCCGGATTCAGCGAGTTGTTCTTCCGCCAGTTCGTCGGCAGATACGTCTTGTTGCTGGCCACCCAGGTCTCGATCCGGTCCGGATCGGCCAGGCTCCGTACCCGGGCCACGGCTGTCGTCCCGCTCCAGCCGACCTGGTTCTGAAGATCCTCAGCCCGCTGCTGAAGGCCGGACGCACCACACTCGGTACCACCACTGTTGTGAACGAGCACCGGAGTGGCGCCCGCCAGCACATAGTACGTGTGGGTGTCACGGACGGTGAGGTTGTGGACGGTCTCGCCCGCCGCGGTCCAGCGTGCGACCGCGGTGATCTGGACGTGGGTGCCTGCGCTGGTGCGGAGCCATTCGCCCGCCTTGAGGTCGGTGGCGTCGATCCAGGCGCCGAGTTCCTCGACCCAGAAGGGGTGGCCGTCGGTCGCGGTGACCGAGGCGGTCTCGTCGCCCTGGTCGCCGTCGGTGTCGACGGTGACCTCGACCAGGTGCTTGAGGCCCTCGCCCCTGATCTCGGCGGTGACGGTCCGGACCGTCGTCCTCCCGGTCTCCGGGTCGGTGACCAGGACCTTGTCGCCGACCTTGACGTCCTCGATGGCCTTCGTCGAGCCGTCGGCCATCACGACCTTGGTACCGGGAACGAAGCTGTTGCCGACCGGGCAGCTCCCGCCCGCCTTGCCGGAGCCGCTGTCGCCGCTGCTGCCGCCCTTGTTCCGCGAGGAACCACCGGCGGCGCCACCGGGCTTGTCGGCGCCGGCCTTGGCGCCGCCCGAACTCCGGTGGGTGGCCGAGGCCGAGGAGACCTTCGGTGCCGAATTGGCCTGGGCCTGTTTCTGGACCGAGTTCCCGGTTTTCTTGGTCTCGTTGACGGCCTTGTTGCTGGTTGTCTGTTTCTTCTCCGCCGCCTTCTTCTTCGCGGCCTGCGCCGCCTTCTTGGCCTTCTCGATCGCCGCCTTCTTCGCGGCGAGCGCCTTCCTCTCCGCGGCCTTGGCCGCGGCGATGACCTTCTCTGCCTTCTTCTTCGCCTTGTTGAGCGCCTGGATGGCGCCGGCCGTGCGCTTGACGGCCTTGATGAGGGAGGGGATCCGGCCGAGCTTGCCCCAGGGAACCGCGCCGACGACGAGGCTGATGCAGGACATCACGCTGCCGCCGAAGCAGCCCATGGCGTCGTCGAGGCCGATGAAGCCCTTCAACTGGTCCCAGGCGACCGACAGGATCACCGAGGTGATGGTCTTGCCCATGGTCGAGTGGGCCTGGGAGACCTGCGCCGCCGACAGACCCGCGCCGGCCAGCGCCGCCGCCGTCTCCGACGCCGTCAGGGAGACCGCCAGACCCGTCGGGTCGGACAGCGTCACGGGGTTGTTGTGGGCGTAGGCGTACCCGTTGGCCTGCATCGGGTCCGCGACGTCCAGCACCGGGTCCGCCGACAGGAAGCGCCCGACGGCCGGGTCGTACATACGGGCACCCAGTTGGGTGTAGCCGGAGGCATCGTCCGGGGTCATGCCCAGGAACGCCGCATGGGTCCGGAGACCGGTACCCGAGGCGGAGGACCCACGCTCGTTGCCGAACGGGTCCTGCTTACGGACCCGCACCGGCATCCCGTCGGTCATGGCGACCTCGGCATACGTACTGCCCTGGTGGTCACCGACCTCGGCGACCAGCGTGCTGCCCTTCTGGTTGCCGTCCTGGAACCGCAGCACGCTGCCGCCGGGCGCCCCGTAGCTGCGCTGCGTGGAGACCAGCTTGCCGGCCGCCTGCGTGGTGACCTCGGTCTCCCCCAGGTGCAGTGTGGCCTGCTTGCCCTGAACGGTCAGCAGACGGCTGCCGTCCGGACCGTAGAGGTAACGGGTCTCGTTCTGCGCCTCCCACTTCTGCGCGGCCGAGGAGGCCGAGCAGGCGGCGAGGACGGTGGAGGTGCTGTCGGCGGTGGCGCCGTCCTTGACCGCGACGCACAGGCCGGTGCCGACGTGCACCAGCTGGCCCGAGGCATTGCGCTTGATCTTCTGGCCGGCGGAGCCGTCGCACTTGTGGAGCTGCAGACCGGCCCCCGCGGCGGACGAGCCGGGCGCGACGCACCACGTGTCGTCGTAGAAGGTCATCGTGCCCAGGTCCGGGTCCGGCTGGCCCGGCTCCACCTGGAAGGACCACTTCTGGCTCGCCGCCCCGTTGCAGGCGTACAGGTTGACCGGCGTGTTCTGGGCCGGCTTGCCGCCGCTCAGGTCCAGGCACTTGTCGGCGAGGCCGACGTAGGAGGTCCGGCCGCCACTGCCCTGGCCGGTGAGGCGCTCCACCTGGCCGTCCCAGGTCCAGCTGATGTCCTGGGTGTCGCCGTTCTCCAGCGAGGTGACCTGCTTGGTGTCACCCGTGAGCTCGTAGAGCCGCTCGGCCTCCGCCGTGACCTGGGCGCCGGCCGGGGTGGTGTACTTCTTGGTCACCTTGGTCAGGGTGTGCGGCTGGGAGCCGTCCGCCTTGCCGTAGGCGTAGGTCGTCACCGCGTCCTTGGCGGTGGCGCCGGTGAGGTCCTTCTCGGTGAGCTTCTCGCGGTTGCCGAGCAGGTCGTACTCGTACTGCTGCCAGTAGCCGGAGTCGTCCGGGCCGGCCGTCACATTGAGCGCCCCGCCCTCCTTGACCGGGCCGTCGGCGCAGTGGGCGAGGTCGGCGGAGGTCCACGCCTCGGTCAGCTGGCCGATCGGGTCGTAGGTGAAGCACTGGCGTTCCTGGATGCCGGTCGAGCGCTCCCGGATGCCGGTGACGTTGCCCGCGTTGTCGTACCAGTACGACCGGTGGGAGGCGAGCTTGCCGCCGACCAGTGAGGTGTCGCCGTTCTGCTCCCGGTACACCTGCTGGTCGGTGAGGGCACCGGAGGCGTCGTCGAAGCCGGAGAGCGCCCACACCCGGTGGGGCTGAGCACCCAGCGTGGAGCGCAGCAGCTCACCGTACGGGGAGTACATGGCCTCGGAGCCGTACCAGTCCTTGCCGGAGACCGAGAGCGGCAGCCCCTCCTCGTTGTAGCGGACGACCAGCTTCTCGCTGTCGAACGCGCCCGCCGCGGGGATGGTGCCGTCCAGCAGGAGGCCGGTGTCGCTGTAGTTGTACGTGGAGGTGTAGGACTTCCGCAGGCCCCAGGTGGTGGCGAGGGAGTCCGGGAGCGACAGCGTGGTGGAGAGCGGCTGGTAGTCGGCGGTGTAGCCGCCGACCGACATCGTGTACTCCTGGCCGTCGGTGACCCGGACCGTGCCGGCCGGCAGGCCCTTGCCGCCCGGCACGGTGTCGTACGTGCTCCGGGCGACCAGGTCGCCGGTGGAACCGCCGAGGCGCTGCTCGGTGGGCCGGGACAGCTCGTCGTACTTCGTCCAGACGGTGATCCCGCGCGCGTCGGTCGTGGTGAGGGGCCGGTCGCGGTGGTCGTACGTCGTGGTGGTGGTTCCGGCGTCCGGGTCGGTGGCGGAGACCATCCGGCCGCGCCCGTCGTACTTCCAGGTCCAGGTGCGCGCGGAGTCCTGTGCGCTGTACGCCTTCACGAGCCGGCCGAGGTCGTCGAACTCGTACTTCACCGAGGTGAACTCGGTGCGTTCGGCGTCGGTGAAGGTGTCGACCTGGGTGGTGCGGCCCATCGAGTCGGACCGGACGCGGTAGGAGGCCGCACCGGAGGGGTTGATGACCGTGGACCAGTCGGCGCCGTACTCGTAGCGGGTCGAACGGGCCGGTATCTCGCTGCCGCTGAGGATCGGCAGTTCCTTCACCACGCGGCCCAGGCCGTCGTAGGTGTAGCGGGTCGCGTTCGGCACGGCGGTGTCGGCGAGCGGGGTGAAGAGCTGACCGCTCGGCTTGCCGGTGGCCAGGTAGGCGTTGTTGGTCTGCCAGACCTCGCCCGAGCTGTTGTACAGCGTGTCGGTGATCAGCCGGCCGCCGCCGGTCGCCTCCTGCTGCGCCTGACGCTCACGGCCCAGACCGTCGTAGATCGTGACGGAGGTCTCGACACGGTCCTTGTGCCCGCGGCCCTTGGTGACCACGTACGGCGGAAGGCGGTCCGGTTCGCCCGGGTCGTTCTTCGATATGTGGTACTCGACGGCGAAGTCCGGCACGGCGGACGTCGACGGGGTGCGGCCGGGGGCCCAGGCCTGGACGAGCCGGCCCAGCGGGTCGAACACGGAACGGGAGACGTGTCCGTTGGCGTCGGTGCTCGTCGTGGTGGTGCCGCGGCCGGGCTCGACCTCCTGGGTGGAGGTGTGGCCCAGCGAGTTGGTCTCGGTGATGCCGAAGGTCTGGCCGTTCGTCATGGCGTAGGCCGTGGTGGACGACTTGCCGTCCGGGTCGGTGGCCTTCACCACCCGGCCCAGGGAGTCGAACCCGACGGTGCCGTCGGACTGGAAGCCCGAGCCGTCGGCCTTCAGCGACCAGGTCTGGGTGACCAGGCCCCGGGTGGAGCCGGTCAGCGCGGCACCGTACGCGCCCTCGTCGTAGGCGATACGGGAGCCGGAGGCGAGCTTCTTCAGGTCGGTGAAGTCCGCCGTGGCGCACGGGGTGGCGGTGCTCAGGGTCTGCTTGGTCAGGCCGATGAGGTTCTTGTCCGTGTGGTGGACGTACTCCAGCTCGGTGCAGGAGACGTCACCGACGAGACCGGGGTCGGCCTTGTCCTGAAGGGTCTCGATCCGGACCGGCAGGCCGTACTTCGACTCGTGGGTGGTCTTCGTCTCCGACGTGTGGACGGTTCCCTTGCCGTCCTTGCTGTAGGCCAGCTGGCGGGGTTCGGTGACCCGCCACGCCTTCAGCGGGTCGAGGCCGTCGCCCCGGGTGCGGGAGGCCAGTTCGGTGGCCTCCGGAACGGTGACGGAGCGGGTCAGCCAGTCGGTGTCCGCGTCGGTGGCCTCGGCGTAGGTGAGCTCCTCGGCTATGCGGCCGGCGAACGGTTCACGGTCGTACGCGATGTGCGTGCCGGTGATGTCCTTGACCGGCACGCTGTCGCCCATGCCGCGGAAGAACCGGGTGACGGCCTTGGTCTTCTTGCTGCCGATCGCCTTGTCGTCGGCGCCCGTGATCACGGTGGTCCGGTCGAATCCGGCGAACTGCGAGTACGTCCGCGTGGACTTCTTCGTGAACTCCTGCTCGGCCATCCTCCAGCCGGCGGTGCCGTAGCCGTACTTGGTGCTGGTCGAGTAGGCGCCGTTGACGTTGGGGAGTTCCTCGATCTCCTGGACCACGTACTTGTGGAACCAGTCGATGTCCTCCTTCTCCGGGTCCGGGTGCCAGAAGGACGGGTAGCACAGACGCGTGTTGCTCTTCAGCTCGGCCTTGTCGCCCTTGCCGGGCAGGCCCTGGCCGGTGGCGCACTGTCCTTCCGGCTGCTTGTAGGTGACGACGGTCTCGCCGCCGTACTCGTTGATCACCCGGCCGATGCGCAGGCGCGAGAAGCCCGGACGGGGGTCGTTGTCGCCCCGCATCACGCGGTTGGGCATGTCGTCCACGTTCGCCTCGAACCGGACCGGGTTGAGCTTCACGCTCGCGTCGGTGGAACCCTTGCGGGCGTAGCCGGTGCGGGTGACGGTCTCAAGCCACAGGGCGGTGTTCGGGCCGGTGCGCAGGGAGGGGAAGGACTGCTGGAGTGCGTAGCGGTCCACCACCTGACGGGCCGTGGTGTCGGTGCGCCGCTGCGCGGACGTCTGGATCGAATCCAGGCGCTTGGTGGACCAGAACGACGGTGCGGCGTTCCAGCACATCTTGCCGGACGCGCACCGCAGGTCGGCCGGGGTGTCGTACCAGATGCGGTACTTGCCGGGGTCCTTGGACGTGAAGTTGGCCTCGTCGCACTTGAGGGAGCCTTCGGCGTAGCACCGCTCCTCGACGTTGAAGGTGACGCGGCCGGGGGCCTGAGCGGAGAAGACGGTGTTCTTGCGCTGGCCGTAGTCGATGTGCGCGAGGTAGCCGTCGCGGTCGTACTTGACCGGGGCCTTCCAGTTGAAGTTCCGCGCGTAGTAGTTGGGGTCCTTCTTCCACCACAGGGACATGGCGTTGCCGTGGACGTCCTCGACGTAGTCGAGGTTCCAGCGCCATGCCTGCGCGCAGTCGGAGCCCTTCCAGTCGCCGGCCTTGTAGCAGGGCTCGCCCGCGTGGTTGCCGAAGACCGGGACGGTCAGGACCGAGTTGGTGACCGGGTCTCCCTTGGACCAGCCCGGCAGGTGGTTCAGACCGAAGTGGTACTTGGTGCCGTCGCGGGTGGTGACGATCCAGTACTCGCCGTCGGCGTCCTTGTTGTCCTTGGACGTGTCCTTGACGATCTGGATCCGGGAGCCGTCACCGTTGGCGGTGAACCACTCCTTCTGGTCCGCGTCCCAGACCAGTTCGGTCGTCGCTCCGCCGAGCGTCAGGGTGGCGTTGTCCGAGCCCCAGCACAGGTCGCCCGTCTTGTGGGTGGCGTTGTTGGCGCCCGCCTTCTTGGCGTCCTCGCGGCAGGAGGCGTAGGTGCGGGTGATGGAACCCGCGTTGTAGTCCCAGCCGTCACCGATCCAGGAGGCCTGGTTGTTGGTGGCCGATGTCCGGCCGTCCACCGACTGGGAGGAGTAGGACAGTGCCACCTGGGGGGTCAGGCCGGCCGCCTCGGGGACCTGCACCTGGTAGCCGTAGGTGAAGGCGCCGGAGGACGAACCGGCCGCCCAGGAACCGGACGACTGGAGCGGGGTGGCGGTGAAGTCGCCCGCCGCCGAGGCTCCGGTGTCCAGTACGCCGACGGCGCGGGAGCCGGTCCCGTCCGACGCGGCCGCCCGCATGGCGCCGGACGCCTTCGATCCGGTACCGGACCCCAGGAGTTCGGACACCGGGACGGTGGCGGAGACGACCCGGCGGGTCCGCGGGGTCCCGCCCTCGTTCTCGGCGGCGGCGCGCAGCTTGGCGGTGGTCTTCGGGTGGACCACCTCGATCTCGCTGGCCAGCGGCTGCACCGACGCCGTCACGCCGTCGCCGTCCGCCGGCCCGCCGTCCGCCGACTCGTCGGCCGGCGCCTCGGGGGCGCACTCGCCCTCGGTCGGCGCGTCGATCACGCAGTTGGGCAGCAGGACGACGCCGAACCGGTCGGCGGCCTGCGGGCCGTACAGATCGGCGAACGACGTGTAGTCGACCCCGACGGTGACCTCGGCCTCCGGGTCGGCGGTGGCCGGCGGGGTGATCTCCATCAGCAGGCCGTCGACCTCGGCGGCCTGCGAGTCCGCCGGCGCCTTCAGGTCGACGGTCCACTCACCGGCCAGCGCGGCCGGATCGCCTTCCTCGGGTACGCCGAGCGAGACCGTCGGCACGTTCTCGACCGGGACCATCCGCCCCGGCGCCACGTCCGTCAGGTCGGCGGTGCCCACACCCGGTGACCACTCCTCCACGGCCTGCGGGGTGTAGGGGGTGGTGGCCTCCTCGGGCGCGGTCGTCAGGTGCTTCTCGGCACTGTCGTCCTGCTCCGTCCGCGCGCTCTCCGGCAGGTCGGGGAGCTGGACCGCCATCTCCTCGCGGGGTTTCGGCGCGATGGCCGCCGCCTCAAGCGTCAGGCTGCCCCAGGTGAGCGCCGACGCCAACGAGACGATCACTGTCATACGGAGATGCCGGCGTCGTTGCCGGCTTCTTCCGGACAAGGCCGGCCGGCGAGGCCCCAGCCAGGACCCCGGACCTGCTGCACGCATGCGTCGACTCCCACCTTGCGCAAAGGACGGCGAACATTGGAAACGCCAAGCAGCGCCCCCGATGTGGGCGCGCGCGCCGGGAATCTTCACAGGAAATACAGAGAATGATCAAGGAACGCAGCGTGACCGATACCGGCCGAAAGTGATCTGCGTCACGGGCGAAATTGATCTTGAACCCATCCAATGGACCGAAGAGGTTCTTCCGCCCATATCGCGTTATCCAGGGGCGTTTCATCCCGAAAGGCCATTGATAACAAGGCAGTTCCGCCCCTGCCTCCATCACGCTGAGCTTTGATCACAAATCAATAAGTTTTGACTTTTGGGTAGTTGACTCGAACACATGCGATCGTGCGGGCGCCTGTATCCCGCGGTCACAAAGCGGGTCCTGGCATATCGACCCGCCCATCCTTCCGGTCCCCTCGGAGAAGCCCCGTGACCGTGCCACGCCCGCTCAGACCGTTCGTGCGCAGCCGCACACGGCTGTCCGTCACCCTCGGCCTGCTCGTGGCCGCGCTCACCGCGTCCCTGCTGCCGTGGCTCACCGGCTGGCCCGGCGACGAGGACGCCACCTCACAGGCCCGGGGCGGCAGCGCGCAGGCGTCCCCGGCCGGTGACCACCCGCGGACCGAGGCGGAGGCGATCGACGCGGCCCACCGCACCGGCAAGAAGGTCCTCGTCGAGGCGGCCACCACCGCCACCACGCTCACCTGGGCGCTGCCCGACGGAAAGATGCGTCAGCAGATCCACGCCACCCCGCAGCGGGCGAGGAACGCCGACGGTGAGTGGGCCCGGATCGACACGCGTCTGCGCCGCACCAAGGACGGCATCACCCCGGTGAACGCCGTGACACCGGTCCGCTTCTCGGCCGGCGGCCCTCCGGCGGACCGCGCCGACCGCGGCTTCCGCCGGACCACGCCCGCGGCCGGGGACAGCATCCTGGCCGAGGTCGAGCTGGAAGGTCACACCGTGGCCTACACCTGGCCCGCGCCGCTGCCGGAACCGGTGCTCGACGGCCCGCGGGCGCTGTACCAGGAGGTCTTTCCGGGCGTCGACATGCTGCTGGTCGCCCGCGAGGAGGGCGGCTTCGCCCAGCTGATGATCATCAAGACGCCCGAGGCCGCGCGGAACGAGGAGCTGAAGACCCTCACCTTCGGCCTGCGGTCCGAGACGGCACGGTTCGAGCACAACCCCACGACCGACACGGTCCGCGTGCTGGACCCGCAGGGGGGCAGGATGATCGGTTCCGTGCCCACCCCGTTCGCCTGGGACTCCTCGGGCCAGGACCCCGAGCTGGCACCCGGCACCGAGGTGCGCACCGGCACCGCTACCGCCGAGGACGTGCTGGCGCTCTCCGGCCTCAGCGGCATCGAACCCGGCGCGCAGAGCAGCCCGTTGCGGACCGGCGTGGACGAGGACGGCAACGGGGTGCGCCTCACCCTGGACGTGGCCGGCGCCGGTCTGCTGCAGAGCGACGACGTCCGCTACCCGCTGTTCGTCGACCCGTCGATCAAGCCCGCCTGGAAGTCGTGGACCGTGGCCTACAAGCCCTACCCGAACTCCAGCTTCTACAACGGCACCAACTTCAGCTCCGGAACCTCCGACGCCCGCGTCGGCTACGAGAGCGACACCAAGGGCCTGGCACGCTCGTTCTGGACGATGGGCTTCTCCAGCAGCCTGAAGGGCGCCACCGTCACCAAGGCGCAGTTCAAGGTGCTCAACAACCACTCGTGGTCGTGCGAGACCCGGCAGTTCCACCTCTACCGGACCGGGGCCATCTCCTCCGGCACCACGTGGAAGAAGCAGCCGAGCTGGTCGTCGCTGCTCCAGTCGCAGTCGTTCGCCCACGGCTACAACAGTTCCTGTTCCGACGAGTACGTGCTGTGGAACGTGAAGGCCGGCGCCCAGTACGCGGCCGACGCCGGCGCGTCGACCCTCACCCTGGGCATGCGGGCCAACACCGAGACCAGCACCTACACCTGGCGCAAGTTCCGTGCCACGTCGGCCGCCCTGGAGGTGGACTACAACCGCAAGCCCAACGAGCCGACCGGCGGCACCACCACCCCGGGCGGCGCCTGCCTGGCCGCCCCGTCCAGCCGTCCCGTCGCCAAGACGAACATCGTGCTCTCCGCGACCGCGACCGACCCGGACAAGAACCTCTCCAAGCTGCGTTTCCGCTGGTGGAAGTCGGGCGCCAGCGCCCCATCGGGCACGCTGGTCACCCCCAACAGCGGCGGCAAGGCGACGCTGACGATCCCGTCCAGCAGCCTCGCCGACAAGACCACCTACAAGTGGGACGTCCGCTCGGAGGACACCTCGGGCGCCGTCTCCACCTACTTCCCGCCCGGTGACCAGCCCTGCCAGTTCACCGTCGACGGCTCCGCGCCGCCCGCGCCCGACGTGACCAGCGTGGACTTCCCGGAGGCCACCGCGGACGGCCTGACCTGGTCCGAGAAGAAGTTCGGCGCGACCGGCGTCTTCACCTTCAGCGCCCCCGGCGCCACCAAGTTCTCCTACACGCTCACCGGCGCCGGCTACACCGAGAAGGCGGCCACCACCGGCAAGGACGAGTCCGGCAACACCGTCGGGCTGCTCTCCCTCACCCTGGCCCCGCCCAGCGCCGGACCGAACAGCATGCGGGTGTACTCCTTCGACGCGGTCGGCAACAAGTCGAAGGAGTACACCGACTACGCCTTCTACGTGCCGCCCCGGGACACCGCGGACGCTCCGGGCGACCTCGGCGGTGACGGACGCGCCGACCTGCTCACCATCAACGCGAGCGGCAACCTCCGTTCCTACGCCGGCCTGCCCGACGGCGAGCTCTACACCTCCCTCGCCGCCGGCTACGCCTCCAACGGGAAGCTGAACCCCACCGGCCACTGGTACGACCCCGCCACCGGCAAGGCCGCGCTGATCACCCATTACGCCGACGCCTACCCGGGTGACGGCGTCACCGACCTGTTCGCCCGCACCCCCGACGGCGGCTTCTGGCTCTACCCGGGCGACGGCTACGGCAGCTTCGACGTCGGCAAGCGCCTGGAGGTCCGGCTGCCCCCGGGCGCCCCCGACCCGGCGGGCTGGGTCCAGCTCAAGGCCGTCGGCGACATCACCGGTGACCAGCGGCCCGAGGTCTTCGTGCGCACCGGTGACGCGTTCTGGGTGCTGCTCGGCTACACCGGCGGCGCCTTCCAGGAGGCGGTCCGGCTGAGCGCCAGCGCGTGGGAGATCCGAGACATCGTCAACGTCGCCGACATCGACCTGGACGGCACCCCCGACCTGCTCTGGCGGAACACGTCCAACGGGAACATGTACGTCCGGCACGGCAAGCCCGGCACGGTCACCGGCAGCGTGGACCTGAACTCCCTGAAGACGGCCGCGGCCTCCCGGGAGGGCAAGGACACCTCGTACGGCACGGGGTGGACCAGCGCCAAGATCGACACCGTGATCGGTATCCCGGACGTCAACGGTGACCGCGTCCCCGACATCTGGGCACGATTCACCGCCGACGGATCGGTGAAGGTCTACCACCCCTCCACCACCAACACGAACTCTGCCGCGATGACCGTGATCTCCAGCGGCTGGGGGGACGTCAAGGCCTTCGGCTGACGCCCCCGCTCCGAACGGGCCGACGGTCCGGCGCCGACACGCGCCAGGACCGCCGGCCCGTTCCCCGTACAGCCGTCACAGCGGTCGGGCGCCGCCGACCCCACGTGACCGAGCCCACCCTCCACCCCCGTTCGTACTCCCGTGGAACTCCCGCAACAATGTTCCCGTGATCACTTCGCCGACCCGGAGCACGAACCGACGCGCCGAGCACGCCGCGACGCCGTACGTCGACCTGACCCGGGCGGAGTGGAGCGCGCTGCGCGACAGGACGCCCCTGCCGCTGACCGCCGACGAGGTGGAGCGGCTGCGCGGGCTCGGGGACGTCATCGACCTCGACGAGGTGCGGGACGTCTATCTGCCGCTCTCCCGCCTCCTCAACCTCTACGTGCAGGCCACGTCCGGGCTGCGCGGCGCCCTGAACACCTTCCTCGGGGACGCGGGCAACGGGCAGGGCGCGCAGCGCGGGACGCCGTTCGTCATAGGGGTCGCGGGCAGCGTCGCCGTGGGCAAGTCCACCACCGCCCGGATTTTGCGGGCGCTGCTGGCCCGGTGGCCGGAGCACCCGAGGGTCGAGCTGGTGACCACCGACGGCTTCCTGCTCCCGATGAAGGAGCTCCACGCGCGCGGCCTCATGTCGCGCAAGGGGTTCCCGGAGTCGTACGACCGGCGCGCCCTGACCCGTTTCGTCGCCGACATCAAGGCGGGCAAGGACGAGGTCACCGCCCCCGTCTACTCCCACCTGATCTACGACATCGTGCCCGGCGAGCGGCTCACCGTACGGCGTCCGGACATCCTGATCGTGGAGGGGCTGAACGTCCTCCAGCCGGCCCTGCCCGGCAAGGACGGCCGCACCCGGGTGGGGCTCGCCGACTACTTCGACTTCAGCGTGTACGTGGACGCCCGGCCGGAGGACATCGAGACCTGGTACCTCAGCCGCTTCCGCAAGCTGCGCGAGACGGCGTTCCAGGACCCTTCCTCGTACTTCCGCAAGTACACGCAGGTCTCCGAGGCGGAGGCGATGGAGTACGCCGCCACCATGTGGCGGACCATCAACCGGCCGAACCTCGTGGAGAACGTGGCGCCGACCCGTGGGCGTGCCACGCTGGTGCTGCGCAAGGGGCCCGATCACAAGGTGCAGCGGCTGTCCCTGCGCAAGCTCTGAGCCGTTCGAGCCTCCACGAGGAGCGTTGTGCTGCATCTGCGCCTGATCGTGCCCGCCGACCGTACGGACGAGGTGACGGGCCTGCTGGAGCGGACCGCCGGCACCGCCCACCTCGTGGTGCTGCCGGGGGTCGCCCGGGACCCCGCGGGTGACGTGGTGCTGTGCGACGTGGCGCGCGAGGCGGGCGACGAGCTGATCGGGGCGCTGCGGCGGCTCGGGGTCGACCGGTACGGGGCGGTCACCGTCGCCGGCCTGGACCTCACGCTCTCGGCGCGCGCCGAGAAGGCGGAGCGGGCCGCGCCGGGCGAGGGCGCGGACGCGGTGCTGTGGGAGGAGCTGTCCGAGGCCACCCACGAGGAGTCCACGTTCAGCATCACCTACCTGGCGTTCCTCGCCGTCGCGACGATGCTCGCGGCCTGCGGGGTGATGCTCGACAACGCGGTCCTGATCGTGGGCGCGATGGCGGTCGGCCCGGAGTTCGGACCGCTGGCCGGGATCTCCACCGCCCTGGTGCAGCGCGCCCCGCACCTCGTGTGGCGCTCGCTGTGGGCGCTCGTCGGCGGTTTCGCGGCGGCCATGGTGCTGACGTCCGGGTTCTCCTGGCTGATGGACCTCTTCGGACTGTTCGACCGGGACATGATCGAGGCCGACCGGCCCAACACCGCGTTCGTGTGGCAGCCGGACTGGCTCTCGTTCGTCGTCGCGTTCCTCGCGGGCATCGCCGGGACGCTGTCGCTCACCTCGGCGAAGTCCGGGGCGCTGATCGGGGTCGCCATCTCGGTGACGACCGTGCCGGCCGCGGCCAACGCGGCGGTGGCCTTCAGCTACAGCGACTACGCCCAGATGTCCGGCTCCGCGCGCCAGCTCCTGGAGAACCTCGGCGGGATCGTGCTCGCGGGCACGCTGACGCTGATCACCCAGAAGGCACTGTGGCGCGCTGCCCAGCGCCGGCAGCGCGCCCAGGAGCCCCCGGCGGCGGCCGAGGGCAGCGGCTGAGGGGGCGGGGCGGGGTACGGAAGGCCCCGTCCCCACCCCCGGCGAATCAGCCCAGCGCCGACTTCACGACGTCCGCCAGCTGCCCGGCCACCGTGCGCGCCTGCTCGATGTCCGCGGCCTCGACCATGACCCGTACGAGCGGCTCCGTACCCGAGGGGCGCAGCAGCACGCGGCCGGTCGCGCCCAGCTCGCGCTCGGCGTCGGCGACGGCCGCGGCGACCTCCTGCGAGGTGTGCACGCGGGACTTGTCGACGTCCGGGACGTTGACGAGGACCTGCGGCAGCCGCTCCATCACACCGGCCAGCTCCGCCAGCGGCCGGCCGGTCGCGGCGATGCGGGCCGCCAGCATCAGCCCGGTCAGCGTGCCGTCGCCGGTCGTGGCGTGGTCCAGGACGATGACGTGGCCGGACTGCTCGCCGCCCAGCGCGTAGCCCTCGGCCTTCATCGACTCCAGGACGTAGCGGTCGCCGACGGCGGTCTGGACGAGCTGGATGCCCTCGCGCTCCATGGCGATCTTGAAGCCGAGGTTCGACATGACGGTGCCGACGACGGTGTCCCCGCGCAGCTGCCCGGCCTCGCGCAGGGCGAGGGCCAGCACGGCCAGGATCTGGTCGCCGTCGACCTCCTCGCCCGCCGCGTCGACGGCCAGGCAGCGGTCGGCGTCGCCGTCGTGCGCGATGCCGAGGTGGGCGCCGTGCTCGACGACGGCGGTGCGCAGCAGCTCCAGGTGCGTGGAGCCGCAGCCGTCGTTGATGTTCAGCCCGTCCGGCTCGGCGCCGATCGTGATGACCTCGGCCCCGGCGCGGGCGAATGCCTCGGGCGAGACGCGGGCGGCCGCGCCGTGGGCCTCGTCCAGGACGACTTTCAGGCCGTCGAGCCGGTTGGGGAGGACGCCGATGAGGTGGGCGACGTAGCGGTCGAAGCCCTCGGCGTAGTCGGTGACCCGGCCGACGCCGGAGCCGGTCGGGCGGGACCACGGCGCACCGGTGCGGTGCTGCTCGTAGACCGTCTCGATGCGGTCCTCCAGCTCGTCGGCCAGCTTGTGGCCGCCGCGCGCGAAGAACTTGACACCGTTGTCCGGCATGGCGTTGTGGCTGGCCGAGAGCATGACCCCGATGTCGGCGCCCAGGGCGCCGGTGAGGTAGGCCACGGCCGGGGTCGGCAGCACGCCGACGCGCAGGATGTCGACGCCCGCGCTGGCGAGGCCGGCCACGACGGCGGCCTCCAGGAACTCTCCGGAGGCGCGTGGGTCACGGCCCACCACGGCCGTGGGCCGATGGCCCTCGAAGGTGCCCGCCTCGGCCAGTACGTGTGCCGCGGCCACCGAGAGCCCGAGCGCGAGCTCGGCCGTCAGGTCCGCATTGGCGACACCGCGCACGCCGTCCGTGCCGAAGAGTCGTCCCACTGGTGTCCTCCGAAAGTGCTCCGAAACGCAAAGATCTGATCAAGTACCCAACAAGCCTATGAACGCCTTATGCCGTTATATGCCCGAGGATGTCGATAAACGAACGCCCCGGCAGCACGAGGTGTGCCGCCGGGGCGAACGTGTAACGCGGGTGAGCAGGCGGTTTAGCGCTTGCTGTACTGCGGGGCCTTGCGGGCCTTCTTCAGACCGGCCTTCTTGCGCTCGACCGCACGGTCGTCGCGGGAGAGGAAGCCGGCCTTCTTCAGCGTCGCGCGGTTGTTGTCCACGTCCGCCTCGTTCAGCGCACGGGCCACGCCCAGGCGCAGGGCGCCGGCCTGACCCGAGACGCCGCCACCCGAGATGCGGGCGATGACGTCGTAACGGTTGTCCAGCTCGAGCACCTTGAAGGGCTCGTTGACTTCCTGCTGGTGCACCTTGTTCGGGAAGTAGCCCTCAAGGGTGCGGCCGTTGATCTTCCACTTGCCGGTGCCCGGGACGATCCGGACGCGGGCGATGGCGTTCTTGCGACGGCCGAGGCCGGCGGCGGGCTGCGGGTCGCCGAAGCGGCCGGCGAGCGACTCGGAGGTGTACTCACCCTCGACGGGGACCTCGGACTCGAAGGTGGTCACCTCGGCGAAGGTCTCCTCGCCCTCGGTGCCCTCGACAGGGGTCTCAACAGTGGTCTCGGCCACGATGCTCCTCAGATCTTTCTTTACGTCTTTGGGGGGAGGCCGGAACTACTGCGCGACCTGGGTGATCTCGTACGGGACCGGCTGCTGCGCAGCGTGCGGGTGCTGGTCGCCCGCGTAGACCTTCAGCTTCGAGATCATCTGACGGCCCAGGGTGTTCTTGGGGATCATGCCCTTGATGGCCTTCTCGACGGCCTTCTCGGGGTTCTTCGCGAGCAGCTCGTCGTAACGAACCGAGCGGAGACCACCCGGGAAACCGGAGTGGCGGTACGCCATCTTCTGGGTCTTCTTGTTGCCGGACAGGTGAACCTTGTCGGCGTTGATGATGATGACGAAGTCGCCCATGTCCATGTGGGGGGCGTAGATCGCCTTGTGCTTGCCTCGGAGGAGGTTCGCAGCCGTGGTGGCCAGACGGCCGAGGACGATGTCCTGGGCGTCGATGATGTGCCACTGGCGAGTGACATCGCCGGGCTTGGGGCTGTACGTACGCACTTCGTAGCCTTCGCTTCTTCAGTGGATGGGGTCCAGACACACGGCACCCCTGAAGCGATATGCAGCTGGGGCGCACAATGCCGGGGACGCTGCCCGTATGCGAGCCACTGGTAACTGCTCCAGGGAACCTACGTAAGGGCCCTTCGCGTGAGAACGACGCAGCCAATACGTATAACAGTGGTCGACAGTACCCGCCCGCCCCCGGACGGGTCAAAACGGGGCCCCTGGGCGGGCGGCATCCATGGGGGCCCGCCCCGGTCCGGGGCGGAGGGTTCCGTCCTCAAGCGCCGGACGGGCTGAAGAGCACGCCTGCGCGTCCCGGGTGGGGTCCGGGGTCCCTCCGGGGCGTCTCCTCGGACGACGAACGTTCGGCGGGTACGCAGCCGCACCCGGGTATCCGTTCGTCGTCCTGCGGGGACTCCCCTGCACGCCCCCGGACCGGCCGCCACGCGTCTGCGGCAGACGTACCACCAGCGTACAGACGCGGGCGAACGTGGGTGGGGGCGTGCAGGGCAGTCCCCGCAGAAAATGGCGTACGACCGGGGTTCCCCGCGTCGTCGGGTGAACACGCCATTTTTGAGGAGTCTGCCCGGAGGGACCCCGCCCCCACCCACCGGACAGTGGGCGACCCACACCCCACGGGGGCGCGCCGCGTCACCGCGCCCGTTCCACCCGCCGCTCGTCCCACACCGGCTCCGAGGTCTCCCGTACGACCCCGTCCGAGCCGAAGACCAGGAACCGGTCGAAGCTCTTCGCGAACCACCGGTCGTGCGTGACGGCCATCACCGTGCCGTCGTACACCTCCAGACCGTCCTGCAACGCCTCCGCCGACTCCAGGTCCAGGTTGTCCGTCGGCTCGTCCAGCAGCAGCGCGGTCGTGCCGGACAGCTCCAGGAGCAGGATCTGGAGCCGGGCCTGCTGGCCGCCCGACAGCTTCTCGAACGCCTGGTCGCCCTGCCGCTCCAGCTCATAGCGCCGCAGCACGGACATCGCCGCGCCCCGGTCCTTGGCGTGCTCCGTCCACAGGATGTCGACCAGCGTCCGGCCCAGCAGCTCCGGATGGGAGTGGGTCTGGGCGAAATGGCCGGGCACCACCCGCGCGCCGAGCTTCCACTCCCCCGTGTGCGCGACCGGTTCACCCGCCAGCAGCCGCAGGAAGTGGGACTTGCCCGAGCCGTTGGAGCCGAGGACCGCGACCCGTTCCCCGTAGTAGATCTCCAGGTCGAACGGCTTCATCAGGCCGGTCAGCTCCAGATTCGTACAGGTCACCGCCCGCACCCCGGTGCGGCCGCCGCGCAGCCGCATCCGGATGTCCTGCTCGCGCGGCGGCTCCGGCGGGGGCCCCGCGTCCTCGAACTTCTTGAAGCGGGTCTGCATCGCGTGGTAGCGGCTCGCCATGTCGGGGCTGTTCGCCGCCTGCTGCCGCAGCCGCAGCACGAGCGCCTTCAGCCGCTTGTGCTCCTCCTCCCAGCGCCGCAGCAGCTCCTCGAAGCGCGCGAACCGCTCCTTGCGGGCCTGGTGGTACGTGTCGAAGCCGGCACCGTGCACCCAGACGTCGCTGCCGGCCGGGCTCGGCTCCACGCTGACGATCTTCTGCGCGGCCCGGGACAGCAGCTCGCGGTCGTGGGAGACGAAGAGGACCGTCTTACGGGTCTCCTTCAGCTTCTCCTCCAGCCACCGCTTGCCCGGCACGTCCAGATAGTTGTCCGGCTCGTCCAGCAGCAGCACCTCGTCGGGCCCGCGCAGCAGCGCCTCCAGGACCAGCCGCTTCTGCTCACCGCCGGAGAGCGTGCGCACCTCGCGCCACTGCGCCTTCTCGTACGGGACACCGAGCGCGGCCATCGTGCACATGTCCCAGAGCGTCTCGGCCTCGTACCCGCGCACCTCGGCCCAGTCGCTCAGCGCCTGCGCGTACGCCATCTGCGCGGCCTCGTCGTCCACGGTGAGGATGCGCTCCTCGGCCCGGTCGACGGCGAGCGCGGCCTCCCGGATGCGGGGCTGGGCGACGGAGACCAGCAGGTCGCGGACCGTACGCTCGTCGCGCACGGAGCCGACGAACTGCCGCATCACGCCGAGCCCGCCGCTCACCGAGACCGAGCCGCCGTGCGGCTGGAGCTCCCCGGCGAGCAGCCGCAGCAGCGTGGTCTTCCCGGCGCCGTTCGCCCCGACGAGGGCGACCACGGCACCGTCGGCCACCCGGAACGAAGCATCGCCGAGCAGCACCCGCCCGTCCGGTAGGTAGTACTCAAGATGGCCTGCTTCGAGATGTCCCATACCCAGCATTGTCACGGGCCGCGAAGCCCTGGCCCAACCGGTTTACCTTCGGTCTAGGATCGCGGCATGAGCTTTGGGCAAGGGGGGCCCTCCTGGGGGCCGGCGGGGCCGGGGAACAGCGGGACTCCGGACTGGGAGGCGCTGGCCGAGGCGTCCGAGTCGCGCGCCAGACGCAAGAAGTGGCTGCTGATCGGCGGGGGCGCGCTGGCCACCGCGGCGGTCGCCGCGATCGTGGCGACCGCGGTCATCTCGGCCAACAGCAACCACTCCGACGACGCGGCCGGCAAGGACGCCAGCGAGCTGCCGTCGGCGAGCGCGCTGCCCAGCGAGACCACCGCGCCCGAACCGTCCTTCTCCTCGGTGGCGCCACCGCCCCCGCCGGACCCCAAGGACTACATATCCGACGCGAAGAAGGACCGGCTGCCCATCAGCGTCGACGCCTTCTTCCCCGGCAAGACCCTCACCACCGGCGACCGCGTCCACACCAAGGGCGCCACCCACAGCACCACCCAGTGCGCCACCACCACCCAGGGCGCGCTCGGCTCGATCCTCACCGCCAACGGCTGCGACCGGGTCATCCGGGCCACGTACAGCCTGGACGGCGTGGCGGTCACCGTCGGCATAGCGGTCTTCGAGACCGAGGCCCAGGCCAAGAAGACCGCCCAGCAGGCCAGCGGCGGCCTCGCCTCGCTCAGCGGATCGGGCGTCCCCGTCTTCTGCCGCGACGGCGCGATCTGCCGCCGTACCGCCAACTCCTACGGCCGTTACGCGTACTTCACGGTCGGCGGCTTCACCAACGGCAAGAACGTCACCAAGGCCGACAAGAACGTGTTCGCCGTCGGCGACGACCTGACGAACTTCACGTTCCGTCAGATCCGCCACCGCGGCGAGGTCCAGGCATCGGCCGCGGCGGACATCACCACGACCTGAGCCACCCGGTTCAGCAGCAGCCCGCCCCCGGCAGGGTCCGCACATTGCGGGCCTCCACCGCCCGCGCCGCCAGCAACTCATCGGCCGGGTAGGCCACTTCCTCCAGCGTCAGCCCGTGCGGGCGCACCACATGCACCCCCGGGTCGCGCACCCCGGCAGCCAGCACCTCGGCCGGCCACGGGTCGGGGCGCCGCCCGTCGCCCACGAACAGCATCGCTCCCACCAGCGCGCGCACCATGTTGTGGCAGAAGGCGTCGGCCTGCACGGTCCCCGTGATGATCCCGGACGCCTCGTCCCGTACCCAGCGCAGTTTCTGCAAGGTCCGGATGGTCGTCGCGCCCTCGCGCTTCTTGCAGTACGCGGCGAAGTCGTGCTCCCCGGTCATGCGCGCGGCGGCGGCGTTCATCGCGGCCACGTCCAACGGCCGGTCGTGCCACAGCACATGGCCCCGCACCAGCGGGTCGACCCCGCCGGGCCGGTCGGCCACCCGGTAGGCGTACCGGCGCCACAGGGCCGAGAACCGGGCGTTGAACCCCGCCGGGGCCTCCGCGGCCCGCCACACCCGCACATCGGGCGCCATCCGCCCGGCCAGCCGCCGCAGCAGCTTCTCGGCGTGCTCGGCCCACACCTCGGCCGGCAGGTCCACATGGGCCACCTGACCCCGGGCGTGCACCCCGGCATCGGTGCGCCCGGCCACCGTCAGGTCGTACGTGCGCGAGGAGCGGGTCACGGTCCGCAGCGCATCCTCGATCTCCCCCTGGACCGTCCGCCGCGCGGTCTGCTTCGCCCAGCCCGAGAAGTCCTTGCCGTCATAGGCCAGGTCCAGCCGCACCCGTACGAAGCCGGGCTCCACCACGTCACTCACCAGCGCATCCTCTCAAGATCCCGCACAGCCGAACGGGCCCGCACCGCCCCGGAGGGTGATGCGGACCCGTTCAGTGGTTCCGGAACGCTCAGGCGTCCTTCGCGTCCTCGACGGACTCGACCGGGGTCTCGTCCTGCTTGGCCGCGTCTTCCTTGACCGCACGCTTGGTGGCGGCCTCGGCCTCACCGGTGGCCTGCTGCGCCACGGTCAGCGCCTCGACCAGCTCGATGACGGCCATCGGGGCGTTGTCGCCACGACGGTTGCCGATCTTGGTGATGCGGGTGTAACCACCGGGGCGGTTCTCGTACCGCGGGGCGATCTCGGTGAAGAGCGTGTGAACGATGCCCTTGTCCGTGATCGACTGCAGCACCAGGCGACGGTTGTGGATGTCGCCCTTCTTCGCCTTGGTGATGAAGCGCTCCGCGACCGGACGCAGGCGGCGGGCCTTGGCCTCGGTCGTGGTGATGCGGCCGTGCTCGAACAGCGACTTCGCGAGGTTGTTCAGCAGAAGCTTCTCGTGCGCTGCGCTGCCGCCCAGACGGGCACCCTTGGCGGGCTTCGGCATGGTTTTCTCCTTGTGTGCTGCACCGGCCGTATCAGGTACCGATGTCAGTTCCCACGCGGCGGTCGCCACGCGGAAGTGTGTGCTGTCGCCGGACCGACCCAATCACGAGTCGGCATCCGCACCCGAAATCCGGGCCCCAACCCGAAAATCAAGCCCGTCCGGCGATTGAGGACAAAAGCCCTCGCCCGGTCCGGGGCACCCCTCAAAGAGGCGCACCCCAGCCGGAGGCGACCTAGTACTGCTCGGTCTCCACGAAACCCGCGTCCGCGTCGTCGTCCGCGCCGAACGCGTCCGCGGCGGCGGTCGGGTCGAAGCCGGGAGGCGAGTCCTTCAGCGCCAGGCCCATACCGGCCAGCTTCGCCTTGACCTCGTCGATCGACTTCGCACCGAAGTTGCGGATGTCGAGCAGGTCCGCCTCGGAGCGGGCCACCAGCTCGCCCACCGAGTGGATGCCCTCACGCTTGAGGCAGTTGTACGAGCGGACCGTGAGCTCCAGCTCCTCGATCGGCAGCGCCAGGTCCGCCGCGAGCGCGGCGTCCGTCGGCGACGGGCCCATGTCGATGCCCTCGGCGTCGATGTTGAGCTCGCGCGCCAGACCGAACAGCTCGACCAGGGTCTTACCGGCCGACGCCATGGCGTCACGGGGACGCATGGCCTGCTTGGTCTCGACGTCGACGATCAGCTTGTCGAAGTCGGTGCGCTGCTCGACACGGGTCGCCTCGACCTTGTACGTGACCTTGAGCACCGGCGAGTAGATGGAGTCGACCGGGATGCGGCCGATCTCCTGGCCGACCTGCTTGTTCTGGACGGCGGAGACGTAGCCGCGACCGCGCTCGACGGTCAGCTCCATCTCCAGCTTGCCCTTGCCGTTCAGCGTGGCCAGGACCAGGTCCGGGTTGTGCACCTCGACACCGGCCGGCGGGGCGATGTCCGCGGCGGTGACCAGGCCGGGGCCCTGCTTGCGCAGGTACATCACGACCGGCTCGTCGTGCTCCGAGGAGACGACCAGCTGCTTGATGTTGAGGATGAGGTCGGTCACGTCCTCCTTGACGCCCGGCACGGTGGTGAACTCGTGCAGGACACCGTCGATGCGGATGCTGGTGACAGCGGCACCCGGGATCGAGGAGAGGAGCGTGCGGCGCAGGGAGTTGCCGAGCGTGTAGCCGAAGCCGGGCTCCAGCGGCTCGATGACGAACCGCGAGCGGAATTCGTCGACGACCTCTTCGGTCAGCGACGGACGCTGAGCGATCAGCATGATGTGAATCCTTCAGTCGTGGGCGCCCACTATTTGACACCCGACAGATGAAACAAGGATACGGGCGGCACACCCCCGCAGGGGGCATACCGCCCGTACCCACGCTTCTGCCGTACGGCCGTCACCGGCCGTGACGGATCAGACGCGGCGACGCTTCGGCGGACGGCAGCCGTTGTGCGGCGTCGGGGTGACGTCCTGGATCGAACCGACCTCCAGGCCCGTGGCCTGGAGCGAGCGGATCGCGGTCTCGCGGCCGGAGCCCGGACCCTTCACGAAGACGTCGACCTTGCGCATGCCGTGCTCCTGCGCGCGGCGGGCGGCCGACTCGGCGGCCATCTGCGCGGCGAAGGGGGTGGACTTGCGCGAGCCCTTGAAGCCGACGTGGCCGGCGGAGGCCCAGGAGATCACGTTGCCCGAGGGGTCCGTGATCGAGACGATGGTGTTGTTGAACGTGCTCTTGATGTGCGCGTGGCCGTGAGCGACGTTCTTCTTTTCCTTGCGACGCACCTTCTTGGCTGCGCCCTGACGACCCTTGGGGGGCATGTCTTGACTCCAGATGGAGAGGGGAGGTGATCGGTCCTACAGCGAAGACCGCTGGTTGCTGCGCCTGTCCGGAGATCCGGACGCGCGCAGTGCGTCCGCTGAGGACTACTTCTTGCCCGGCTTCTTCTTGCCGGCGATCGCGCGACGCGGACCCTTGCGGGTACGGGCGTTGGTGCTGGTGCGCTGGCCGTGGACCGGCAGACCGCGGCGGTGACGGAGACCCTGGTAGCAGCCGATCTCGACCTTGCGGCGGATGTCGGCCTGGATCTCGCGGCGGAGGTCACCCTCGGTGCGGAGGTTGGCGTCCACGTACTCGCGGATCTTGACCAGGTCCTCTTCGGCCAGGTCACGAACGCGGGTGTCCGGGTTCACGCCGGCGGCGGCGAGGATCTCCTTGGACCGGGTGCGCCCGATACCGAAGACGTAGGTGAGGGCAACCTCCACGCGCTTTTCGCGCGGGATGTCAACACCTGAAACGCGTGCCATTCAATGGCTCCAGTTGTTATTTCGGGGGTCTTCCGCAGAACCGCTCCCGACCGCCGACCTCTCGCTGGGAGAGGTGGTACGTCCGGGTCCCCGGCCCCCGCCGGAGGTGTCGTCAGCCGTGGCTTGGACGGGCTCTGCGTATGTACGTATTACGTGCGTCGCGCGAAGAACTGCGAGATGCAGGGGGTCGTGCGTCAGCCCTGGCGCTGCTTGTGGCGCAGGTTGTCGCAGATGACCATGACCCGGCCGTGACGGCGGATCACCTTGCACTTGTCGCAGATCTTCTTGACGCTCGGCTTGACCTTCATGGGATGTCAGGTTCTCCGGGTCAGTGCCGACACCGCGCCGAGGCGGGCGGCGGCAAGATCTACTTGTACCGGTAGACGATCCGGCCACGCGTCAGGTCGTACGGAGACAGCTCCACGACGACCCGGTCATCCGGGAGGATGCGGATGTAGTGCATACGCATCTTGCCGGAGATGTGCGCGAGGACCTTGTGACCGTTCTGGAGCTCCACCTTGAACATGGCGTTCGGGAGGGACTCGATCACGGTGCCCTCAATTTCGATGGCACCTTGCTTCTTGGCCACGCTTCGCCTTTCGAATCGGCTACCTTGATCGTCTCTCGTCCGCCGTATGTGGACACACGGATGCACGAGAGCCGACGAGTCAGTCTACGTCAGCGGACTCCAAAAGACGAATCCGTCAAGTTTGCCCACCGCAGGAGATCCTTAGACCTCCGGGCGGCTGTCAATCACCCCAGAGGGTCGGGCGCCGCCTCCACGCCATACTGCGCCAGCTTCTCGCGGCCGCAGTCCGGGGCGGTCAGGACCAGCGGGCCCTGCTCGGTGAGGGCGATGGAGTGCTCCCAGTGCGAGGACCAGGTGCCGTCGGTGGTGACGACGGTCCACTCGTCCTCCAGGACCTCGGTGTGGGGCGTACCGAGGGAGACCATGGGCTCGATGGCCAGGCAGACGCCCGGGACCAGCTTGATGCCCTTGCCGCGCTTGCGGGCGACGTAGTTCAGCAGGTGCGGGTCCATGTGCATCTCGGTGCCGATGCCGTGCCCGCCGTAGTCCTCGACGATCCCGTACTTGCCGGTCGCGGGGCGGGGCTGGCGGCGGATGTAGGACTCGATCGCCTTCGAGATGTCGACCAGCCGGTTGTTCACCTTCATCGCGGCGATGCCGGCCCACATGGACTCCTCGGTCACCCGGGACAGCTCGACCAGCTCCGGAGCGTGACCCGTGCCGACGAAGGCCGTGTACGCGGCGTCGCCGTGCCAGCCGTCGACGATCGCGCCGGCGTCGATGGAGATGATGTCGCCGTCCTTGAGGACCGTCCTGTCGTCCGGGATGCCGTGGACGACGACCTCGTTGACCGAGGTGCAGATGGTCGCGGGGAACCCGCCGTACCCGAGGAAGTTCGACTTGGCGCCGTGGTCCGCGATCACCTTGCGCGCGACCTGGTCCAGGTCCCGGGTGGTGGCACCGGGCACCGCCGCCTCGCGGGTGGCCGCGTGGATGGCGGCGACCACCAGCCCCGCCTCGCGCATCTTCGCGATCTGCTCGGGGGTCTTGATCTGCACCATGCTGCGGCGCCTTTCGGGTGGGGACGGTGACGGGGGCGGGACATCCACGATACGGCGGATACGGGGCAAGCAGTCGGCCGCGGCGCCCGAAGGACGCCGCGGCCGAATTCACTGCGAGTACTACACGTGCGCGCGCTCAGCCCTCGTCGGGCTTCTTCAGCGCCGCCATGGCCCGGTCGGTCACGTCGGTGACCTTGCCGAGCGCGGAGATGGTGACCACCAGGTCCTGGGACCGGTAGTAGTCGATGATCGGCTCGGTCTGCGTGTGGTAGACCTCCAGCCGGGTACGCACCGTCTCCTCGCTGTCGTCCTCGCGCTGGTACAGCTCGCCGCCGCAGGTGTCGCAGACACCCTCGGTCTTCGGCGGGTTGTACGTGGCGTGGAAGACGTGCGCGCTGTCGTTGCGGCAGATGCGGCGACCCGCGATCCGCTTCACGACCTCGTCCTCGGGGACCTCCAGATCGAGCACGGCGTCCAGCTTCACGCCCTCGTCCTTGAGCATCACATCAAGAGCTTCGGCCTGGCCCACGTTGCGCGGGAAGCCGTCGAGCAGGAAGCCGTTGACCGCGTCCGGCTGGGACATGCGGTCCTTGGCCATCCCGATCGTCACCTCGTCCGGCACCAGCTGCCCCGCGTCCATGTAGGCGCGGGCCTGCTTGCCAAGGTCAGTGCCCTGGCTGATGTTGGCGCGGAAGAGGTCGCCCGTTGAGATGTGCGGAATCGACAGGTTCTTGGCAAGGTACGCAGCCTGCGTTCCCTTGCCGGCACCCGGCGGGCCGACGAGGACGATTCGCATCAGCGGAGGAACCCTTCGTAATTGCGCTGCTGGAGCTGACTCTCAATCTGCTTCACGGTCTCCAGACCCACACCCACGATGATGAGGATGCTCGTCCCGCCGAACGGGAAGTTCTGGTTAGCGCCACCGAAGCCTGCCAACGCCATCGTCGGCACCAGAGCGATCAGACCCAGGTACAGCGAGCCCGGCCAAGTGATCCTGTTGAGCACGTAGCTCAGGTACTCGGCAGTAGGTCGACCAGCCCGGATACCCGGGATGAAGCCACCATACTTCTTCATGTTGTCGGCTACTTCCTCGGGGTTGAACGAAATCGCCACATAGAAGAAGGCGAAGAAGACGATCAACAGGAAGTAGGCGGTGATGTAGTACGGGTGGTCACCCTTGACGAAGTGGTCCTTGATCCAGGTCGCCCAGCCCGCGGTGGAGTTGGAGAACTGGACGATCAGGGCCGGAATGTAGAGCAGCGAAGAAGCGAAGATGACGGGAATCACACCCGCCTGGTTCACCTTGAGCGGGATGTAGGTGGACGTACCACCGTAGGAGCGGCGCCCGATCATGCGCTTCGCGTACTGCACCGGGATACGGCGCTGGGCCTGCTCGACGAAGACGACCAGGGCCACCATCACGAAGCCGATCAGGATGACGGTGCCGAACTCGATCCAGCCGTCCGCGAGCTTGCCGCTCGTCTTGATGGCCCACAGGGCGCCGGGGAAGCTGGCGGCGATCGAGATGAACATCAGGATCGACATGCCGTTGCCGATGCCGCGGTCGGTGATGAGCTCACCGAGCCACATGACGGCGGCGGTTCCGGCGGTCATCGTGATGACCATGACGATGGTCGTGAACATCGACTGGTTCGGAACGATCTGGTCGGCGACGGGGCAGCCGCTGAAGAGCGCACCGCTGCGGGCGGTGGCCACCAGGCCGGTGCCCTGGAGGATGGCGAGCGCGACCGTCAGATAACGCGTGTACTGCGTGATCTTCGCCTGGCCGGACTGCCCCTCCTTCTTGAGGGCCTCAAGTCGGGGAATGACGACGGTCAGCAGCTGAAGAATGATGCTGGCCGTGATGTACGGCATGATGCCGAGCGCGAAGATCGTGATCTGCAGCAGCGCACCACCGCTGAACATGTTCACCAGGCCGAAAAGGCTGTTATTGCCCTTACTTGCCTGATCAACACAGGTCTGGACGTTCTCGTAGCTGACTCCCGGTACCGGGATATGCGCCCCGAGCCGGTAGAGCACGATGATGCCGAGTGTGAAGAACAGCTTCTTGCGCAGGTCGGGCGTCTTGAACGCCCGGGCGAAGCCGGTGAGCACGGTGCCTCCTGCGACCCCCGCGCAGAGCGTAGAGGTGACGGTCTTGAGGATCGACGGATACATAACAGTCAAAGGGCTCCTGGGCGCGTACGCCCAGGGGATACCACAGCAACGGACGCCACCTTACCGGCGTACATGCCCCCCTAGGAACGACCAACCGGGGATGCCCCATATGAGAGGGCATCCCCGGTCGGATGTTCAGTCCACCGAACTGTCCGAGTTGTCTCAGACGAGCTCAGTGACGGTGCCGCCGGCGGCGGCAATCTTCTCCTTGGCGGAGCCGGAGACGGCGTCAACCGAAACCTGCAGCGCCACGGAGATCTCGCCCTGTCCGAGGACCTTGACGAGGTGGTTGTTGCGCACAGCGCCCTTGGCGACCAGATCGGCCACCGTGACCTCTCCACCCTCGGGGTAGAGCGTCGCGAGCTTGTCCAGGTTCACGACCTGGTACTCGGTGCGGAACGGGTTCTTGAAGCCCTTGAGCTTCGGGAGACGCATGTGGAGGGGCATCTGCCCACCCTCGAAGCGCTCCGGAACCTGGTAACGGGCCTTGGTGCCCTTGGTACCACGACCAGCGGTCTTACCCTTGGACGCCTCACCACGACCCACACGGGTCTTGGCGGTCTTGGCGCCCGGGGCAGGCCGGAGGTCATGCGCCTTCAGCGGCTTGTTCTCCGCCATGTCAGTCGACCTCCTCAACCGTCACGAGGTGGCGGACGGTGTGCACCATGCCGCGGAACTCGGGGCGGTCCTCCTTGACAACCACGTCGTGCAGGCGCTTGAGCCCGAGCGAACGCAGGGTGTCGCGGTGGTTCTGCTTGCTGCCGATGTACGACTTCGTCTGCGTGATCTTGAGGCGAGCCATTACGCACCCGCTCCCGCACGAGCACGAAGCAGAGCCGCGGGAGCGACGTCCTCAAGGGGCAGACCGCGGCGGGCCGCGATCTCCTCGGGACGCTGCAGGCCCTGGAGGGCCGCCACGGTCGCGTGCACGATGTTGATCGGGTTCGAGGACCCGAGCGACTTCGACAGGATGTCGTGAACGCCGGCGCACTCGAGAACGGCGCGCACCGGGCCACCGGCGATCACACCGGTACCGGGGGAAGCCGGCTTGAGCAGGACGACGCCCGCAGCCTTCTCGCCCTGGATCGGGTGAGGGATGGTGCCCTGGATGCGGGGGACCTTGAAGAAGTTCTTCTTGGCCTCTTCGACACCCTTGGCAATGGCCGCGGGAACTTCCTTGGCCTTGCCGTAACCGACACCGACGGTGCCGTCACCATCGCCCACCACGACCAGCGCGGTGAAGCTGAAGCGACGACCACCCTTCACAACCTTGGCGACACGGTTGATCGCGACGACGCGCTCGACGTACGCGGTCTTCTCGGCGGCAGCAGCGCCGCCGTCACGGCCCTTCCGGTCCCGCCGCTCGCCGCCACCGGCACCGCTTCCGCGGCGCTGGGGTCCAGCCATTGGATTTACCTCTCTCTGTTACGTCCGCTGTGCGTAGGAACCGGGGCTAGAACTTCAGCCCGGCTTCACGGGCGGCGTCAGCCAGAGCGGCAATCCGCCCGGCGTACTGGTTACCACCGCGGTCAAACACGACGGCCTCGACGCCTGCGGCCTTGGCACGCTCGGCGACCAGGGCGCCGACCTGCTTGGCCTGGCTGCTCTTGTCGCCCTCGCCACCACGGATGGAGACGTCCAGGGTCGACGCCGAGGCGAGCGTGTGGCCCGCGATGTCGTCGATGACCTGAGCCACCATGTGGCGGTTGGACCGCGTCACGACCAAGCGCGGACGCTCCGGCGAACCGGAGATGTGCTTGCGGACGCGGATGTGGCGACGCTTGAGAGCGGCACGCTTGTACGCGTCGCCCTTGGCGATCTTCACGCCGTATGCCATCGCTACTTACCAGCCTTTCCGACCTTGCGGCGGATGACCTCGCCGGCGTACTTGACGCCCTTGGCCTTGTACGGGTCAGGCTTCCGCAGCTTGCGGATCTTGGCCGCGGTCTCGCCGACCTTCTGCTTGTCGATGCCCTCGACACTGAACTTCGTGGGGGTCTCCACCTTGAAGGTGATGCCCTCCGGGGCCTCGATCAGGATCGGGTGGCTGTAGCCCAGGGCGAACTCCAGGTTGGAGCCCTTCGCCTGGACGCGGTAACCGACACCACTGATTTCGAGCGCCTTGATGTATCCCTGGGTCACACCGGTGATCATGTTCGCCACCAGCGTGCGGGACAGGCCGTGCAGGGCCTTGTTCTGACGCTCGTCGTTCGGGCGGACGACGTTCAGAACGCCGTCCTCACCCTTGGTGACCTCGATCGGAGCCGCAACGGTGTGCGTGAGGGTGCCCTTGGGGCCCTTCACCGCGACCGTACGGCCATCGATGGTGACGTCCACACCGGCGGGAACCTGGATGGGGAGCTTGCCGATTCGCGACATGAGCTATTCCTCCGTTCCCGACTACCAGACGTAGGCGAGGACTTCCCCACCTACGCCCTTCTTCTGAGCCTGCTGGCCGGTCAGGAGACCGTGGGACGTGGAGATGATCGCCACGCCCAGGCCGCCGAGGACCTTCGGCAGATTGGTGGACTTTGCGTAGACACGCAGACCCGGCTTCGAGATTCGCTTGATGCCGGCGATCGAGCGCTCGCGGTTCGGGCCGAACTTCAGCTCGAGGACGAGGTTCTTGCCGACCTCGGCGTCCTCGACCTTCCAGCCCGTGATGAAGCCCTCCTGCTGGAGGATCTCCGCGATGTGCGACTTGATCTTGCTGTGCGGCATCGTGACGTCGTCGTGATACGCCGAGTTCGCGTTACGCAGACGCGTGAGCATGTCTGCGATGGGATCAGTCATGGTCATGAGTTGGCCTTCGGCCTCTCTCGCCGGGGTTTCCTGTATGCGCCATCCCTCTCCCCACTCAGTGGCGGGACGGGTGCGGTGCGGGGACCTACGGCGTAGTAAGTCGGTCTTGGACGGCAGGCGCCCAACCCTGCAAGCCTACGGCATGCGGAGCGGGACTCCTGCCGACCAGATGCTTACCGAGAGTCTCCGGTGATTCCCAACGCCCAGAGGGCGAAGGAGAATTACCAGGAGCTCTTGGTCACGCCCGGCAGCTCGCCGCGGTGAGCCATCTCACGAAGGCACACACGGCACAGGCCGAACTTGCGGTAGACGGAGTGGGGCCGGCCGCAGCGCTGGCAGCGGGTGTACCCGCGGACGCCGAACTTCGGCTTACGGGCGGCCTTAGCGATCAGAGCCTTCTTCGCCACGGTCAGTTCTCCTTGAACGGGAAGCCGAGGTGACGAAGGAGGGCACGACCCTCGTCGTCATTGGTCGCCGTGGTGACCACGGTGATGTCCATGCCCCGGACCCGGTCGATCTTGTCCTGGTCGATCTCGTGGAACATGACCTGCTCCGTGAGACCGAAGGTGTAGTTGCCACGGCCGTCGAACTGCTTGGGCGACAGGCCACGGAAGTCACGGATACGCGGAAGCGCGAGCGACAGCGTACGGTCCAGGAACTCCCACATGCGGTCACCGCGGAGGGTGACGTGGCAGCCGATCGGCTGCCCCTCGCGCAGCTTGAACTGCGCGATCGACTTGCGGGCCTTGGTGACGGCCGGCTTCTGACCGGTGATCGTGGTGAGGTCGCGCACGGCGCCGTCGATCAGCTTGGAGTCGCGGGCGGCGTCGCCCACACCCATGTTGACCACGATCTTGACCAGACCGGGAATCTGCATGACGTTCTCGTAGGAGAACTCCTCACGCAGCTTGCCGGCGATTTCCTCGCGGTAGCGCGTCTTGAGACGCGGCGCGGTGGTGGTAGTCATCAGATGTCCTCACCGGTGCGCTTGGCAACACGGATCTTGTTGCCCTCGTCGTCAAAGCGGTAGCCGACGCGAGTAACGACCTTGTTGCCGTCCTTCTCAACAACCAGCTGCACGTTGCTGACGTGGACCGGGGCCTCGGTCGTCACAATGCCACCGGTCTGCGAACCGCGAGCGGTCTGGCCGGCCTTGGTGTGCTTCTTGACCCGGTTGACACCCTCGACGAGGACGCGGTCCTGAGCGGGGTAGGCCACGATGACCTTGCCCTGCTTGCCCTTGTCCTTACCGGTGATGACCTGAACCAGGTCGCCCTTCTTGATCTTCATGCTTACAGCACCTCCGGCGCGAGCGAGATGATCTTCATGAACTTCTTCTCGCGCAGCTCACGGCCCACCGGGCCGAAGATACGGGTGCCGCGGGGGTCGCCGTCGTTCTTCAGAATGACGGCGGCGTTCTCGTCGAAGCGGATGTACGAGCCATCCTGACGACGACGCTCCTTGACGGTGCGAACGATGACGGCCTTGACGACGTCACCCTTCTTCACGTTGCCACCGGGGATCGCGTCCTTGACGGTGGCAACGATGACGTCACCGATGCCCGCGTAGCGGCGACCCGAGCCACCGAGAACACGGATGGTGAGAATTTCCTTCGCACCCGTGTTGTCGGCGACGCGCAGTCGCGACTCCTGCTGGATCACGTCTATCTCCTGATCGTCTGCCGGTTCCCGGCAGGGGCTCCGTTGCGGGAGCCCCTGCCGAGCCTGGCGGAACTGACCTGAGGGGAATGCCCCTCAGGAATTACTTGGCCTTCTCGAGGATCTCGACGATGCGCCACCGCTTGGTGGCGGACAGCGGCCGGGTCTCCATCAGGAGGACGCGGTCGCCGACACCGGCGGAGTTCTGCTCGTCGTGGGCCTTGAGCTTGTTCGTACGGCGGATGACCTTGCCGTACAGCGCGTGCTTGACGCGGTCCTCGACGGCGACGACGACGGTCTTGTCCATCTTGTCGCCGACGACGAGGCCCTCACGGGTCTTGCGGAAGCCGCGCTCGGTCTTGGTCTCAGTCACAGTGTTCTCGCTCATCAGACGCTCTCCACCGTCTCGATGCCGAGCTCGCGCTCACGCATCAGGGTGTAGATCCGGGCGATGTCCTTACGGACGGACTTGAGCCGGCCGTGGTTTTCGAGCTGTCCGGTCGCCGCCTGGAAGCGGAGGTTGAACAGCTCTTCCTTGGCCTCGCGGAGCTTGTTGAGGAGCTCCTCGTTGCCCAGCTCGCGCAGCTCGGACGCCTTGGTACCGGCCGACATCACGACTCACCTGCCTCGCGCCGAACGATCCGGCACTTCATCGGAAGCTTGTGAGCAGCGCGGGTGAGCGCCTCACGAGCAATCTTCTCGTTCGGGTAGGACAGCTCGAACATCACCCGGCCCGGCTTGACGTTCGCGATCCACCACTCGGGAGAACCCTTACCGGAACCCATGCGGGTCTCGGCCGGCTTCTTCGTCAGGGGACGGTCCGGGTAGATGTTGATCCAGACCTTGCCGCCACGCTTGATGTGACGGGTCATCGCGATACGAGCGGACTCGATCTGACGGTTCGTCACGTACGCCGGGGTCAGCGCCTGGATGCCGTACTCGCCGAACGCAACCTGCGTGCCACCCTTGGACATACCGCTTCGCTTCGGGTGGTGCTGCTTGCGGTGCTTGACCCTACGGGGGATCAGCATTTCGGTCAGGCCTCCGTTCCGGTGCTCTCAGCAGCCGGAGCAGCGGCGGGCGCCTCGGCCTTGGGGGCCTCGGCGGCCGGAGCCGACTGCTGCGGCTTGCGGCCGCGGCCGCCACGCTCGCCACCGCGGCCACCGCGGCCGGCCGGGCGGTCGGCGCCGCCACGGGCCGGGCGGTTGCCCGCACGGGCAGCGGCGTTCTCGGCGCGGACCTCGGCGATGTTCTTGACGTCGCCCTTGTAGATCCAGACCTTCACGCCGATGCGGCCGAAGGTCGTCTTGGCCTCGAAGAAGCCGTAGTCGACGTTCGCGCGGAGCGTGTGCAGGGGCACACGGCCCTCGCGGTAGAACTCCGAGCGGGACATCTCGGCGCCGCCGAGGCGGCCACCGCACTGGACCTTGATGCCCTTGGCGCCGGCCTTCATCGAGCTCTGCATGCTCTTGCGCATGGCCCGACGGAAGGAGACGCGCGAGGAGAGCTGCTCGGCGACGGCCTGGGCCACCAGCTGAGCGTCCACCTCGGGGTTCTTGACCTCAAGGATGTTCAGCTGGACCTGCTTGCCGGTCAGCTTCTCCAGCTCGCCACGGATGCGATCGGCCTCGGCGCCGCGGCGGCCGATGACGATGCCCGGACGGGCGGTGTGGATGTCAACGCGGACGCGGTCGCGGGTGCGCTCGATCTCGACCTTCGAGATGCCGGCCCGCTCCATGCCCTTCGTCATCATGCGACGAATGGCGACGTCTTCCTTGACGTAGTCCTTGTACAGCTTGTCGGCGTACCAGCGGGACTTGAAGTCCGTGGTGATGCCGAGCCGGAACCCGTGCGGGTTTACCTTCTGGCCCATTACCGGGTTCCTTCCTTGCTGCTGACGACCACGGTGATGTGGCTGGTCCGCTTACGGATCCGGTAGGCACGGCCCTGAGCACGCGGACGGAACCGCTTCAGGGTCGGGCCCTCGTCCACGTACGCCTCGCTGATGACCAGCGAGTTGGCGTCCGTGTGGTCGTAGTTGTGTGCAGCGTTGGCGATGGCGCTGTCCAGCACCTTGCCAACCGGCACGCTCGCGGCCTGCGGGGCGAAACGCAGGACCGCCTGAGCCTCCGTGGCATCCATGCCACGGATGAGGTCCACCACTCGGCGGGCCTTCATGGGCGTGACGCGGATGTACCGCGCCTGGGCCCTGGCTTCCATGGTTGTCCCTTCGGTGTAAGTCATAGTCAGGTCACCCCGCGTTAGCGGCGCTTCGACTTCCGGTCGTCCTTGACGTGGCCGCGGAAGGTGCGAGTCGGCGAGAACTCGCCGAGCTTGTGGCCGACCATCGACTCGGTGACGAACACCGGGACGTGGATCTTGCCGTTGTGCACCGCGATGGTGTGACCCAGCATGGCCGGGACGATCATCGAGCGACGGGACCAGGTCTTGATGACGTTCTTGGTGCCTGCCTCGTTCTGTACGTCCACCTTCTTGGCGAGGTGGCCGTCGACGAAGGGCCCCTTCTTGAGACTGCGCGGCATCTAAACCCGCTCCTAGCGCTTCTTGTTCGTCTTGCGGCGGCGGACGATGTACTTGTTCGACGCCTTCTTGGGCGAACGAGTACGACCTTCCTTCTTACCCCACGGCGAAACCGGGTGACGGCCACCGGAGGTCTTACCCTCACCACCACCGTGCGGGTGGTCGACCGGGTTCATCACGACACCACGGACGGTCGGGCGGACGCCCTTCCACCGCATGCGGCCGGCCTTGCCCCAGTTGATGTTCGACTGCTCGGCGTTGCCGACCTCGCCGATGGTGGCGCGGCAGCGGGCGTCGACCAGGCGGATCTCACCCGACGGCATACGAAGGTGGGCCATGGTGCCCTCCTTCGCCAGCAGCTGCACGGAGGCACCCGCGGAACGGGCGAACTTCGCGCCGCCGCCGGGCCGCAGCTCGATGGCGTGGATGGTCGTACCGACCGGGATGTTGCGCAGCGCCAGGTTGTTGCCGGGCTTGATGTCGGCGGCCGGGCCGTTCTCGACACGGTCGCCCTGCGCCAGGCCACGCGGCGCGATGATGTAGCGCTTCTCGCCGTCCGCGTAGTGCAGGAGCGCGATGCGCGCGGTGCGGTTGGGGTCGTACTCGATGTGCGCGACCTTGGCCGGCACGCCGTCCTTGTCGTGACGACGGAAGTCGATCACGCGGTAGGCGCGCTTGTGGCCACCGCCCTGGTGGCGAACGGTCACACGACCGGCGTTGTTACGGCCGCCCTTGCTGTGCAGGGGGCGGACCAGCGACTTCTCCGGCGTGGACCGCGTGATCTCGACAAAGTCGGCGACGCTGGAGCCACGACGGCCCGGGGTCGTCGGCTTGTACTTGCGGATACCCATTTCTCAGTCCTCGTCCGATTCCGGACGACTCGACCTCACTTAAGAGGTCGGGCCGCCGAAGATGTCGATACGGTCGCCCTCAGCGAGGGTCACGATGGCGCGCTTGGTGTCAGCCCGCTTGCCGAAACCGGTCTTGGTGCGCTTGCGCTTACCCTGCCGGTTGATCGTGTTGACCCCGGTGACCTTGACCGAGAAGACCGCTTCCACGGCCTGCTTGATCTGGGTCTTGTTGGAGCCGGGCGCGACGATGAACGTGTACTTGTTCTCGTCGAGCAGCGCGTAGCTCTTCTCCGAGACAACCGGCTTGACGAGAACGTCGCGCGGGTCGGAGTAGGTCTTGCTGGTAACGGTCGCCTCGCTCATCAGGCGTCGCTCCCTTCGGTCTCAGCGGTCTGGGGGCCAGACACGAAGGACTCGAAGGCGGCCTGGGTGAAGACCACGTCGTCAGAGACGATCACGTCGTACGTGTTCAGCTGGCCCGGCTCCAGGATGTGCACCTGGGGCAGGTTGCGTGCGGAGAGCCACGCGGCCTCGTCGTTGCGGTCGACGACCAGGAGCACGTTCTTGCGCTCCGAGATCTTGCCGAACAGCGACTTGGCGGCCTTCGTGGAGACTCCACCCTCGACCACGCCGGTGACGACGTGGATGCGGGAGTGACGCGCCCGGTCGGAGAGGGCACCGCGCAGGGCGGCGGCCTTCATCTTCTTCGGGGTGCGCTGCGAGTAGTCACGCGGCTGCGGGCCGTGGACGACGCCACCGCCGACGAACTGCGGCGCACGGGTCGAGCCCTGGCGCGCGCGGCCGGTGCCCTTCTGGCGGTACGGCTTGCGCCCACCACCGCGGACCTCGCCACGGGTCTTGGTCTTGTGCGTGCCCTGACGGGCGGCTGCCAGCTGTGCGACGACGACCTGGTGGATCAGCGGGACGCTGGTCTTGGCGTCGAAGATCTCCGCGGGGAGCTCGACGGTACCGGCCTTGTCGCCTGCCGGCGAAAGGATGTCAATGGTGCTCATTACCTCAAGCCCCCTTGGCCGCGGTACGGACCAGGACGAGGCCGCCGTTCGGACCGGGGACCGCGCCCTTGATGAGCAGCAGACCCTTCTCCGCGTCGACCGCGTGGATGGTCAGGTTCTGGGTGGTGACGCGCTCGTTACCCATCCGACCGGCCATGCGCATGCCCTTGAAGACACGCCCAGGGGTGGCGCAGCCACCGATCGAACCGGGGGAGCGGTGCTTGCGCTGGACGCCGTGACCGGCACCGAGGCCCTTGAAGTTGTGACGCTTCATGACACCGGCGAAGCCCTTGCCCTTGCTCTTGCCCGTGACGTCGACCTTGACGCCGGACTCGAACACCTGGGCGGTGATCTCCTGGCCGAGCGTGTACTCGCTGGCGTCAGGGGTGCGGAGCTCCACCAGGTGGCGGCGCGGGGTCACGTCGGCCTTGGCGAAGTGGCCCTTGAGGGGCTTGTTCACCTTGCGCGGGTCGATCTCGCCGAAGGCGATCTGGACCGACTCGTAGCCGTCGCTGTCGTTGGTGCGGACCTGGGTCACGACGCAGGGCCCGGCCTTGACGACGGTCACCGGGACAACCCGGTTGTTCTCGTCCCAGACCTGGGTCATGCCGAGCTTCTCGCCCAGGACGCCCTTAATGTTCTTAGCCATCTCGCGCGTCACCTCAGAGCTTGATCTCGATGTCGACGCCCGCCGGCAGGTCGAGGCGCATGAGCGAGTCAACCGTCTTCGGCGTGGGGTCGAGGATGTCGATGAGGCGCTTGTGCGTGCGCATCTCGAAGTGCTCGCGCGAGTCCTTGTACTTGTGCGGCGACTTGATGACGCAGTACACGTTCTTCTCAGTGGGCAGCGGCACCGGGCCCGCGACCGACGCACCAGTGCGGGTCACCGTCTCGACGATCTTCTTCGCCGAGGAGTCGATGACCTCGTGGTCGTAGGCCTTGAGCCGGATGCGGATCTTCTGTCCCGCCATGGCTACTAGTAGTCCTGTCTCTCGTTAACGCTCTGGAACCCGAGGTTCTGGTAACTCCGCCTCCGACCCACGCGGTCGGGCGTGTCGCATCCCCTCTACGCAGAAGTCCCGAAGGACTTCCCAACCAAGGGGGTGCGGGCCAAGACCGCGCTGCCGGGGGTGAAACCCCACCGGGTGCCTGGCCGGTGCCCCACTTACGCTTCCCGAAAGATTCCCGTACGTCCGGCCCGCATGGGGCCGACGAGTACTGTGGGACTCGCTTCCGGTCCTCCCGGCGGGAGGCGCGCAGCATTGACACTCAACCGAGCAACCTGGCCAGTGTGCCACACGGGTCATGAGCCTGGCCAATTGGGCCGGGGATCTTACCCCTCCCGAGTGGCTGGTCAAACGCGGGCAGGCCCCGGCGCCCCTCCCCGTACCGCATATTCGGTCGAGCCCTCCCCGCTCCCGCCCCTACAGTGACCGGCCTGGCACGGCGTCGTCACGGGGGCACAGATATGCGTACGCACTATCCGCGGACCTCCCATCTGCCCTGGTCCCCCGGGGCCACCTCGGACGATGTACGGATGACGGACCTCGCCGCGCTGACCGGCGCGGAGGTCGTGGTCACCGAGAAGCTGGACGGCGAGAACACCACTCTGTACGCCGACGGCCTGCACGCCCGCTCCCTCGACTCCGCGCACCACCCTTCCCGCACCTGGGTGAAGGCCCTCCAGGCCCGGATCGGCGCCCGCATCCCGCGGGGGTGGCGGATCTGCGGCGAGAACATGTTCGCCCGGCACTCCCTCGCGTACGACTCGCTGGAGAGCCACTTCTACGGCTTCTCCGTCTGGGACGGCGACCGGTGCCTGGACTGGGACCGGACCGTGGCGTTCCTGCGCGACCTGGGCGTCCCGGCGCCTCCGGTGCTGTGGCGCGGGGTGTTCGACGCGAAGGCGCTGCGCGCGCTGAAGCTGGATACGGGGCGGCAGGAGGGGTACGTGGTGCGCCCCGTCGAGAGCTTCCCGGGCGTCGTGTTCGGGCGCCGGGTGGGCAAGTGGGTGCGCCCCGGGCATGTGGCGACGGACACCCACTGGATGCACGCGGAGGTCGTGCAGAACGGCCTCGGACCGGCCGCCGCGCTGTGGGCCGTACGCTCCGGCGCCCCCGTCGACCCGGCGGCCCTCGCCACGTCCGTCGCCACGGGCCCCGGCGGCGGGGGCGCCGGCACGGGCTCCACCGACGCCCCCGCCGCGCTCGCCACCGCCGACGCCCTCGACGCGCTGGGCCGCGGCGGCGACGACCGGCTCGCCGGTGTCCTCGCCGCGCTGCTGCACGGCACCCGCCGGACCGCGCTGGCCCCCGCGCTCACTGGCCCCCTCGGCATGCCGCTCGCCCGCCGCGTCGCGGACCTCGTCGGGCTGTACCCCGCCCTGCACCGCCCCTACCCGGACGAGGAGCGGCGGGCCGGTCTGGCCCGGATGGCGCTCGCCGCCGACCTGAGCGTCCTGCACACGCTGTCCCGGGTGCTGGCGGACACCCCCGAGGCGCGGGAGCAGGTCGAGTGGTCGGCCCTGCACGCGGAGGAGGTACGGGAACCGGCCGGCCTGGGCGAGGCCTTCGCCGATCTCGCGCCCGAGGCCGGGGCCCGCTGCCTGGCGCAGGCCCGCGAGGCGTACGCGCTGGGCCGCGTCACCACCGCCGACGAGGCGGTCGCCGCGACCTGGCGGTGGCGGTCCGGGGACTTCCCGCGCCTGGTCCAGCTGGCCGGACCCTCGGGCAGCGGCAAGAGCACCTTCGGCCGGGGCCTGCCGGGGACCGCCACCTATATATCCCTGGACGATCTGCGCCTGGCACGGGGTTCGCGCGCCGACCAGAGCGCCAACGAGGACGTCCTGCGCGTGGGCCTGGACCGCCTGGACGCCGCGCTCGTCCCGGGCGCGACGGTGGTCTGGGACGCCACCTCGCTCAACCCGCGCCGGCGCTCCCTGGTCCACGCGGTCGCCCGCCGCCGCGACGCCCTCGTCACCCACGCCGTGGCCTGGATCGGCGAGGACGAACTGACCGCGCGCAACGGGCGCCGCGAGCACCCCGTACCCCCGCAGGTGCTGGCGTCGCAGCTGCACCGGTTCGTCCCGCCGTACCCCGGCCAGGCGCACCGCACCTGGTACATCGGCACCAGCGGAACCGTGGAGGACCGGGCCTGATGCGCACGAGCGAGGAGATCTACCACCGGGTCCGCTGGGACGCCCGCTTCGACCCGGCGCGCTTCGTGCTGGGCGTGGCGCAGCGCGGCCGGGAGCCGAAGCGGGTGCCGCTGGACCGGTTCACGCCGGGCGGCGACATCCCCTGGCACCGGGTCCTCTTCTTCGAGGCGGACGGTGAGCTGGTCTGGGACCGGGCGACGGGCACGGACCGCATCGACGCGACGGACGCGGGCCGGATACGGGAGCCGCGCCGCCTGCCGTCCCCCTACTTCACGGCCCGCACCCCGCACACGTACTCCCCCGCGACCGGCACCTGGGAACCGGCGCCGACGCGGACACCCGGCCCGCCCGGTCCACCCGGCCCGCCCGGCCCGCTGACGGTCCTCACCTGGAACACGCTCTGGGACCGCTACGACAGCGACCGCATCGACACCGCCCGCCGCCGCCCTCTGCTCACCGAGGCCCTGCGCGCGGCGGACGCGGACGTGATCGCGCTCCAGGAGGTGGAGCCCGCGCTGCTCACGCTGCTGCTGGCCTGCGACAGGATACGCGAGGGCTACACGCTCGCCACCGAACCGTCCGGCCACGACGTGCCGGACCTCGGCCTGCTGCTGCTCAGCCGCCTGCCGGTGAGCGAGGCGGCCGTGCACACGCTGGGCCCGCACAAGGCGGTCGCGGCGGTGGTCGTCGAAACGGCGGACGGCCCCGTGACGGTGGCAGTCACCCACCTCAGCAGCGACCACTCCCCCGAGGGCGCGGTCCGCCGAGACACCGAACTGGCCGATGTGGCCACGGGGTTGGCGTCGGTGGCGGGTGAGCTACTGCTCGTCGGCGACTTCAACGACGGCGGCGACCGCCCGCAGACCCGCCTGGCGATGGCGGACGCGTGGACGGAGATACACGGCCCCGCCGACGACACCCCCACCTTCGACCCGTCGGCCAACCCCCTCGCCGCGATCTCCTCCCTCTCGGGCCGCGTCTCCCGCCTGGACCGGGTGCTGCTGCGCACGGACCGGCTGCGGGCGCGTACGGCGACGCTGTGGGGGGAAGCGCCGGGACCGGGCGGTCTGTACGTCTCCGACCACTACGGGGTACGCGTGGAGCTGGGCGCGGCTTCCCCGGCGGCCGGGGGCGAAACCGCTCGGTCTTCCCGCGAAGCCGGAGCCGAAACCGCCGGGACTTCCCCGGCGGCCCATGCCGAAACCGCCGGCTCTTCCCAATCGGCCGAGGCGGTAACCGCCCGCGTCGCGTCGGCGCTTCCCGGGGCGCGCGTGCACCTCGTGGGCTCCCGGCGCATGGGCTGCGCACGCCCCGGCGCGGACCTGGACCTGGTGGCGGCGCTGCCCGACGTGTCGGGTGTACGGGACCGGCTCGCGGCCGCGTTCCCGGAGGCGCGGGGCCTGCGGGAGGTCACGGGCGCCCGGGTGCCGGGGCTGCGCTGGTACGTGGACGGCCTGCGGGTGGACCTGGTCACCGTGGCGACGGGGACGGTGCCCCCGGCCGAGGCGGTTGCGCGCCGGGCGCAGCTGGGCGGGGCGGCGGCGGTCGCGCTGAGCGCGGTGAGCGACGCGGAGGCGGTGCTCATGGCGGCGGAGCCGCACCGGGAGGCGTTCACCGCGCTTGCCCGGGAGGTCAAGGAGTGGGCGGCGGTCAGGGGCCTGGACTCCGCCCCGTGCGGCGGCCTCCCGGGCATCGCCTGGGCGCTCCTCGCCGCCCGCACCGCGCACGAGGGGGGCGGTCTCCGGGACTTCTTCGCGACGTGGGCGGCGTGGGACTGGCGCGACCCGGTGGGCGAGGGCCCGGCGGACGGCCACCCGGTCACGGTGTACACGCCGACGTCCCCGGTCCGCTCGTGCACGACACAGGTCTCCCCGGCCGGCCGCGACCTGCTCACGGCGGAACTGTTCCGGGCGTGGGAGATCCTGGACACGGCGGACGCGGACGCGCGCGGCCGCCTCTGCGCCCCGCCCCCGCTCACCGAGCACCGCGCCTGGGCCCTGGCGGCGGCCGCCCCCTCCGACGAGGGCCGCCTGCGCGGCCGCCTCCTCGCCCTCACCGCCGCGTTGTCCGAGGCGGGCGCACCGGACGTCCGGGTCTGGCCGCGCGTCCAGCCGGCGGGCAGCCGCACGGGCTATGCGATCGGCCTGGGCGCGAGGCCCCCGGAGGCCGCCCGCCTGACGGAAATCGGCACGGAGGTACTGCGCGGCCTCACGGACGCATCGCTGACACCCCTGCCGCTTCCGCCCCTCGCGGGGGCGTCGCAACAACCACTGGCCGGTGCCGGATCAGGCGCTTGAGGGCAAAGCATGACGCCGGTGGTCGGCGAAGTGCGGCAACAGGTCCTTCGCGCGCAAGTGCATCGCGCACAGCGGGGCGGCGCTTCGTGGTGCCGGGCCGTAGGGGGCAGGTGGGTGATCAGGTCCGCCTGCCCCCACACGTATGCGCCCGGGAACGGGGTCAGAGCAGGGCGTAGCCCAGAATGCCCTCGGCGTCCTGGCCCTCGCAGGTGTTCGAATTGGAGTCGAAGTGCTCCAGCGGGCCATTGGTCCGGCAGCGACGTACCAGTTTGGTCAGCACGTTGGCGGGCTTCGCCGAGTAGATCCAGCCGAGCCGGGTCACGTATGTCTTCCCCTCGCAGTTGACGTCGGGAGAGGTGAAGGTGTCCTTGGCGTTCTGGCACATGTAGAGGGGGCGGGTTCCGGCGACCGGGGTCGTGTAGAGCCTGCCGAGGCTGCCCTCCGAGTGGTACCCGTCGGCTTCGAGAACGTTCCACGTGGTGCTCATGTGCTCACTGCCCAGGTATCTCACCAGGTTGCGGGTCGGGGCCGTGACGCTCGGCTCACCGGTGCAGCGGATTTCCACGCCCCACTGACCGAAGCCGCTGGGCAGTTGGAGCATGTGGTACGGGCCCGCGATGACCCGGCACTGACTGGACGCGAATCCCATGCCCGCGGCCTGGTAGTACGCGCTGTCGAAGGCGTAGCCGTACGCGAGGTTGTCCGGCCCTGAGCCGATGCCGATGAATTTCAGGTCGACCGGACCGACTGCGGCGGTGGCCGCTGCCGAGGGGGTGATGGTGGCGGCCAACAGCCCGCCGACGAGCAGAACCGAACCGGCGATGCGACGAAGAAGTCCCACAGTGACGCCTCTCTCGAGTTTCCGTAACCGATGAGCCCGGTGGCGGTATGGAGGCGCTGTGAAGTACGCACATTCCGACCACGCCACTCAGATTGCCGCCAACTGCGCACTCTGGAGGGGCAGTTCGAGTAAGGAGAGGTGTCGCGATATTCACATCATCTGCACGTTTCGGTGGGCTGCGGGGCGGTCGGTGAACCGGTCGCCCCGACAGCCCTGTGTGTGCCCTGCTGAAGAGACGTATAGCGCCACCGGGTGGGTCTATCCGGCCGGTAGCCGAAGTGATCCGGCCATTCGCCTCGATCCGGTCACCTGCTGTGCACCGGAGTGGAAGTCTCCCCGAGGGCCGGATTCGGCCGGTCCACGACTACCAGTCTGGGGAACCGTGAGACGTATCGTCACTGCCTTAGTAGCCATGTTCGCCCTCCTCGTCACTCCGCTGATCGCCGGATCGCCCGCCCAGGCCGCCGACTGGCCGGGAAGCTGCACCACCTCCTACAGCGGACCGCTGGGAGTCGCGACCTGTACCGGAGTCGCCCCGGCGACCAAGTGGCAGGCGATCGATGTCTGTGCCCTGTTCATACCGGGCGTGCTGCTGCCCTACGAGTACTGGGCAGGGGGCAATACGGTCACCGGGAACGGCACATCGACGGTGGTGTGCGGCATCGGTGAGTACGCGGAGAACCATGTCCGTGCGGTCACCCTGGCCGACGGCCGGGTGCACACCCCGATCGTGGGCTGGGGCGGCAAGTGCGTCGACGTGGCCGGCGCATCGGCGCAGAACGCCGCCGCCGTCCAGCTCTACGACTGCAACAACACCACCGCGCAGGACTGGGCCCTGGCCTCCGACGGAACCCTGCGCGCCCTGGGCAAGTGCCTCAATGTCCAGCAGGGCAACACGGCCAACGGCACCAAGGTCGAGCTGTACGACTGCCGCGCGGGCTGGGATTCCGAGCAGTGGCAGTACCGGACCGACGGCTCCCTGATGAACACCCAGTCCGGCCGGTGCCTGGACGCACCTGACAACACCACCGCCAACAAGACCCGGCTCCAGATCTGGGACTGCAACGGCAACGCCAACCAGCACTGGACGATGACGGCCTGACCCGCCGCCGGCCGTCAACGCACCCGTGCCGCCCGGTGCGAGCGGTCGCGACAGCGCCGTGACGCAGGTGGTGCCGGGGTGCGGGTGGTACCGGGGTTCCGGTGCCACCCGCGCCCGCGTTCGTTCTGCGACTGCGGACGGTTGATCCGGCGCTAGCAGTCGGCGGCGTACGAAACGAACCCCGCCCACGCGGTCTCGCCGAAGGCGAGCTGCGGTACGGACAGGTCCTTCGAGTCACGGACGCGCACGGAGCCGGGCGCAGCTGCGACCTCGACGCACGAGTCCCCCTCGCTGCTGCTGCTGTAGCTGCTCTTGAACCACTCCGGCCGGAAGGCCTTGTTGCCCGAGATCTCGCCCATCACGTCTTTCCCAACCTGTGCAGGGTCAGCAATCAGCGGCGTGCGAGACAAACCCAGCCCACGCGCCCTCGCCGAAGGCAAGCTCCGGCACGGACAGGTCCTTCGAGTCACGGACGTGCACCACGCCAGACGCAGCCGCGACCTCCACGCATTCGTTGCTGTTGCCGCTGTCGCTGTAGCTGCTCTTGAACCACTCCAGCCGAGAAGTGTCGCCGCCAGAGTCCTTGGTGATCATGTCTCTCCCAGTGCGTGCTCGATGAAGGCCCGCGACTCCCGAGGTGTGAGAGCCTGTGCCCGGATGATGCCATGTCGCAACTCGATGATGCGCACATGCTTCGGGTCAGCGACCGGGCGGCTGCCGAACTCGCCTTCAGAGCGCCCCACCGCCGAACCGTCCCTGAACTTCAGCACCTCCATCTCGCCGCTCATTCCCGCATGGTCCTCGCGGCTGGTCGGCATCACCTGGATCTCGACGTTCCTCAACTTCCCTACCTCCAGAAGGTATTCGAGCTGACGTCGCAGCACCATTCTGCCCCCGATGGGGCGCCGCAGCGTCGCCTCTTCCTGCACAAAGCTGAGTTCCGGCCCAGGTGAGCGGCTGTAGATGGACTTCCGGGCCATACGAGCAGCAACCAGCCGCTCCACCTCGTCCGACGAGAAGGCGGGCCGCCGCATCCCGAACAGAGCCCGCGCGTACTCCTCCGTCTGCAAGAGGCCGTGCAAGTTGTGGCTGCCGTACGCCGACAGCTCAACCGCCTTCGCCTCCAGCTTCGCCAGGTCCCGCACCTTCTTCGGGTACCGCACAGCCGCCAGGTCCTGCTTCATCGCGGCGATCTTCCCGCCCGCCCCGCACACCTCATCCGCCTTGTCCAGGAACTCCGGGCGGGGGATGCGCCGGCCGCCCTCCACCTTGTAGATCAGGTTCTCGCCGTACCCCATCGCGGCCCCCAGCTCGGCGGCTGTCAGGCCCGCCGCCTCCCGCCACGCCCTGAGCTGGCGCCCCACCGCAGCGATCACCGCGACGCCCGACTCGTCGTCGGGGTCGACGTCCCAGCCCGGTTCGTCCGCCCCGGCGTCGGCCTGCTGTTCCATACCGATCTCATCCACACTCATCCGTGCCCCGCCTCCCGCGCGTGCCGTTCTTCCTCAACCGTGTACGTCCCCCGGCCGTCACCCCGTACAGCGGGGACAACGCTGGACAAGCCCGGGACAATGACCGTACGTAAGCGCCGAGTCACTGTGCACGGTACGCACGCGCGGCCACCCTGAGTGACGTGAATCGAGAAATCAACCGAGCCGAACTTTCCGCTCCCGCCCGCGAGTTCGCCGTGCAGCTCTCCCCCACGCGCCGGGGCGCACGGCTCGCCCGGCTGCTCACCACGGCGCATCTGGGCGACTGGGGGCTCCCCACCGAAGCAGCCGCGCACATCGTGGCCGAGCTGGCGGCCAACGCCGCCGCGCACGGGCGCGTGCCGGGCCGGGACTTCCGGCTGAGCCTCACCGTGAGTGACGGGTCTCGGCTGCGGATCGAGCTGACCGACACCCGGGGCGACCGGCTGCCCGTGCCCGACTCCCCGGGTCCGTACGCGGAGAGCGGGCGCGGTCTGCTCATCGTCGAGGCGCTGGCGGACCGCTGGGGCGTCGTGGAGGGACCGGTGCCCCGTAAAACGGTGTGGGCCGAGCTCGACCTCGTACCGTGACGGACCCCACCGCGTCGCGGCCGGCCGCGTCCCGGGCCACCGGGTCGCGGTCCTCCACGACGTAAGAAAGGCTTTTAAAGAACCCGGGAAAGAACCAGACCCAACCCCACCCCACCCCGCTCTGACCTGCATCACTCGCGCGAGTGAACTAGGCCAACTGGGCTGGATTCGCCACGGGTTGCCTGGCATATGCTCGCCGCGACAACCCCAGAACATGAGACGGCCCCCGGCGAGACGCCAATCTCGACCGAGGGCCTGACCAACGAGGAAGAAAGCACCTTCCTGATGGCTACCCCGCAGGTTATCGCGCCCCCGCGCGCCCCGTCCGGCTCCCCCGGGCCCCACCCCGACGTCACGCCGACCTCCGGCATCATCCACGTCAACGTCCGCCACATCTCCGGCTTCACGGTCATCGGCAACCACCTCGCCCAGCACGCGGACCTCTCGCTCACCGCGATCGGGCTCGCCGCGCACATCCAGTCGCTGCCCGCCGGGGCCAGGGTCGGCATCAAGTTCCTCGCCGCCCGCTTCCCGGAGAGCGAGGCCCGGATCGCCGCCGCGCTGAAGGAGCTGGAGGCCGCCGGTTACCTGCTCCGCAGCCGCGTACGCCTCCCGGACGGCCGCTTCGTCACCCGTACGACCTCGTACAACCAGCCGACCGCCACGGCGCCCGCGCCCGCACCCGCACCCTCGCGGCAGACACCCGACCCCGTACCCGCGCCCGCACCCTCGCGGCAGACACCCGCCCCCGCGCCCGCACCCGCACCCTCGCGGCAGACACCCGCCCCCGTACCAGCGCCCGCACCCGCACCCTCGCGGCAGACACCCGCCCCCGTACCGGCACCCGCACCCGCACCCGCACCCGCCCCGAGGAAGAAGCAACCCCCTACCGAGCAACGGCACCCCGCGGCCACCACACTCCTCGCCGGGCTCCGCCGCCACGCGCCCCAACTCACGCTGTCCGCCAAGGACATCAGCGAACTCGCCCCCGCGGTCGCCACCTGGCTGGACCGCGACGTGCAGCCCGCGACCATCCAGCACGCCCTGACCAGCGACCTCCCGGCCCCCGTCAGACACCCGGCGGGGTTCGTCCGCAACCGCCTCACCGCGCTCCTGCCGCCACCGCTCCCCGACGCGGCGGGGACCGCGCCCGGAGCCGTCCCGCTCCAGGACTGCGACCGCTGCGAGCGTGTCTTCCGGGCGCCGGAGCCCGGACACTGCCGGGACTGCCGCGAGGCGGAGACGTACAGAGCCGCCTGACCGGTATGCGCAGTCGGCAACGGACTGCGGGACGCCCTGCGGTGCCTCCCCGAGCACACCCGGATCATCGTCGCGGACGGCCGCTTCGCGGGCCGCGTGACGCCGCGGCCGTACGAGGGCGGCTGGTAACCCCGTACGAAAACCGAAGGGCCCCGTCCCACCGCGCGAAGCGGTGGGACGGGGCCCTTCTTGGTGCTCTGTGCGGAGCAACCAGGTCAGACGAACAAGTGATTACTTGTTGATCTTGGTGACCTGGCCGGCGCCCACGGTCCGGCCACCCTCACGGATGGCGAACTTCAGGCCCTCTTCCATGGCGACCGGCTGGATCAGCGCGACGGACATGACGGTGTTGTCACCGGGCATGACCATCTCGGTGCCCTCGGGGAGGGTCACAACGCCCGTCACGTCCGTGGTACGGAAGTAGAACTGCGGGCGGTAGTTGTTGAAGAAGGGGGTGTGACGGCCACCCTCGTCCTTCGACAGGATGTAGGCCTGGGCCTCGAACTCGGTGTGCGGCGTGACCGAACCGGGCTTGATGATGACCTGGCCGCGCTCGACGTCCTCGCGCTTGATGCCACGGAGGAGCAGACCGACGTTCTCACCGGCCTGGCCCTCGTCGAGCAGCTTGCGGAACATCTCGATGCCGGTGACCGTGGTGGTGGTCTTCTCCTGCTTGATACCCACGATGTCAACGGTCTCGTTGACCTTGAGGATACCGCGCTCGATACGACCGGTGACGACGGTGCCACGACCGGTGATCGTGAAGACGTCCTCGATCGGCATCAGGAACGGCTTGTCGACGTCGCGCTCGGGCTGCGGGATGTTCTCGTCCACGGCCTTCATGAGCTCGAGGACGGTGTTGCCCCACTCCTTGTCGCCCTCAAGCGCCTTGAGCGCCGAGACCTTGACGACCGGAAGGTCGTCGCCCGGGAACTCGTACTCGGAGAGCAGCTCGCGGACCTCGAGCTCGACGAGCTCCAGGATCTCCTCGTCGTCCACCATGTCGGCCTTGTTCAGCGCGACGACGATGTACGGCACGCCGACCTGGCGGGCCAGGAGCACGTGCTCCTTGGTCTGCGGCATCGGGCCGTCGGTGGCGGCGACCACGAGGATGGCACCGTCCATCTGCGCGGCACCGGTGATCATGTTCTTGATGTAGTCCGCGTGACCCGGGCAGTCGACGTGAGCGTAGTGACGCTGCTCCGTCTGGTACTCGACGTGCGCGATGGAGATGGTGATACCGCGCTGGCGCTCCTCGGGAGCCTTGTCGATCTGGTCGAAGGCCGAGGCCTCGTTCAGGTCCGGGTACGCGTCGTGCAGCACCTTGGTAATGGCGGCCGTGAGGGTCGTCTTACCGTGGTCGATGTGACCGATGGTGCCGATGTTGACGTGCGGCTTAGTCCGCTCGAACTTCGCCTTCGCCACTGGGTCCTCCTGTGGAGTGGTTCTGTACGCCTTGCTTCATCGGCGCCAGGTGATCTTTGCTGGGATGCCGGCCCCCGGGGGCATTCTCCGCGAAGTGTGAACTCCGCGACGAATGCCCCACGGGCTCCGGTGACAAGCCTAAAGCGTGAGCTCGGGAGAGTTACTCGCCCTTGGCCTTCGCGATGATCTCCTCGGCGACGTTCCGCGGAACCTCGGCGTAGGAGTCGAACTGCATCGAGTAGCTTGCGCGACCCGAGGTCTTGCTGCGGAGGTCTCCGACGTAGCCGAACATCTCCGAGAGGGGCACGAGGCCCTTCACGACGCGAGCGCCGCTGCGCTCCTCCATGGCCTGGATCTGGCCACGGCGGGAGTTGAGGTCGCCGATCACTTCACCCATGTAGTCCTCGGGCGTGGTGACCTCGACCGACATCATCGGCTCCAGGAGCACGGGGGACGCCTTGCGGGCACCCTCCTTGAACGCCTGCGAACCGGCGACCTTGAACGCCAGCTCGGACGAGTCGACCTCGTGGTAACCACCGTCGAGAAGGGTGACGCGGACGCCGACCATCTCGTAACCGGCCAGGATGCCGAACTGCATGGCTTCCTGAGCACCCGCGTCCACCGAGGGAATGTACTCACGGGGGATGCGGCCACCGGTGACCTTGTTGACGAACTCGTACGACGCGTCGCCGCCCTCAAGGGGCTCGATGGCGATCTGCACCTTCGCGAACTGGCCGGTACCACCAGTCTGCTTCTTGTGCGTGTAGTCGATACGCTCGACGGCCTTGCGGATCGTCTCGCGGTACGCCACCTGCGGCTTGCCGACGTTCGCCTCGACGCGGAACTCGCGCTTCATGCGGTCGACGAGCACTTCGAGGTGAAGCTCGCCCATACCACCGATGATGGTCTGGCCGGTCTCCTCGTCGGAGTGCACCTGGAAGGACGGGTCCTCCTCGGAGAGGCGCTGGATGGCGACACCCAGCTTCTCCTGGTCACCCTTGGACTTGGGCTCGATGGCGACCTCGATGACCGGCGCCGGGAAGTCCATGGACTCCAGGATCACCGGGTTCTTGTCGTCGCACAGCGTCTCACCGGTGGTGGTCTGCTTCAGGCCCATGACGGCGATGATGTCGCCGGCACCCACCGACTGGATCTCCTCACGCTTGTTCGCGTGCATGCGGTAGATCTTGCCGATGCGCTCCTTCTTGCCCTTGACGGAGTTCAGCACCGCGGTGCCGGCCTCCAGGCGACCGGAGTAGATCCGGACGAAGGTGAGCTTGCCGAGGTGCGGGTCGCTCGCGATCTTGAACGCGAGCGCGGAAAGCGGCTCGTCGTCCGAGGGCTTGCGCTTGACCACGGTCTCGGGGTCCTTGGGGTCGTGGCCCTCGATGGCCTCGACGTCCAGGGGGGAAGGCAGGTAGCGCACGACCGCGTCGAGCAGGGGCTGGACGCCCTTGTTCTTGAACGCCGTGCCACAGAACACCGGGGTGACGGTGACGGAGTCGGCGCCGCCCCTGGAGGCCAGGGTGATGCGGCGGATCGCCTCGTGCAGCTGGTCCTGGGTGGGCTCGGTGCCCTCCAGGTACAGCTCCATCATGGCGTCGTCGTTCTCGGCCACGGCCTCAAGGAGCTTGGCGCGCCATTCCTCGGCGGCCTCCTTGAGGTTGTCCGGGATGTCGACGACGTTGTACATCTCGCCCTTGGCGGCCTCTTCGGGGTACACGAAGGCCTTCATCGACACGAGGTCGACGACACCCGTGAAGTCGGCCTCCGCACCGATGGGCAGCTGCATGACGATCGGGGTCGCGCCGAGGCGGTCCACGATCATGCTGACGCAACGGAGGAAGTCGGCGCCGGTGCGGTCGAGCTTGTTGACGAAGCAGATACGCGGCACGCCGTAGCGGTCCGCCTGACGCCAGACGGTCTCGGACTGCGGCTCGACGCCGGCCACACCGTCGAACACGGTGACGGCGCCGTCGAGGACGCGGAGCGAACGCTCCACCTCGACGGTGAAGTCGACGTGACCCGGGGTGTCGATGATGTTGATGGTGTGGTCAACATCATTGAGCGGCCAGTGGCAGGTCGTCGCGGCGGACGTGATCGTGATGCCGCGTTCCTGCTCCTGCTCCATCCAGTCCATCGTCGCGGAGCCGTCGTGGGTCTCGCCGATCTTGTACGAACGACCGGTGTAGAACAGGATCCGCTCAGTGGTGGTCGTCTTGCCCGCGTCGATGTGGGCCATGATCCCAATATTGCGGACCTTGGCCAGGTCAAGCGAAGTGGTGGCCATAAGGCTCAGTCTTCTCTCGGTCTCGATGGGGGTAGCGACTACCAGCGGTAGTGCGCGAAGGCCTTGTTGGACTCGGCCATCTTGTGGGTGTCCTCACGCTTCTTGACGGCAGCGCCAAGACCGTTCGAGGCGTCGAGCAGCTCGTTCATGAGCCGCTCGGTCATCGTCTTCTCGCGGCGGGCGCGGGAGTAACCGACGACCCAGCGCAGCGCGAGGGTGGCGGCGCGACCGGGCTTGACCTCGATCGGCACCTGGTAGGTGGCGCCACCGACACGGCGGGACTTGACCTCGAGCGAGGGCTTGACGTTCTCCAGCGCGCGCTTCAGCGTGATGACCGGGTCGGCGCCGGTCTTCTCACGAAGACCCTCCATGGCGCCGTACACGATCCGCTCGGCGGTGGAACGCTTGCCGTCGAGCAGGATCTTGTTGATCAGCGACGTGACAAGAGGAGAGCTGTAGACCGGGTCGATGATGACCGGGCGCTTCGGGGCGGGGCCCTTACGAGGCATTCTTACTTCTCCTTCTTGGCGCCGTAGCGGCTGCGGGCCTGCTTGCGGTTCTTGACACCCTGGGTGTCGAGCGAGCCGCGGATGATCTTGTAACGAACACCCGGCAGGTCCTTCACACGGCCACCACGCACGAGCACGATGGAGTGCTCCTGCAGGTTGTGTCCCTCACCCGGGATGTAGGCCGTGACCTCGATACCAGAGGTCAGACGCACACGCGCGACCTTCCGGAGCGCGGAGTTCGGCTTCTTCGGGGTGGTCGTGAACACACGCGTGCAGACGCCGCGGCGCTGGGGCGAACCCTCCAGTGCGGGCGTCTTGTTCTTCTCGACCTTGTCCTGCCGGCCCTTCCGGACCAGCTGCTGGATCGTAGGCACTACTTCTCCGGTTTCTGTGTGCCGTCGGTGAAACTAACCTGGAACATCGCCGACCCACGCGGTCGGGTGTGTCGAATCACGCAAGCTCCTGCCGCAAGGCACGAAGAGCACGGATCACGGTGGCCAAAGACAGACTCGCCATGCGGTTGAGGACACGCACACGAGCCCAGGCACACCCCAGGCACAAGGTCTGAGCGTACCTACCTCACGGACTTGGGTCAAAACAAATGCTGTCCACCCCGGCCGGTCGGCCCGACCGCCCGGCTTGTCCCGACCCGTACGGATGCCGCAGACCCCCGCAAGGAGGCCCTCAGGGGCCCCTACGACCCTCACAGAGGCCCTCCCCGCCCCCGGGGACCACCGCCGGCCCCCGGCCCAGTGTGACCCATCGCACGCCGGAGGGCGGCCACCCCCACGGGATGGCCGCCCTCCGGTCGTATCAAGCGACTCGCTTACTGGTTGTACGGACCGTAGTCGTAGTCCTCCAGCGGAACGGCCTGGCCGGAGCCCGTGCCGAACGGCGAGTAGTCGATGTCGTCGTAGCCGACGGCCGAGTACATCGCGGCCTTGGCCTCCTCGGTCGGCTCGACCCGGATGTTGCGGTAGCGGGACAGACCCGTACCGGCCGGGATGAGCTTACCGATGATGACGTTCTCCTTGAGGCCGATCAGGGAGTCGGACTTGGCGTTGATCGCCGCGTCCGTCAGGACCCTGGTCGTCTCCTGGAAGGAGGCCGCGGACAGCCACGACTCCGTCGCCAGCGAGGCCTTGGTGATACCCATCAGCTGCGGACGGCCGGAGGCGGGGTGACCGCCCTCGGTGACCACACGACGGTTCTCGGTCTCGAACTTCGAGCGCTCGACGAGCTCGCCCGGCAGCAGTTCCGCGTCGCCGGACTCGATGATCGTCACGCGGCGGAGCATCTGCCGGATGATGATCTCGATGTGCTTGTCGTGGATCGACACGCCCTGCGAGTTGTAGACCTTCTGGACCTCGCCGACCAGGTGGACCTGGACCGCGCGCTGACCGAGGATGCGCAGCACGTCGTGCGGGTTGGTGGCACCCACGGTGAGCTTCTGGCCCACCTCGACGTGGTCGCCCTCGCCGACCAGCAGACGGGCACGCTTGGAGATCGGGAAGGGGATCTCGTCGCTGCCGTCGTCCGGCGTGACCACGAGCTTCTTGGTCTTCTCGGTCTCCTCGATCCGGACCCGGCCCGCGGACTCCGAGATCGGGGCGACACCCTTGGGCGTACGGGCTTCGAAGAGCTCGACGACTCGGGGCAGACCCTGGGTGATGTCGTCACCGGCCACACCACCGGTGTGGAAGGTACGCATCGTCAGCTGGGTGCCGGGCTCACCGATGGACTGGGCGGCGATGATGCCGACCGCCTCACCGATGTCGACCAGCTTGCCGGTGGCGAGCGAGCGTCCGTAGCAGAAGGCACAGGTGCCGACCGCGGACTCACAGGTCAGGACCGAGCGGGTCTTGACCTCCTCGACGCCGGCGCCCACCAGGGCGTCGATCAGGACGTCACCGAGGTCGACGTTGGCAGGCGCGATGACCTTGCCGTCCACGACGACGTCCTCGGCGAGCATGCGGGCGTAGACCGAGGTCTCGACGTCCTCCGTCTTGCGGAGCACGCCGTCGGCGCCCTTGACGGCGATCTTCAGCTTGAGGCCGCGGTCGGTGCCGCAGTCCTCCTCGCGAATGATCACGTCCTGCGAGACGTCCACCAGACGACGGGTCAGGTAACCCGAGTCAGCGGTACGCAGGGCGGTGTCCGCCAGACCCTTACGGGCACCGTGCGTGGAGATGAAGTACTCCAGAACGGTGAGGCCCTCACGGAAGGACGCCTTGATGGGACGCGGAATCGTCTCGTTCTTGGCGTTGGACACCAGACCACGCATACCGGCGATCTGACGCATCTGCATCATGTTTCCTCGGGCACCCGAGTCAACCATCATGAAGATGGGGTTCGTCTTGGGGAAGTTCGCGTTCATGGCCTCGGCAACCTCGTTGGTCGCCTTGGTCCAGATGTTGATGAGCTCCTGCGTGCGCTCGTCCTTGGTGATCAGACCGCGCTCGTACTGCTTCTGGACCTTCTCGTCCTGCTCCTCGTAGCCCTTGACGATGGCCTTCTTGGCCTCGGGCACGACGACGTCGGAGATGGCCACGGTGACGCCCGAACGGGTCGCCCAGTGGAAGCCCGCCGCCTTCAGGTTGTCGAGCGTTGCCGCCACGATGACCTTGGGGTAGCGCTCGGCGAGGTCGTTGACGATCTCGGAGAGCTGCTTCTTGCCGACCGAGTAGTCGACGAACGGGTAGTCCTCGGGCAGCAGCTCGTTGAAGAGCGCGCGGCCCAGGCTCGTCCGCAGCCGGAAGGTGTCGCCCGGCTGGTACTCGGGCTCGCCCTCCTCGGCGACCGGCGGCACCCAGCCACGCGGCGGGATGGTGCCCACCGGGAAGCGGATGTCGACGGACGACTGGAGCGCCAGCTCGCCGGCGTCGAACGCCATGATCGCCTCGGCCGTGGAGCCGAACGCACGGCCCTCGCCCTTGGTGTCACGGAGCTCGCCGTCGGTGGTCAGGAAGAACAGGCCCAGCACCATGTCCTGGGTCGGCATGGTGACGGGACGACCGTCGGCCGGCTTCAGGATGTTGTTCGAGGACAGCATCAGGATGCGGGCCTCGGCCTGCGCCTCCGCGGACAGCGGCAGGTGCACGGCCATCTGGTCACCGTCGAAGTCCGCGTTGAACGCGGTGCAGACGAGCGGGTGGATCTGGATGGCCTTGCCCTCGACCAGCTGCGGCTCGAAGGCCTGGATGCCGAGGCGGTGCAGGGTGGGCGCACGGTTCAGCAGCACCGGGTGCTCGGCGATGACCTCTTCGAGGACGTCGTACACCACGGTGCGGCCGCGCTCGACCATGCGCTTGGCCGACTTGATGTTCTGCGCGTGGTTCAGGTCCACCAGGCGCTTCATCACGAACGGCTTGAAGAGCTCCAGCGCCATCGCCTTCGGCAGACCGCACTGGTGCAGCTTGAGCTGCGGACCGACGACGATCACGGAACGCGCGGAGTAGTCCACACGCTTGCCGAGCAGGTTCTGACGGAAACGCCCCTGCTTGCCCTTCAGCATGTCGCTGAGGGACTTCAGGGGACGGTTACCGGGACCGGTGACCGGACGACCGCGGCGGCCGTTGTCGAACAGCGCGTCGACGGCCTCCTGGAGCATGCGCTTCTCGTTGTTCACGATGATCTCGGGCGCGCCGAGGTCGAGAAGCCGCTTGAGGCGGTTGTTGCGGTTGATCACACGGCGGTACAGGTCGTTCAGGTCGGAGGTCGCGAAGCGGCCACCGTCCAGCTGCACCATCGGACGCAGGTCCGGCGGGATGACCGGTACGCAGTCGAGCACCATGCCCTTGGGCTTGTTACTCGTCTGAAGGAACGCGGAGACGACCTTGAGGCGCTTGAGCGCACGGGTCTTCTTCTGGCCCTTGCCGGTACGGATGATCTCGCGGAGGCGCTCGGCCTCCTCGTCGAGGTCGAAGGACTCCAGCCGCTTCTGCAGCGCGGCGGCGCCCATGCAGCCGTCGAAGTACGTGCCGAAGCGGTCACGCAGCTCGCGGTAGAGCAGCTCGTCGCCCTCCAGGTCCTGGACCTTGAGGTTCTTGAAGCGGCTCCACACCTCGTCGAGGCGGTCGATCTCGCGCTGCGCACGGTCGCGCAGCTGCTTCATCTCGCGCTCGGCACCCTCGCGCACCTTGCGGCGCACGTCGGCCTTGGCGCCCTCGGCCTCCAGCTCGGCCAGGTCGGTCTCAAGCTTCTTGGCGCGGTTCTCGAGGTCCGAGTCGCGGCGGTTCTCGATCTGCTGGCGCTCGACGGAGACGTGCGCCTCCAGCGACGGGAGGTCGCGGGTGCGGCGCTCCTCGTCCACGAACGTGATCATGTACGCGGCGAAGTAGATGACCTTTTCGAGGTCCTTCGGCGCGAGGTCCAGCAGGTAGCCCAGACGCGACGGGACACCCTTGAAGTACCAGATGTGGGTGACGGGAGCGGCGAGCTCGATGTGGCCCATGCGCTCACGGCGCACCTTGGCGCGCGTGACCTCGACGCCACAGCGCTCACAGATGATGCCCTTGAAGCGGACACGCTTGTACTTGCCGCAGTAGCACTCCCAGTCCCGGGTCGGACCGAAGATCTTCTCGCAGAAGAGTCCGTCCTTTTCGGGCTTGAGGGTGCGGTAGTTGATGGTCTCCGGCTTCTTGACCTCGCCGTGGGACCAGGTCCGGATGTCGTCCGCGGTGGCAAGGCCGATCCGCAGCTCGTCGAAGAAGTTGACGTCGAGCACTTGTCGTCAATCCCTCTTTCGGGGGTTCGAGCCCCCTCGCGTCACGCGAGAAATCGGGGCACTTCAGCAATGGTCTGAACGGGTCCGGGGAGAGCCGGCCGGATCACGGAGATCCGGCCGGCCAACCCGTCAGACCTCTTCGACGCTGCTCGGCTCGCGCCGGGACAGGTCGATACCGAGCTCCTCCGCCGCGCGGAAGACGTCCTCGTCCGTGTCACGCATCTCGATGGACATGCCGTCCGAGGAGAGCACCTCCACGTTGAGGCAGAGCGACTGCATTTCCTTGATGAGCACCTTGAAGGACTCGGGAATGCCGGGCTCGGGGATGTTCTCGCCCTTGACGATCGCCTCGTAGACCTTCACGCGGCCGGTGACGTCGTCGGACTTGATCGTCAGCAGTTCCTGGAGGGCGTACGCGGCGCCGTAGGCCTCAAGGGCCCACACCTCCATCTCACCGAATCGCTGCCCACCGAACTGCGCCTTACCACCCAGCGGCTGCTGCGTGATCATGGAGTACGGGCCGGTCGAACGGGCGTGGAGCTTGTCGTCGACCAGGTGGTGCAGCTTGAGGATGTACATGAACCCGACCGAGACCGGGTCCGGGAACGGCTCGCCGGAGCGGCCGTCGAACAGCTTGGCCTTGCCGGAGGGCTGCACCAGGCGGGCGCCGTCGCGGTTGGGGATCGTGGCCTCGAAGAGACCGGAGATCTCGTCCTCGCGCGCACCGTCGAAGACGGGCGTGGCGACGTTGGTGCCGGGGGCGACCTGGTCGGCGCCGATGGCCTGGAGCCGCTTGGCCCACTCGTCACCGAGACCGGAGACGTCCCAGCCGCGGCTGGCGAGCCAGCCGAGGTGGATCTCCAGGACCTGTCCCGGGTTCATTCGGGACGGGACACCCAGCGGGTTGAGGATGATGTCGACCGGGGTGCCGTCCTCCAGGAACGGCATGTCCTCGATCGGCAGGATCTTCGAGATGACGCCCTTGTTGCCGTGACGGCCGGCGAGCTTGTCACCGTCGGTGATCTTGCGCTTCTGCGCGACGTAGACGCGGACCAGCTGGTTCACGCCCGGCGGCAGCTCGTCGCCCTCTTCGCGGTCGAAGACGCGGACGCCGATGACCTTGCCGATCTCACCGTGCGGCACCTTCAGCGAGGTGTCGCGCACCTCGCGCGCCTTCTCACCGAAGATCGCGCGGAGCAGGCGCTCCTCGGGGGTCAGCTCGGTCTCACCCTTGGGCGTGACCTTGCCGACGAGGATGTCACCGGCGACGACCTCGGCACCGATACGGATGATGCCGCGCTCGTCGAGGTCGGCGAGGACCTCCTCGGAGACGTTCGGGATGTCCCGGGTGATCTCCTCGGGGCCGAGCTTGGTGTCACGGGCGTCGACCTCGTGCTCCTCGATGTGGATCGAGGAGAGGACGTCGTCCTGCACGAGGCGCTGCGACAGGATGATCGCGTCCTCGTAGTTGTGACCCTCCCACGGCATGAACGCCACGAGCAGGTTCTTGCCGAGCGCCATCTCACCGTTCTCGGTGGCCGGACCGTCGGCGAGCACCTGGCCCTCGATGACCCGGTCGCCCTCGGAGACGACGACCTTCTGGTTGACCGAGGTGCCCTGGTTGGAGCGCATGAACTTCGCGATGCGGTACGTGGTGTACGTGCCGTCGTCGTTGGTCACGGTGATGTAGTCCGCGGAGACCTCCTGGACCACACCGTCCTTCTCGGCCTTCAGCACGTCACCGGCGTCGGTGGCGCAGCGGTACTCCATGCCGGTGCCGACGAGCGGGGCCTCGCTCTTGATGAGCGGCACCGCCTGACGCATCATGTTCGCGCCCATGAGGGCACGGTTGGCGTCGTCGTGCTCCAGGAACGGGATCATCGCGGTGGCGACGGACACCATCTGGCGCGGCGAGACGTCCATGTAGTCGACCTCCGCGCCGGGCACGTAGTCGACCTCGCCGCCGCGGCGGCGGACCAGGACGCGGGGCTCGGTGAAGCGCAGCTCGTCGGAGAGCGTCGCGTTCGCCTGGGCGATGACGAAACGGTCTTCCTCGTCGGCCGTGATGTAGTCGACCTCGTCGGTGACCTGGCCATCGACGACCTTGCGGTACGGCGTCTCGATGAAGCCGAACGCGTTGACGCGGCCGTACGAGGCGAGCGAACCGATCAGACCGATGTTCGGGCCTTCAGGGGTCTCGATCGGGCACATACGTCCGTAGTGGGACGGGTGCACGTCACGGACCTCGAAGCCGGCCCGCTCACGGGAGAGACCACCCGGGCCAAGAGCCGACAGGCGGCGCTTGTGGGTGAGACCCGACAGCGGGTTGTTCTGGTCCATGAACTGCGACAGCTGGCTGGTGCCGAAGAACTCCTTGATGGAGGCGACGACCGGCCGGATGTTGATCAGGGTCTGCGGCGTGATCGCCTCGACGTCCTGGGTCGTCATGCGCTCACGCACGACGCGCTCCATCCTGGCCAGACCCGTACGGACCTGGTTCTGGATGAGCTCGCCGACGTTGCGCAGACGGCGGTTGCCGAAGTGGTCGATGTCGTCGGTCTCGACGACGATCGAACGGCCGGACTCGCCCACCGTCTCGGTCTCACCGGCGTGCAGCTTGACCAGGTACTTGATGGTCGCGATGACGTCGTCGGTGGTGAGCACGCCGGCGTCCAGCGGCTCGTCCGCGCCGAGCTTCTTGTTCACCTTGTAGCGGCCGACCTTCGCGAGGTCGTAGCGCTTCGGGTTGAAGTAGAGGTTCTCCAGCAGCGTCTGAGCGGCCTCGCGGGTGGGCGGCTCGCCCGGACGGAGCTTGCGGTAGATGTCGAGCAGCGCGTCGTCCTGGCCCTGGGTGTGGTCCTTCTCCAGGGTGGCGCGCATGGACTCGTACTCGCCGAACTCCTCGAGGATCTGCTCGGTGCTCCAGCCGAGAGCCTTCAGGAGGACGGTGACGGACTGCTTGCGCTTGCGGTCGATGCGGACACCGACCATGTCGCGCTTGTCGATCTCCATCTCCAGCCAGGCACCCCGGGAGGGGATGATCTTGGCGGAGAAGATGTCCTTGTCGGACGTCTTGTCGATCGACGAGTCGAAGTAGACACCCGGCGAGCGGACCAGCTGCGACACCACGACACGCTCGGTGCCGTTGATGACGAAGGTGCCCTTGTTGGTCATGAGCGGGAAGTCGCCCATGAAGACCGTCTGGGACTTGATCTCGCCGGTCTCGTTGTTGGTGAACTCGGCCGTGACGAAGAGCGGGGCGGCGAACGTGAAGTCGCGCTCCTTGCACTCGTCGATCGAGTTCTTGGGGGGCTCGAAGCGGTGGTCGCGGAACGTAAGCGACATCGACCCGGAGAAGTCCTCGATCGGTGAGATCTCCTCGAAGATCTCCTCCAGGCCGGACTTGGTGGGGACGTCTTGTCCACTGTCCAGAGCAGCCTCGACGCGAGCCTTCCAGGCGGCGTTGCCGAGGAGCCAGTCAAAGCTCTCGGTCTGCAGCGCGAGGAGGTTCGGAACCTCGAGGGGCTCCTTGATCTTTGCAAAAGAGATGCGCAGCGGGGCGGTGCTGGCGCCGTTGTTCGTATTCGCGGTCGAGGCGTTGCGCGAGGCGGCCAAGAGGGGGTCCTTCCGAGGGCTCGGACTCACTACGCGCGTACCGGTCCCAAACTGGACATGTGGACAGATATCCCGAATGAGGGATGCTGAGTCCACGGTGCACAAGATGGGTATGCCCCTGGTGACGGGCAGGAGGCAGCTAACAGGCAGCGCAAAGGGTCAGTGTAGCCAAGAGGCACACTGATGTCCAGTCGGGGTTTTCAGAGACCCACGTTGCTCTCAACAGCTGTTCTCAACACCTTTGTCCGGCCCTGCGCGAGCTGCGCTCTTCTTTACTGCCCGCTTCACCGTCGATCCATGCCTCGGATTCGGATCGATTCGGCGTCGCGCCTTGAGAATTGCGCGCCTCGTGCGGTTCGTCAAGGCCCCCTCGGCCCGGCCGGCCTCCGAGGCCCGCGGACACCGCCCGTCGGCGGCGCTCGCGTGCCCTACGAGAGGCGCACGGCGAAAGATCACCATACTCGTCAACGCGGGAAGGGCAAGGCACCCGCCACGGATACGCCGAAAGGCGACCACCCGTAAGGGTGATCGCCTTTCGCGATGTGACGCCGCGCCTCGCGGCACGGTGGTCCTGAGGAGTCAGATGACTCGCAGGGTCACTTGACCTCGACGGAGGCGCCGGCGGCCTTGAGGGACTCGGCAGCCTTCTCGGCGGCCTCCTTGGCGACCTTCTCGACGACGGGCTTCGGGGCGCCGTCGACGAGGTCCTTGGCCTCCTTCAGGCCGAGGGAGGTCAGCTCGCGCACGACCTTGATGACCTGGATCTTCTTGTCACCGGCGGCGGTGAGGATGACGTCGAACTCGTCCTTCTCCTCAGCGGCCTCGACCGGGGCGCCCGGGCCGGCGGGGCCGGCGACGGCGACGGCCGCGGCGGCGGTGACGTCGAACTTCTCCTCGAAGGCCTTCACGAACTCGGAGAGCTCGATGAGGGTGAGCTCCTCGAACTGGGCGAGCAGGTCTTCCTGGCTGAGCTTCGCCATGACAGGCGTCCTTCCACTATTCGGCAGGTGCCGGATGTATATGTCGGCGGGCGTACGTGGGGCCCGCTGGACCGCTGAGCGAAATTACTCGGCGGCCTCGGCGGGAGCCGGCGTACCGGCACCGCCCTGCTCCTCCAGCTTGACGCGAAGCGCTTCCGCGGTGCGGACGAACTTCGACGGCAGCGCCTGGAAGAGCTGCGCAGCCTGAGTCTGCTTGCCCTTCATGGCACCGGCCAGCTTGGCGAGCAGAACCTCGCGGGACTCGAGGTCCGCGAGCTGCTTGATCTCATCGGCGGACAGCGCCTTACCGTCAAGGACACCGCCCTTGATGATGAGGTTGGGGTTGTCCTTGGCGAAGTCACGAAGACCCTTCGCCGACTCCACCGGGTCACCGGTGACGAAGGCAACCGCCGTCGGGCCTGCGAACAGGTCGTCCAGCGTGTCGATCCCGGCCTCGTTGGCCGCAATCTTGGTCAGCGTGTTCTTCACCACGGCGTACTGGGCGTTCTCACCGAGCGAACGGCGCAGCTGCTTGAGCTGTGCCACGGTGAGACCCCGGTACTCGGTCAGCACGGCGGCGCTGGAGCTGCGGAACTGGTCCGCGAGCTCGGCTACCGCTGCAGCCTTGTCGGGCCTTGCCATGAGCGTCGGCCTCCTTCCGGGTGATGAGGACCGCTCAAAAGGCCCGGAAAGACGAAACGCCCCGGCGCAGGCGCCAGGGCGAAGCTCGACCGGAACGAAGTCCGGGAGCTCTCCACAGTCACCTGCGCAGGTCGTCCGTGTCAACGGATCCTTCGGTTGCCGAGACCCTTGCGGATTCCGGACAACGACCAGCGGTCTTTGGCTTCTGCGAAAGAGTACGCGACCGGGGTCGCGCCGGGCAAATCCGTCCCCCTTCGGGTGGGACCGAGAGGTTTGAACTCTCCCGAACCCGGTGAACTCTCCCGAACCCGGTTAGGAAGTCGCCCCCGTGGACGCCCCCTGCTGCTGCTTCATGAGCTCGGTGAACTCGATGGTCTGGTCGGCCGGCGGGCGCTCGACCGAGACCTTGGTGCCGTAGTCGCTGTAGAACACCGTCGAGTTCAGCTCGCCGGTCTTCATCTGGCCGCGCTCGGTCTTCTTCACCAGCAGGTCGTCTCCGTCGACCCAGATGTCCACGGTCTCCGTGGAGATCCCGGCGTCCGCCAGCTGCTTCTTGAGGGCGGCCAGCTCATCGGCGTCGAGGCTGCTGTTCTTGGCGGTCAGGTCGGCGACGTCCACCGTGCCCGAGTAGTGCGTGGTGGTGACGCCGCGGACGTCCTCCTGGCCGACCTTCTTCACGTCGCCCGAGGCCAGCAGCGACTTCACGCCCTGGTCCGGGGTGGTGTTCTGCATCTGGTCCTTCAGCGCCGCCCCGGAGGCGCCGCCGATCTGGGCCAGGTCGTCGTAGCTGTAGCTGATCCAGCGCTTGCCGCCGGTCTGCTGGGCCATGGCGTCGCCCATGTCCGCCGCGTACCCGTCCTTGAAGTAACGGGCCTCCATCGTGCCGTTGCTGCCGAGCTGCTTCATGGAGTCGGCCATGTCGCCGCCGGTGTACGTGATCTGCATGCTGCCGGTGATGCCGTCGGACCAGTCCATGACACCGGACTGCTTCATGGACATCGCGGTGCCCAGCGACGTGGTGCCCTCGACCTTGGCCGAGTGCGCGCTGCCGGTCTTCTTCTGCACGGCGATCAGCGCGGCGATCGGATTCGCCTTCGCCACCGAGCCCGCGCCGCTCCCGCTGGTGCCCTTGGCCTTGCCCCCGTCGTCCGATCCGCCGCAGGCCGCGACCGACGTCAGCGCCGCCGCCACTGCCACGGAAAGACCCACGCGCCGCACGGTATTGCTCAACATTGCGATTCCACCCCTCGTTCGGCTCTCGGTGACCCCACGCTAATGCAGGGCTACGACAGCCATGTCCACGTACGAATGAGGACGGGCCCCGCACCTCGAAAGGTTGCGGGGCCCGTCCCATGTCACACGTGACGCGACGGTCGTACGAGCGCGAGGGCTCAGACGGCGGCCGGGTCCTCCTCGACGAGGAGGTTACGGGTGCGGTTGGAGTCCAGCGGGATGCCGGGGCCCATCGTGGTCGCCAGCGCGGCCTTCTTGATGTAGCGGCCCTTGGCGGCGGACGGCTTCAGACGGAGGACCTCTTCCAGCGCCGCTGCGTAGTTCTCCACCAGCTTGGTCTCGTCGAAGGAGACCTTGCCGATGATGAAGTGCAGGTTCGAGTGCTTGTCGACGCGGAACTCGATCTTGCCGCCCTTGATGTCGTTGACAGCCTTCACGACGTCGGGGGTGACGGTGCCGGTCTTCGGGTTCGGCATCAGACCACGCGGACCGAGCACGCGGCCGAGGCGGCCGACCTTGCCCATGAGGTCCGGGGTCGCGACGACGGCGTCGAAGTCCAGACGGCCCTTCGCCACCTCGTCGATGAGCTCGTCGGCGCCGACGATGTCGGCTCCGGCGGCTTCCGCGGCCGCAGCACGGTCACCGGTCGCGAAGACCAGGACCCGGGCGGTCTTGCCGGTGCCGTGCGGGAGGTTCACGGTGCCGCGGACCATCTGGTCGGCCTTGCGCGGGTCGACACCCAGGCGGAAGGCGACCTCGACGGTGCCGTCGAACTTCGTGGAGGCGGTGTCCTTGGCGAGACGGACGGCTTCGAGCGGGGCGTACAGGCGCTCCCGGTCGATCTTGGCGTCCGCAGCGCGGAGGTTCTTGCTGCGCTTCACTTCTACTCCTGATGGTTTCAGAGTGTGGAGTCGTGGTGCGGACCAGCGCTTGGTCCTACCACTGAGGGGGTGGGGCTGAATCAGCCTTCGACCGTGATGCCCATGGAACGGGCGGTGCCGGCGATGATCTTCGACGCGGCGTCGAGGTCATTGGCGTTCAGGTCGGGGAGCTTCGTCGTGGCGATCTCGCGGACCTGGTCGGCCGTCAGCTTGGCGACCTTGGTCTTGTGCGGCTCGCCGGAGCCCTTGTCCACACCCGCGGCCTTGAGGATCAGCTTGGCGGCCGGCGGAGTCTTGGTCACAAAGGTGAAGGAGCGGTCCTCGTAGACCGTGATCTCCACCGGCACGACCATGCCACGCTGCGACTCGGTCGCGGCGTTGTAGGCCTTGCAGAACTCCATGATGTTGACGCCGTGCTGGCCCAGCGCGGGGCCGACCGGCGGGGCCGGGTTGGCCGCACCGGCGTTGATCTGGAGCTTGATAAGCCCCGTGACCTTCTTCTTCTTGGGAGGCATGTGCTCTCTCCGGGTCCTAGTGAGAGTTTTCGCCGTCATCCGGTCATCCGGATGCAGGCATACCGCACAACGATAACGGGTATAGCTGCGCGACCAAAAACCGAGCAGGTCAGACCGGCTTCGACAGCCTGTCTGACCTGCTCGGTAGGCATGTGTCCAGAAGCGAGCGGGTAAGCGCTAGTTCTTCTGGATCTGGTCGAAGCTGAGCTCGACCGGGGTCTCGCGACCGAAGATCTCGACGAGGCCCTTGACCTTCTTCGAGTCGGCGTTGATCTCGTTGATCGTCGCCTGCAGCGTCGCGAACGGGCCGTCGGTGACGGTGACCGAGTCGCCCACCTCGAAGTCCAGGACCTGGACCTCGACCTTGCGGGACGGAGCCGGCTTGCCCTCGGCCTCGGCGGCCTCACGGGCGGCCTTCTCCTCGGCCTCCGGCGCGAGCATCTTGACGATCTCGTCCAGGGTCAGCGGGTACGGGTCGTAGGCGTTGCCCACGAAGCCGGTGACGCCGGGGGTGTTGCGGACGACGCCCCAGGACTCGTTCGTCAGGTCCATGCGCACCAGGACGTAGCCCGGGAGCTTGTTCTGGCGGACGTTCTTGCGCTCGCCGTTCTTGATCTGGACGATTTCCTCCTCAGGCACCTCGGCCTGATAGATGAACTCCTCCACGTTCAGCGAGACGGCGCGCTGCTCCAGGTTGGCCTTCACACGCTTCTCGTAACCGGCGTACGTGTGGATGACGTACCACTCGCCCGGCAGGCCGCGCAGTTCCTCGCGCAGGGCGGTGACGGGGTCGACGGGCTCGGCCGGCTCGGCCTCCTCCTCGGCGGCTTCCGCGGTCTCCTCGGCCTCGCCGTCGGAGGTCTCGTCGGCGGCACCGGCCTCGGGGGCCTCGTCGGCGGCGGCGTCGGCAGCTTCGGCCTGGTCCGGCTCCTCGGCGTCCGCCGCCTGGACGATGTCGAGCTCGTCCTCGGCGGACTCGAAGGCGCCCGCCGTCGGCTCGACGGCGTCGTTCAGGTTCGGGTCAGACACGGTGGCTGCTTCTTCCTGGATACATATGGGTGGAACATGCGAAAGGGGCGCCCATAGAGGCGCCCTCCGCGTGGATCAGCCGAAGACGTACTTGATGACCCGCGCGAAGCCCAAGTCAATCACGGTTACGAGACCAATCATGACGACCACGAACACGATCACCACGGAGGTGTACGTCGTCAGCTGGTTGCGCGTCGGCCAGACGACCTTGCGCAGCTCGGCGATGATCTGGCGGTAGAAGAGCGCGAGACGGCCCAGAGGGCCCTTCTTGCCGCGCTTGCCGCCCTTCCGGGTCTTCTTCTTCGACTCGGGGACTTCGTCCTCGGCATCAGGCATGTCGATGGAGCCCACGGCGTCCGTCACGCTTCTCACCTGATTCCGGGTCGTGGCCGTGCCGCGCCCGGTGGAGCCGCACGGCGGTGCATTGAAGTACGTACATGCGCACACATCCTGGCGAAGGAGTGTGTAGCAGGGCCGGAGGGACTTGAACCCCCAACCGCTGGTTTTGGAGACCAGTGCTCTACCAATTGAGCTACGACCCTTTGTGGTTTCCACCAACCTACCGCATGTACCCGGAAGCCCGGGTGCAGGAACGGTGCGGCTGGTGAAGGCCAACGACAGGTGAGTGTACGTGCTCAGCGGCCCCGCGTCGAACAGATAGCTCCTGACCGCTCCCGGGCACTTCGTGTCCGGTTGCTGTCCGAGTGCTGTCCGGTCCCTGAAACCCCTGTGCCGACGGGGAAAACGGTCTGGGAGCATGGGGGGCATGAGCGCTGCTACTTCTCCGTCCGAGCGCAGGGTCTCCGCCCGCATCGGTGCCATTTCCGAGTCCGCCACCCTCGCCGTCGACGCCAAGGCCAAGGCCCTCAAGGCCGCGGGCCGGCCGGTGATCGGCTTCGGTGCCGGCGAGCCCGACTTCCCGACTCCCGGCTACATCGTCGACGCCGCGGTCGAGGCCTGCCGCAACCCCAAGTTCCACCGCTACACCCCGGCGGGCGGGCTCCCCGAGCTCAAGGCCGCCATCGCGGAGAAGACGCTGCGCGACTCCGGCTACGAGGTCGACGCCTCCCAGATCCTGGTGACCAACGGCGGCAAGCAGGCCATCTACGAGGCCTTCGCCGCGATCCTCGACCCGGGCGACGAGGTCATCGTCCCGGCCCCGTACTGGACCACCTACCCCGAGTCGATCCGGCTGGCCGGCGGCGTCCCGGTGGAGGTCGTGGCCGACGAGACCACCGGCTACCGGGTCTCCGTCGAGCAGCTGGAGGCGGCCCGTACCGAGCGTACGAAGGTCGTCCTGTTCGTCTCCCCGTCGAACCCGACCGGCGCGGTCTACAGCGAGGCCGACACCGAGGCCATCGGCCGCTGGGCCGTCGAGCACGGCCTGTGGGTCCTGACCGACGAGATCTACGAGCACCTCGTCTACGGGGACGCGAAGTTCACCTCGCTGCCGGCGGTCGTGCCCGAGCTGCGCGACAAGTGCATCGTGGTCAACGGCGTCGCCAAGACGTACGCGATGACCGGCTGGCGGGTGGGGTGGATCATCGGCCCCAAGGACGTCGTGAAGGCCGCGACCAACCTCCAGTCGCACGCCACGTCCAACGTCGCCAACGTCTCCCAGGCGGCCGCGCTGGCCGCCGTCTCCGGGGACCTGGACGCGGTCGCCGAGATGCGCACCGCCTTCGACCGGCGCCGCAGGACCATCGTGCGGATGCTCAACGAGATCGACGGCGTGTTCTGCCCGGAGCCCGAGGGCGCGTTCTACGCGTACCCGTCGGTGAAGGAGCTGCTCGGCAAGGAGATCCGCGGCAAGCGCCCGGCCACCTCGGTGGAGCTGGCGGCGCTGATCCTGGACGAGGCCGAGGTGGCGGTCGTCCCGGGCGAGGCCTTCGGCACGCCGGGCTACCTGCGCCTTTCGTACGCGCTGGGCGACGCCGACCTCACCGAGGGCGTCTCGCGCATCCAGAAGCTGCTGGGCGAGGCGAAGGCGTAGTCCCCGCCCCGAACCCGTGAGCGACCCCCCGGCCCCGGCCGGGGGGTCGCTTTCGCGTTCGATGGGCAACTCGATGGGGAAAGCGGCTACCGCGACACCCCGTCCGTGCGGCAGGATCTTGGAATGGAGCGTGATGTACGTCTGTTGCCCAAGGCCCACCTGCACCTGCACTTCACCGGGTCGATGCGGCCCACGACGCTGCTGGAGCTCGCCGACAAGTACGGCGTGCGGCTGCCCGAGGCCCTGACCGGCGGCGAGCCCCCCAAGCTGCGTGCGACGGACGAGCGGGGCTGGTTCCGCTTCCAGCGGCTGTACGACATCGCCCGGTCCTGCCTGCGGACCCCCGAGGACATCCAGCGGCTGGTGCACGAGGCCGCCCAGGAAGACGTGGCGGACGGCTCCGGCTGGCTGGAGATCCAGGTCGACCCCACCTCGTACGCGCCCCTGCTCGGCGGCCTGATCCCGGCGATCGAGATCATCCTGGACGCCGTGGACAGCGCCTCGCGCGCGACCCGGCTGCCGATCCGGGTGGTCATCGCGGCCAACCGGATGAAGCACCCGCTGGATGCCAGGACCCTCGCGCGGCTCGCCGTGCGGTACGCGGACCGGGGCGTCGTCGGATTCGGGCTCTCCAACGACGAGCGGCGCGGCATGGCCCGTGACTTCGACCGGGCCTTCGCCATCGCCCGGGAGGGCGGTCTGCTGGCCGCCCCGCACGGGGGCGAGCTGTCGGGCCCGTCCAGCGTCCGCGACTGCCTGGACGATCTCGACGCCTCCCGGGTCGGGCACGGGGTGCGCGCGGCCGAGGACCCCCGGCTGCTGCGCAGGCTGGCCGAGAGCGGGGTGACCTGCGAGGTGTGCCCGGCGTCGAATGTGGCGCTCGGTGTCTACGAGAAGCCGTCCGACGTGCCGCTGCGCACGCTGTTCGACGCGGGTGTGCCGATGGCGCTCGGCGCCGACGACCCGCTGCTCTTCGGCTCCCGGCTGGCCGCGCAGTACGACCTGGTGCGCCGCCATCACGCGTTCACGGACGAGGAGCTGGCCGAGCTGGCCCGCCAGTCGGTACGGGGTTCGTCGGCGCCCGAGCCGGTGCGCGCGGAGCTGCTGGCGGGGGTCGACGACTGGCTGTCGAAGCCGGTGGCCTGAGCCGGGGGCCCAGGAGCTGGGGGCCCAGGAGCTGGTGGTCCAGGAGCTGGTGGTCCGGAGCCCGGTGGTCCGGCGGCCCGGCGGCCCGGCGGTGCGGCTACCGGCCGAGGCCGCGCACCAGGGTCCGGGCGAGGGACGCGGCGAAGGCGTCGAGGGACTGCGGCGGTCCGCCGGTCTCCGTGGCGTCGTAGGCGAAGGCCCGCTGGGCGCAGGCCCCCATCAGCAGGGAGGCGGCCGCGTAGGTGTCGGCGTCGGCCGGTACCCGGCCCGCGGTCTGTTCGGCCCGCAGATAGGTGTCCACGCCCCGGATGGGCAGGTGGGGGCCCGTGCTCAGCTCGCGCATGGCCGCGTCGTGGCGTTCCTTGAGCCTCGGCTCGGCGTACAGGGACGCGGCGATCGGGAAGCTCTGCTCGTAGAACAGGGCGGCCTGGCGGGCGATCTCGGTGAGGTTCTGCTCGACCGAGCGCTCCCCCTCCCCCGGCTCGGTGATCAGCTTGCGCAGGATGCCGTCGACCTTGGGCAGCCGCTCCTTCAGCACGACCACGAAAAGCTCTTCCTTGCTGAGGAAGTGCTTGTAGAGCGCGGCCTCCGAGCAGCCGGCCGCCTTCGCGATCTCCTTGGTGGTGGTCCGGGCCAGGCCCTTGGTCTGCATGAGCTGGTGGGCGGCGTCGATGAGGCGGGCGCGGGCCGGCTTCTGCTCCATGTGCGCTCCAACGAAGCTTGACGGGTGGGTGAGTACCCACTCACTCTAGAGGTGAGTGAATACTTACCCACCTTGGGAGGGGTGTGCCATGAAGCTCACGGTGTTCGGGGCGACAGGCGGTATCGGGCAGGAGATCGTCCGCCAGGCGGTGGCGGCGGGGCACGAGGTGACGGCGGTGGTCCGCGATCCCGCGCGGCTCGCGGTGCCCCTCTCGGACGTCACGGTGCACACCGCCGCCCGGATCGACGACCCGGAGGCGCTGCGCGAGGCGGTGGCGGGCCGCGACGCGGTCCTCTCCGGCCTCGGGTCGAGGGGCCGCAGGGCCGACGGGATCGCCGAGCGGCTGACCCGCGCCGTGCTGACGGCCATGGAGGCGGAGGGCACCCGGCGGCTACTGGTGGTCAGCGCCGCCCCGGTCGCCCCGAAGCTGGCCGACGACCCGCTGCTCGACCGGATGATGCTCTCGGTGATCGGCGCGGTCCTCAAGGAGGTGTACGCGGATCTCACCGCGATGGAGGCGGCGCTGGCGGCATCCGCCACGGACTGGACGTCGGTGCGGCCCCCGAAGCTGACGAACGGCCCCCTGACGGGCACCTACCGGACGGTCGTCGGCGGAAATCCGCGCAGCGGCCGGTCCATCTCCCGGGCCGACGTGGCGCACGCGATGCTGGCGCTGACCGACGACCCGGCGACGGTGAAGCAGGGTGTCGGCGTGGCGTACTGAGCGCCGGGGCCGGGGGCTGGAGTCGGGGCCGGGGGCCGGGGCGGGGGCGCCGGGCCGCGTCCTACAGGCTCACGCCCACGGTCACCGGTTCGTTGACGAGGGTGACGCCGAAGGCCGCGTGGACCCCGGCGACGACCTCGCGGGCCAGGGCCAGCAGGTCTTCGGTGGTGGCCGCGCCCCGGTTGGTGAGGGCGAGCGTGTGCTTGGTGGAGATGCGGGCGGGTCCGGTGCCGTAGCCCTTGGTGAAGCCGGCCCGGTCGATGAGCCAGGCCGCGGAGGTCTTGGTGCGGCCCTCGCCGGCCGGGAAGGCGGGGGGCTTCACGTCGGGGCCGAGCCGGTCGGCGACCCGGGCCAGGAAGGCGTCGAACTCGGCCTGCTCCAGGATCGGGTTGGTGAAGAAGGACCCGGCCGACCAGGTGTCGTGGTCCTCGGGGTCGAGCACCATGCCCTTGCCGGCGCGCAGCCGCAGCACGGTTTCGCGGGCTGCGGCGGCGGGAACACGTTCACCCTCGGCGACGCCCATGGCGCGGGCGGTTTCGGGGTACTTGAGCGGCGCGGACAGGCCGCCGGACTCCTCCAGGCCGAAGCGGACGCGCAGCACCACGTACCGGTCGGGTTCGGTCTTGAAGCGGCTGTGCCGGTAGGAGAACGCGCACTCGGAGTTCGGGAGGGTGACGGTTTCGCGGGTCCGCCGGTCGTAGGCGACGACCTCCGTGATGGTGGAGGACACCTCCTGCCCGTACGCCCCGACGTTCTGGATCGGGGTGGCGCCGGCCGAGCCGGGGATTCCGGCCAGGCATTCGAGGCCCGCGAGCCCGGCGTCCACGGTGCGGGCGACGGCGTCGGTCCAGGTCTCGCCGGCGGCCAGTTCGAGTGAGGCGCCGTCGAGCACGAAGCCCTTGGTCGCGATGCGCAGGGCGGTGCCCTCGAAGCCCTTGTCCCCGATGACCAGGTTGCTGCCGCCGCCGATGATCAGGAGCGGGGTGCCGCTGTCGTCGGCCTCCCGCACGGCCCGGACCACCTCGGCGTCCGTCGTGGCGGTCAGGAGGCAGGTGGCGGGGCCGCCGAGCCGGAAGGTGGTCAGGGGGGCGAGGGGCGCGTCGTGGAGTTCCTGCACGGGGACAAGAGTACGGTCCGTGGCCCCGCCGTCAGGTCGGGGCCACGGACCGTACCGGGTGTGCCGGGTGCGTCAGGCGGGTACGGACACCCGCTCCTCGGCCGGTACCGGGGCGGGCACCGTCTCCGTGGCCGTTTCCGGCGTTCCGGTGCCGCGGCGGCCCGGGATCATCAGGGCGGCGAGCGCGGCCAGGGCGACCACCCCGGAGCCGATCCATACCGCCGGCACGGTCCCGTCGGTGAAGGCCCGCGCGGAGCCGATGCCGCCCTGCGAGGAGAAGACGGTGGCGAGCACGGCGACCCCGAGGGCGCCGCCGACCTCGCGCAGGGCGTTGTTGGCGCCGGAGGCGATGCCCTGTTCGCCGGGGCGGACGCTGGACATCACCAGGCCGGCGGCGGGTGCGAAGTACAGGGCCATGCCGATGCCGCCGGTGATGAGGCCGGGCAGCTGCGAGGCGTAGGAGGCGTCCGGGGCGATGGCCATGGCGAACAGCCCCAGTCCGGCCGCCTGGAGGGCGAGGCCCGTCACGACCACCGGGCGGCCGCCGAACCGGTCGGAGAGCATTCCGGCGATGGGCGCCACGAGCATCGGCATCCCGGTCCAGGGCAGCATCCGCAGTCCGGCCTCGGTGGGCGAGTAGCCCAGGACGCCCTGGAGGTACTGGCTGAGCAGGAAGATCGAGCCGAACATCCCGAGGTACATCAGCATGCTGGAGACGTTGATCCCGAAGAACCCGCGGTCGCGGAAGAGGCGCATGGGCAGCATTGGCCTCTTGGCCCGGAAGCCGTGGCGGATGAAGCCGCCGATCAGCACGGTGCCGGCGATGAGGGAGGTCAGGACGGTCGAGCTGGTCCAGCCGTCGGAGTTGGCGTTGACGAGGCCGTAGACGACGCCGAAGAGTCCGCCGCTGACCAGGAGGGTGCCGGGGATGTCGAGCCGGGCGTCGGGGGCGTACGACTCCGCCAGGCGGAAGCGTGCGAGCGGCAGCAGGAGCAGGCCGATCGGCACGTTGAGCCAGAAGATCCACTGCCAGGAGATGTGCTCGGTCAGGCTGCCGCCGATCAGCGGTCCGCCGGCCACCGCGAGGCCGGTCACGGCGCTGAAGATGCCCAGCGCCGTGCCCCGGCGGGCGGGTTCCACGGCGGCGGTGAGCAGGGTGAGCGTGAGCGGCATCATGATCGCGGCGCCGACGCCCTGGACCGCGCGGAAGGCGATGAGTTCGTTGATGCCGGGCGAGAGGGCGGCCGCGGCGGACGCGGCGGTGAAGACGGTGAGCCCGGCGAGGAAGAGCCGGCGGCGGCCGAAGCGGTCACCGAGGGCGGCGCCGAACATCAGCAGCACGGCGAAGGTGAGCGTGTAGGCGTTGACCGTCCATTCCAGCTCCTCCATCTCTCCGCCGAGGCTCCGGCGGATGGACGGCAGGGCGGTGGTGACGACGAGGTTGTCGAGGGCCGCCATGAATCCGGCGACGCTGGTGATGACGAGGGCCCAGGTCGCTCCCGCGCGACCTGTCGTGTGCTGGTTCACTGCTCCCCCTGGAGGGTTAGTTATTGATTACTAACTTCTTCGGGCAGAAAACCGGGCCGAACCCGGGTCGTGCCGCTTCAGACGATCGGCCGGGCCGAGGTGTAGAAACCGGACCACATCCGGTGACCGGCCGGAAAGCCGAGCGAGGTCAGGGTGTTGGCGAGCATGCCGTACGCGAGGAAGGTGGTGGCCTCGTCCACGTCGGCACCGAGCGCCAGGTTGACCGAGTCGAACAGCTCCATCCAACTGGCCCGCACCGACTCACCGAACGCGTGGTCACCGGCCGCCTCCGCGGCGGCGACGGCCGCGTACACCTGCATCTGCATCAGGAGCTTGTCGGGGTCGTCGGCGATCAGCCGCTGGTAGGCCCTCGCCATGGAGTGGAGCGCTTCTTCGCCCTCCAGCCCCTCCGCCGCCTCCGAGAAGACCTGCCGGGTCTCCAGGAAGCAGCGTTCGGACGCCGCGAGGAACATCGCCTGCTTGTTGGGGAAGAGGCGGAAGAGGTACGGCTGCGAGACACCCACACGCTTGGCGATCACCTCGGTGGAGGTGGCGCTGTACCCGCCGCGGGCGAACTCGGTGATGGCCGCCCGGATGACGCTCTCGCGCCGCTCGTCTGCACTCATCCTCGCCATGCCAGTAAGTTAGTACTCAATAACTAACTTGGTCAAGCGGGTGTGCCGCACCGGTTACGCCCGGCGGGGTGCGGCGCCCCGGCCGGGCAGTCGCGGGAGGTCACTCCCCCACCGGTGTTCCCGGGCTCATGTCGTACGCCTTCTGTACGAGGCCGGGGCGGCGGCCGTCGTTGAGCCGGCGGTCCCACTGGGCGTCGACCTGCTCGCGGGCCTGCCGTTCCATCTCGGCGGGGAGCAGGTGCCGGTAGCGCCGGTCCTCGCCGAGCAGGACCCGGACGGTGCGCTCGTAGACCGGTTCGGGGTCGTACTGCTCGTGCGGAAAGGCCAGCTCGGCGTAGTCGAAGAGGCGGTCGGCGGGGCTGTCGCGCCACTCCTTCCACGTTTCGAACATGGTGTCGTTGAAACCGGTGAGGAAGGGGCCGGGATTGATCGTGGCGACCGTCACGCCGAATTCGGCGAGTTCCTGGTCGAGGGCGTCGGCGAATGCCTCCACGGCGTGCTTGGAGCCCGCGTAGGCGCCGGTGAACGGGTCCACGGTGAGTCCGGCGACCGAGGACATGAAGACGATGCGTCCGCTGCGGCGGGCCGCCATCTGCCGGGCGATGCCCTGGGTGAGCAGGACGGGGCCGAAGACGTTCACCTCGAACTGCCGGCGGAGCCGCTCCTCCGGGATGTCGGCGGTCGCCCCGCCCTCGGACACCCCGGCGTTGTTCAGGAGCACCTCGACGCCCCAGTCCCGGGCGCTCTCCCGGTCGCCGGGGTCGGTGACATCCAGCTTCTCCACGCGCAGGCCGACACCTCGCTCCCGGGCCTCGGCGCGCACCGCGGCGACCTGGGCGATGATCTCCACGCCCGCGATCACCTCGTGCCCCGCCGCCGCGAGCCGCAGGGCCACCTCCTTGCCGAAACCGCTGCCCGCTCCGGTGATGAGAATCGGTCCCGCCATGGCTGTCCCGCCTTCCGTGCTGGTACCCGGCCGGTCTCTCGGGACGCCCCGGCCCGTGGCCGCATATGGAAGGCACGATAGGTCTCCGCCCGCGAGGGCGCCTCCGGGCGGAAGTGGCCCGCACGGCCCTCCCGGGCGGCCACCAGGACGCACACACGGCCCATGCGTAAGGGGCACGGCCCATGGACCGTGCCCCTTACACCGCTGCGCCGCTTACGCCGCGCAGGCCTCAGCTCAGCTGCACCACGGCCCGGGACATGCCCAGAACCTTCTTGCCGTCACTCATGACCGTCAGGTCGACACGCACCCGCCGGTCGTCCAGCAGGGCGCCCACCTTGCCGCTGACCTCGATCACCGCGCCCTTGTCGTCATCGGGCACCACGACGGGCTTGGTGAACCGCACGCCGTACTCGACCACCGAGCCCGGGTCCCCGGCCCAGTCCGTGACCACCCGGACCGCCTCGGCCATCGTGAACATGCCGTGCGCGATCACATCGGGCAGCCCGACCTCGCGCGCGAAGCGCTCGTTCCAGTGGATCGGGTTGAAGTCGCCCGAGGCACCCGCGTACTGCACGAGCGTCGCCCGGGTCACCGGGAAGGACCGCGCCGGCAGCTCCGTGCCGACCTCGACCGCCCCGTAACTCACCTTCGCCGTCATCACGCCTCCTCGGCGGCGCGCGCCACCAGCTTCGTCCACGCGGTCACGACGTGCTCACCCGACTCGTCGTGGACCTCGCCCCGGACGTCCAGGATGTCGTTGCCCGCCATGGACTTGACGGCCTCGATCGTCGAGGTGACCGTCAGCCGGTCCCCCGCGCGCACCGGGCGCGTGTAGACGAACTTCTGGTCGCCGTGCACCACCCGGCTGTAGTCCAGGCCCAGCTGCGGGTCCTCGATGACCTGGCCGGCGGCCTTGAAGGTGATGGAGAACACGAAGGTCGGCGGCGCGATCACATCGCTGTGGCCGAGCGCCTTGGCGGCCTCGGGGTCGACATAGGCGGGGTGGGCGTCGCCCACGGCCTCGGCGAACTCGCGGATCTTCTCCCGTCCGACCTCGTACGGCGCGGTGGGCGGATAGGTCCGCCCCACGAAGGACTGGTCGAGCGCCATGGGCTCGCAACCTCCTGATGAAAGACGACTGGGCCGGCCTGCGGCCCCAATTCAACGGCACACCTGTACAACGACACGAGGCCGCCCCCAGAGGGGACGGCCTCGTGTACGAGCCTGATTCAGCGCGTTTCGCGGTGCGCGGTGTGCGAGTTGCAGCGCGGGCAGTGCTTCTTCATCTCAAGACGGTCCGGGTTGTTACGCCGGTTCTTCTTGGTGATGTAGTTCCGCTCCTTGCACTCCACGCAGGCCAGCGTGATCTTCGGGCGGACGTCGGTGGCAGCCACGTGAGTGCTCCTTGGACGGACGATGGACGGATGAACGCAAAAAAGAGTAGCCGATCGAAGGACCGACCCCACAATCGGCTACTGTTAGTAGCGGTGACCGGACTTGAACCGGTGACACAGCGATTATGAGCCGCTTGCTCTACCGACTGAGCTACACCGCTTTGATGACGAGTCCCCCCGCCGAAGCGGGGTTTCCCGATCACCAGAGCCCCAATGCGGAATCGAACCGCAGACCTTCTCCTTACCATGGAGACGCTCTACCGACTGAGCTATTGGGGCGAGCGATGAAGACATTACACGCTCGGTCGCCGATCGCCCAAATCCGTTTCGCGGCCCCCGCCCGACCCCGTCCCGTACCCCGCTCCGGCCACTCGCACACCGCTGATCAGCAAGGCCGTACCAGTACGACTATTGCGCTCCTGCTCGAACCGGACCGGGCCCGCCCCTAGGCTCTACTCACTCTGCGTGATCTTGACCCCTTCCCAGGAGCACGATGCCCGACAGCCAGCCGCGGCGGCCCGACGACCACGCGGCCGACGCCACCGGCAGCCCGGAGAGTTCCGCGCTGACGCTCTGCGGCGCCCGTCTCACCGACGGCCGCGTCGTGGACGTACGGGTCTGCGGCGGCCGCATCGAGGCCGTCGGCACCGCCGGCAGCCTCACCGCCCCCGGCGCACGGCTGGACCTGCGGGGCCACCTGCTGCTCCCCGCGCCCGCCGAACCGCACGCCCACAGCGACACCGCCCTCACCGCCGACGGTTCCGGACCCGCCTCCCCGCACCCCGCCGCCATCCAGCGGCGCGCCACCGAGGCGGCGCTGCTCCAGCTCGGCCACGGCGCGACGGCCCTGCGCTCACACGTACGCATCGGCGACATACAGGGCCTGGCGGCGCTCGAAGCCGTCCTCCAGGCCCGGCGCTCCCTGCGCGGCCTGGCCGACCTGACCCCGGTCGCCGTGCCCCGGCTGCTCACGGGCGTCGCCGGAGCGGACAACCTGGCCATGCTCCGCGACGCGGTGAAGATGGGCGCCGGAGCGGTCGGCGGCTGCCCGGACCTGGACCCCGACCCGACGGGCTACGCGGAAGCCGTCCTGGAGATCGCCACCGAGCACGGCTGCCCCGTCGACCTGCACACGGAAGGTGACGATCCCGCGCGGCTGGCCCGGCTCGCCGCGATGGCGGGCGGCCTGCGCCAGCAGGTCACCCTCGGCCCCTGCGCCGGCCTCGCCCGCCTCCCCCGCGAGGCCGCCGCCCGTGCCGCCGCCCAGCTGGCCGCCGCCGGGGTGGCCGTGACCTGCCTCCCGCAGGGCGCCTGCTGCGGCGCGGAATGCCGGGGCACCGCGCCCGTACGGCTGCTGCGCGAGGCCGGGGTGCGGGTCGCGGCGGGGAGCGGAGCGCTGCGCGACCCGGCCAATCCGGTGGGGCGCGGCGACCCGCTGGAGGCCGCCTTCCTGCTGGCCTCGCAGAGCGGGCTGCGCCCCGAGGACGCGTACGCGGCGGTGTCCGCCGACGCCAGGCACGTGATGGGGCTGCCCGAGGTCCGCGTCGAGGCGGGCTTCCCCGCCGAGCTGCTCGCCGTACGCGGGGAAGGGCTCGCCGGGGCGCTGTCGCTGGCGTACAGCCGGATCGTGGTGCACCGGGGGCGGGTCGTGACCCGGACCAGCGCGGTGCGCGAGTACTGCGACTCGGAGGCGGGCGGCGGCCCCGGGCTGCCGCGCCAGGGTCGGCCGGAATCGACCGGCGGGCCGTGAGCGGGGCGGCGCGCTCCGGCGTACCGTCGGTTCCATGCGCATTGTCATCGCAGGTGGACATGGTCAGATCGCGCTGCGGCTGGAGCGGCTGCTCGCTGCACGCGGGGATGAGGCCGCCGGCATCATCCGCAATCCCGGACAGAGCGAGGACCTCAGGGCGGCGGGTGCCGAGCCGGTGGTGCTGGATCTGGAATCGGCCACGGTGGAGGAGGCCGCCGAGGTGCTGCGGGGCGCCGACGCCGCGGTCTTCGCGGCCGGCGCGGGCCCCAACAGCGGTACGGCCCGCAAGGACACCGTGGACCGGGGCGCGGCCGTCCTGTTCGCGGACGCGGCGGAGCGGGCGGGGGTGCGGCGGTACCTCGTGGTCTCGTCCATGGGCGCCGACCCGGACCACCCCGGCAACGAGGTGTTCGACGTCTACCTGCGGGCCAAGGGCGCGGCGGACGCGGACGTACGGGCCAGGTCCGGGCTCGACTGGACGATCCTCAGGCCCGGGATGCTGACCAATGACGCGGGCACCGGGCAGGTCCTGCTCGCCGCGTCGACGGGCCGGGGTCCGGTGCCGCGCGACGACGTGGCGGCGGCGCTCCTGGAGCTGCTGGACACCCCGGCGACGGCGGGGCTGACCCTCGAACTGATCTCGGGGAACGTGCCGCTGACGGTCGCGGTGAAGGACATCGCCGGAAACTGACCCCGGCACACAAAACCGGCCGGGGCGGCGCGCTGCGGCCGGTCCGCCGCGTTCAGCCGCGGGGCGCCGGGCGCACGGTGACGCCGTGCCGCTCCAGCAGGGCCGCGGTGACTCCGTCGCCGGGCCGCAGCTCGCCGGTGAACGTACCGTCATACGTCGTGCCCCGCCCGCAGGAAGGGCTGCGGGGCATGAGCAGCGCCTCGGTGCAGCCGGTCCGCCGCGCGGCCTCCAGCGCCCGCCGGGCGCCGTCCACGAACGCCTCGGTCACATCACGCCCGGTGTCGTCCAGGACGCGGGCCCGGCCGTCCAGCACATCGTGCCCGTCGCCGCCGACGATCTCGGCGGGGCGGCGGGGCGTGGGCAGTCCGCCGGCGGTCTCGGGGCAGAAGGCGACGGGCATGCGGTCGCCGATCGCGGCGGCCACCGGCTCCGCTTCCTTACTCCGGCCGTCGTAACGGCAGGGCACGCCCCGCAGGCAGGCACTGACGAGTACGGAATCCACGCGCACGCCTTCCTCTCACCGGACAACAGAGAAGGCCCCCGTCCGGAGACAGGGGCCTTGCTTTGTGGCGGCGCCAGGGTTCGAACCTGGGTAGGCGAAGCCGGCAGATTTACAGTCTGCTCCCTTTGGCCACTCGGGCACACCGCCAAGGGTTGCTGCCGTGAGACCCGCTTTGCGGCGGCGCTCCGTGGCAACGACGTAAACGATACCTGATGACCGGGGGTGCTACGCCACCGGATTGACCAGCGGCCCCGGGGGGCGCGGGTGGCTAGGCTTTGGCGGGCGGCAGGGGCCTGCGCATCCCGGAGGTGCCGAGGCCGCCGCGTACGCACATCCTTTCCAGCACCCCCGATCCAAGGAGCCACACGTCATGGCCGACTCCAGTTTCGACATCGTCTCGAAGGTCGAGCGGCAGGAGGTCGACAACGCCCTCAACCAGGCCGCCAAGGAGATCTCACAGCGCTACGACTTCAAGGGCACGGACGCCTCGATCGCCTGGTCCGGCGAGAAGATCCTCATGCAGGCGAACGGCGAGGAGCGGGTCAAGGCGATCCTCGACATCTTCCAGTCCAAGCTGATCAAGCGGGGGATCTCGCTGAAGTCGCTGGACGCCGGTGAGCCGCAGCTGTCCGGCAAGGAGTACAAGCTCTTCGCGTCGATCGAGGAGGGCATCTCCCAGGAGAACGCCAAGAAGGTCGCGAAGATCATCCGCGACGAGGGCCCGAAGGGCGTCAAGGCGCAGGTCCAGGGCGACGAGCTGCGGGTCACCTCGAAGAGCCGGGACGACCTGCAGGCCGTGCAGGCGCTGCTGAAGGCCCAGGACTTCGAGTTCGACGTTCAGTTCACGAACTACCGGTAGTCGGCCGCGGTCCGGGCGCGGAGCTTCTCGTTCCGCGCCCGGACTGCATGTCCGAATACCGCCGGTCGTGGCGGTTCGGGCGCAGCAGACTGGTCCGTGACGGCCGGCGTTCCGGCCGGTCGTACGGACGAGGAGAGGGAGGCGTCATGACCATGTACGCGATGGTCGACAGCCCGCTGGGTGAACTGCTGCTGGTCGGGGAAGAGGACCCGGGGGCCGCGGGCACCGCGCTCGTCTCGCTCTCCGTGCCCGGCCAGAAGGGCGCGGCGGTGGTCCAGGACGGCTGGGTGTACGCGCCTTCGGCGTTCGCGCCGGTCGCCGCCCAGCTGCGGGAGTACTTCGAGGGGCGCAGGACGCGCTTCGACCTGGTGTACGCGGAGGGCCGGGGCACGGATTTCCAGCGCCGGGTCTGGGCCGCGCTGGACGCCGTCCCGTACGGGCGGACGGTGTCGTACGGGCAGATCGCCGAGCGGGTCGGCGCGAGCGGGGCCGGGGTGCGGGCGGTGGGCACGGCGATCGGGCGCAATCCGCTGCTGGTCGTGCGGCCGTGCCACCGGGTGATCGGCGCGGACGGGGCGCTGCGCGGCTACGCGGGCGGGCTGGAGCGCAAGGAACGGCTTCTGGGGCTCGAAGGCGCCCTGGCCGCGCGCTGATGGACGGGCTGTTCCCCAGGCCGCGTGCGGTCGTCGCGCCGGGGGCCGTGCATGTGCCCCACTGGCTTTCGCCGCAGCGGCAGCGGCAGTTGGTGACGGCGTGCAGGGAGTGGGCGCGGGGGCCCGTTCCGCTGCGGCACACGGCGTTGCCGGGCGGTGGGGTGATGTCGGTGCGGACGGTGTGCCTGGGCTGGCACTGGCAGCCGTACCGCTACTCGCGTACGGCGGACGATGTGAACGGCGCACGGGTCGCCCCGTTTCCGGACTGGCTCGTGGAGCTGGGGCGGGAGGCGGTGGCGGAGGCGTACGGGCCCGGGGACGGCGCGGAGGCGTACGCGCCGGACGCCGCGCTGGTCAACTTCTACGACGGCACGGCCCGGATGGGCATGCACCAGGACAACGAGGAGCGGTCCGGGGCGCCGGTGGTGTCGTTCAGCATCGGCGACACGTGCGTCTTCCGCTTCGGCCATGCGGAGGGCCGGGGGCGTCCTTACACGGACGTGGAGCTGGCGTCCGGGGACCTGTTCGTCTTCGGCGGGCCTTCGCGGCGCGCGTTCCACGGGGTGCCGTCGGTCCGGCCGGGCACCGCCCCTCCCGGTACGGGGATGAGCGGTGGCCGGCTCAATGTGACGTTGCGTGAGACAGGGTTGGGGCGGGTGTAGGAGGCGTCAGCGGCGGGCGCGGGAATTGCCGAAGAGCAGCCGGTAGGCGATCAGCAGGACCAGCGAGCCGCCGATGGCCGCGATCCAGGTCGCCGGGTCGAAGAAGTCCTTGGTGATCTCGCGGTCCAGGAAGCGCGACGATATCCAGCCACCGAGGAAGGCACCGATGACGCCGATGAGGGTGGTGCCCAACACGCCGCCGGGGTCGCGCCCCGGCAGCAGAACCTTGGCGATGACGCCGGCGACAAGCCCAAGAATGATCCAGCCGATAATGGTCATGCGTGCGAACCTACCCGTCACTCGGTCTTGGAATCCAAGACGCCCGCGACGGGCGGGTGGTTGCACGGCACGGCCCTCGGCGTTGTCGCGTCTACCAGCCCGCGAACTGTTCGTCGGTCCTGACGATCTCCTTGCCGAAGGGCATCAGGGACACCGGGATCAGCTTGAAGTTGGCGATGCCCAGGGGGATGCCGATGATCGTGATGCACAGGGCGATGCCGGTGGTGATGTGGCCGAGCGCCAGCCACCAGCCGGCGAGAATCAGCCAGAGGACGTTGCCGACGCAGGACGGGCCGCCCGCGTCCCGGCGGTCGACGACCCGGTAGCCGAAGGGCCACAGGGCGTAGACGCCGATCCGGAAGGCGGCCAGACCGAACGGGATGCCGATGATCGTGACGCAGAGCAGGAGTCCCGCGAGCAGATAGCCGAGGAACATCCAGAAGCCGCACAGGATCAGCCAGATGACGTTCAGAATGGTTTTCACGGGCGAGGACCTGCCATTTGTTCGAGTCGGGCGATGCGCTCCGCCATCGGCGGATGGGTCGAGAACATCTTGGACATGCCCTGCCCGGCGCGGAACGGGTTCGCGATCATCATGTGGCTCGCGGTCTCGATCCGCGGCTCCGGGGGCAGCGGGAGCTGCTGGGTGCCGGTCTCCAGCTTCCGCAGGGCGTCGGCCAGGGCCAGCGGGTCGCCGGTGAGCCGGGCGCCCGAGGCGTCCGCCTCGTACTCCCGGGAGCGGCTGACGGCCAGTTGGATCACGGAGGCTGCGAGCGGGCCCAGGATCATGATCAGCAGCATGCCGAGGATGCCGGGGCCCTCGTCGTCGTTGGACCGGCCGACCGGAACCAGCCAGGCGAAGTTGACCAGGAACATCACGACGGAGGCGAGCGCGCCGGCGACGGACGAGATGAGGATGTCGCGGTTGTGGACATGGCTGAGCTCGTGTCCCAGGACGCCGCGCAGCTCCCGCTCGTCCAGGAGCTGGAGGATGCCCTCGGTGCAGCAGACCGCGGCGTTGCGCGGGTTGCGGCCGGTCGCGAAGGCGTTGGGTGCCTGGGTCGGGGAGATGTAGAGCCGGGGCATGGGCCGGCGCGCGGAGGTGGAGAGCTCGCGGACGATGCGGTAGAGCTGCGGCGCCTCGAACTCGCTCACCGGGCGGGCGCGCATGGCCCGCAGCGCCAGCTTGTCGCTGTTCCAGTAGGCGTAGGCGTTGGTGCCGACGGCTATCAGGAGCGCGACGATCAGGCCCGTACGGCCGAAGAAGCTGCCGATGAGAATGATGAGTGCGGACAGGCCCCCGAGGAGTACGGCGGTTCTCAGCCCGTTGTGCCGGCGGTGCACGGTACGCCCTCCAAGTCGTGCAGCAGGGGAACCCTTGCTGGGTGGGGCTCCACTCCCCAGTGGAGCCTCCCGTACCGGTCAACGCGAGGCGAAGTGAGCTAGTTCCCTTGTGCGCGGGGGCGGGCGGCCCCGGCCGTCCCCGGCGCGAGCGCCCGAGGACGCGCTGGTCCGTACGGGTGGGGGCGCGGCGCGCTCAGCGCTGGGCGGGGAGCTTCGCGAGCTCGACGGCCTCCGGGTCGGGCTCGACCTCGCTGGTGCAGTGGGGGCAGCGGGAGGCGATGGCGGGGATCTCGGTGTAGCAGCGGGGGCAGTCGCGCAGGGCGGCCTTGATGTCGATCGCTTCCTGGTCCTTCTTGGCGGTGAACCGGTCCTGCACCTTGGACATGGGCACGACGACGCAGAAGTAGAGGACCGAGGCGGTGATGAGGAAGGCGATGGCGGCGCTGATGAAGAGGCCGTACGGGAAGTTCACGCCGTCGAGCTCGAACTCGGCCTTGCTGAAGTCGCCGGTTCCGCGCGTGATGACGCCGATCAGCGGGACGATGAAGGCGTTGCTGAACCCGGTGACGACCGCGGTGAAGGCGGCTCCGACGGCGAGACCGACCGCCATGGAGATGACGTTCCCGCGCAGGATGAATTCCTTGAACCCGCTCAGCACTGCTGTGGCTCCTCTGTGGTGATGTGAAAGGTGGTACGCGCCCACGCGCGGGCATGACCCTGCCCTGTGGGGGGTGCCGAGGGCAAACCGATCTTGATCTTGGGGCCGGGTGACGGCCGTCAGAACAGATTGACGGCGGCGAATCTGAGCACGGTCTGCGGGGCGCCCGACAGGACGATGCCGGCGACGGCGGTGAGGACGATCGCGGCGGTGAGGGTTGCCGGGGTGCGGTGCCGGGCAGCGGGCGCCGGCTGGTGCGTGCTGTCCGCCTCGGGTGCGCGGAACAGGGCGGCGGTCCACTGGAGGTAGTAGTAGAGCGCGATGACCACGTTGACGGCCATGACGACGGCGAGCCAGCCCAGTCCGGCGTCGACGGCCGCGGAGAAGACCGTGACCTTGGCGAAGAGGCCGATGATGCCCGGCGGCAGCCCGGCCAGGCAGAGCAGGAAGAAGGCCAGCGCGAGGGCGGCGAGCGGCCGGGTCGCGTACAGCGCGCGGTAGTCGGCGAGGCGGTTGCCGGGGTGGGTACGGGCGACGAGGGCGGCGACCGCGAACGCGCCGAGGTTCACGACGGCGTACATCAGGGCGTATGCGACGGTGGACCCGATCCGGCGGTCCCCGGCGTACGCGGCGGCGGCGATCGGCACCAGGAGGTAGCCGGCCTGGGCGACGGAGGACCAGGCGAGCAGGCGTACGGCGCTGCGGGCGCGGGTGGCGCTCTGGCGCAGCGCGGCGACGTTGCCGACGGTCATGGTGAGCGCGGCGAGTACGGCGAGGGCGGGGCCCCAGACGTCCGCGTACGCCGGGAAGGCGATGACGGTGACGAGGATGAGGCCGGTGAAGCCGACCGCCTTGCCGACGACCGAGAGGTAGGCGGCGATCGGGAGGGGGGCGCCGACGTAGGTGTCGGGGACCCAGAAGTGGAAGGGCGCGGCGGCCGTCTTGAAGGCGAAGCCGACCAGGGTCAGGGCGACGCCCGCCCCGGCGAGCGTGGAGAGCCGGCCGGGTACGTCGTCGAGCGCGCCGGCGAGGTCGGTGAGGTGGAGGGTGCCGGTGGCCGCGTAGACGAAGCTGACGCCGAGGAGCATCACGGCGGTCGCGGTCACGGAGGACAGGAAGAACTTCAGCGCGGCCTCGGAGGAGCGCCGGTCGCCGCGCTTGATGCCGACGAGGGCGAACGCGGGCAGCGAGGCGACTTCGAGGGCGATGACGAGGGTGGCCAGGTCACGGGCGGCGGGCAGGAGCGCGGCGCCCGCGGCGGACGACAGCAGCAGGAACCAGTATTCGCCGGCCGGGAGCTTGCGGGTGTCGCCGATGGAGAGCAGTGCGGTGAGCAGGGCGCCGCCGAGGACGAGGGCCTGGATGACCAGGGTGAAGTGGTCGGCGGTGTAGCTGCACGCGTGGCTGCCGGTGGTGAGGCAGAAGGTGGAGCGGTCGCCTTCGTGGAGCGGGATGATCAGGGCGAGCCCGGCGACGAGACCGGCGACGGCTCCGTGGCCGAGGAGCGGTTTGCGGGCCTCGGGGACGAAGAGGTCGGCGACCAGGATGACGACGGCGACGGCCGCGACGGCGACGGGGGGCGCGAGGGCGAGCCAGTCGACGGACTGGACGAGGCTTGCCACGCCGGAGGCGTTTTCGGATGCCGTGATCACGACTTGCCTCCTGCGAGGAGCTTCTGCACGGCCGGGTCGGTGAGGCCGAGGAGGACGGCGGGCCAGAGGCCGGCGAGGACGGTGAGGGCCGCGAGGGGGGTCCAGGCGGCGAATTCGTAGCTCTGCACGTCGGCGATCGGCTGCGGTTCCTCGCGCGTGGCGCCCATGCAGACGCGGCGGACCACGATCAGGAGGTACGCGGCGGTGAGCAGGGTGCCGAACGCGGCGATCGACATGAACGTCAGGAAGGCGGGCCTGCTGAGCCCTTCGGCGGGGTCGAACGCGCCGAACAGGGCGAGCATCTCGCCCCAGAAGCCGGCGAGTCCGGGCAGGCCGAGCGAGGCGATCGCGGCGAACGCGAGGAGGCCGCCGAGGCGGGGCGCGCGGCCGTAGAGCGCGGCGCCCGTGGCCCCGGCGAGGGTGTCGAGGTCGGCGGTGCCGTACCGGTCCTTGACCGCGCCGACCAGGAAGAACAGCAGGCCGGTGATGAGTCCGTGGGCGATGTTGGCGAAGAGCGCGCCGTTGACCCCGGTGGGGGTCATGCTCGCGATGCCGAGGAGGACGAAGCCCATGTGGCCGACGGAGGAGTAGGCGATGAGCCGCTTCAGGTCGCCCTTGGCGCCGGGGCGGGCCAGCGCCAGGCAGGCGAGCGACCCGTAGATGATGCCGGCGACGGCGAAGGCGGCGAGGTACGGGGCGAAGGTGTGCATGCCGTCGGGGGCGACCGGGAGCAGGATCCGGACGAACCCGTACGTGCCCATCTTCAGCAGGACGCCCGCGAGGAGGACGGAGCCGACCGTCGGGGCGGCGGTGTGGGCGTCGGGCAGCCAGCTGTGCAGCGGCCACATCGGGGTCTTCACCGCGAGACCGACACCGATCGCGAGAACCGCGATGACCTGCACGGACGAGGTGAGACCCCGGCCGTTGTCAGTGGCGAGTGCCACCATGTCGAAGGTGCCGCTCTTCAGTCCGATGAGGAGCAGGCCCAGCAGCATGACGACCGAGCCGAGCAGTGTGTAGAGGATGAACTTCCAGGCGGCCGCCTGCCTCTGCGCACCGCCCCAGCGGGCGATGAGGAAGTACATCGGGATGAGCACCATCTCGAACGCCAGGAAGAACAGGATCAGGTCGAGGACGGCGAAGGTGGCGAGGGTGCCGGACTCCAGGACGAGGATCAGCGCGACGAAGGCCTTCGGGGAGGGGCCGGAGGGCATCTTGAAGTAGCTGTAGAGCGCGCAGAGGAAGGTCAGCAGCGCGGTCAGTACGAGCAGGGGGAGCGAAATGCCGTCGATGCCGAGGTGGATGCGCACATCCAGCGCCGGGATCCAGCTGATGTCGGTGGTGGCCTGCATCTTCGACGGGTGGTCGTGGTCGAAGCCGGCGGCCAGCACGAGCGTCGCCAGGAGGATGACCCCGGTGACGGTCACACCGTGGCGGAGCACGGCCTGGTCGGGGCCGCGGCCCTTCAGTCCGGGCGGGGCCGGGAGCAGGGCCGCGACGGCGCCGATGAGCGGGGCGACGACGACGAACGCCAGAAGGAACTGCATCACGGACGCGCTGATATCGATCACGGCTCAGGACCCCGCGTTGACGTTGGCGAAGACGACGGCGGCGACCGCCAGGACCAGGGAACCGGCGAGCAGTGCGCTGACGTAGGTCTGCACGTTGCCGGTCTGTGCGCGGCGGACGGCGGTGCCGAGCCGGCGTGCGCCGAGGGCGGAGCCGCGTACGTAGGTGTCGACGACCTCGCGGTCCAGGAAGCGGACGAGGCGTGCCGCCGCCTGGACGGGCCGGACGAACAGCGCCGCGTACAGGGCGTCCAGGTGGAAGCCGGTGGCCGCGTGGCGGTGGAGGGGGCCGAGCAGCAGGCGGCCGGGGTCGGCGGGGTCGGGGGCGTCACCGGCCGTGCCGTAGGCGGCGGTACGGGCCTCGATGGCCTCGATCTCGACCAGGGCGGGTTCCGCGTCGGGGTGGGCGACGACCGAGCCCATGGGGACGCGGGCGGCGAGTGCCGTGGTGTGGCGCCAGGCCCCGTAGGTGACGATGCCGCCGACGAGGCCGACGCCGGTGGAGAGCACGGCGGTGGTCAGGGACGGGGTGAGGCGGTGGCCGTCGAACCAGTCGCCGATCACGCCGACGGTCAGCCCGAGCCCGATGGTGGGGATGGCCAGCACCCACAGGACGGCGGTCATGGCGACGGGCTGCCTGCCGTGGTCGGGGGCCTCGGCGCCCCGGCCCCGGAAGGCCAGGAGCCAGAGCCGGGTGGCGTAGGCGGCGGTGAGCACGGCGGCCAGGAGCCCGGCGACGAGGACCGTCCAGCCGGCGGCGGCCGGGGCGACGTGCCGGTCGCCGAGGGCGGTGTGCTCGGCGGCGACGAGGACGGCTTCCTTGGAGAAGAAGCCGGCGAACGGGGGGATGGCGGCCAGGGCGAGCAGGGCGACGGTCATCGTCCAGTAGGCGTCGGGGATGCGGCGGGCCAGGCCGCTCATCCGGGACATGGCGGCCAGTGAGTTGGTGCCGGCGGCGTGGATGACGACGCCCGCCGCGAGGAAGAGGACGGCTTTGAACGCACCGTGCGAGACGAGGTGGAAGACGGCGGCCCCGCGGTCGCCGACGGCCAGGGCGCCGGACATGTAGCCGAGCTGGCCGATGGTCGAGTAGGCGAGGACGCGCTTGATGTCGTCCTGGGCGAGCGCGGCGAGCCCGGAGCCGATCATCGTGACGGCCGCCATCACGGCGAGGACGACGAGGGCGGCGCCGGATGCCGCGAAGACGGGGAGGAGCCGGGCCACGAAGTAGATGCCGGCGGCGACCATCGTCGCCGCGTGGATCAGGGCGGAGACGGGGGTGGGGCCGGCCATGGCGTCGGGCAGCCAGGTGTGCAGGGGGAACTGCGCGGACTTGCCGGCGACCCCGGCGAGCAGGAGGAGCGCGATGAGGGTGGGGTGATCGAGGCCGTCGTGGGCGACGGCGCCCAGGATGCCGGTGATGCGGAAGGTGCCGGTGTCGGCGGCGAGGGCGAACAGGCCGATGAGGAAGGGGACGTCGCCGAGCTTGGTGACCAGGAACGCCTTGAGGGAGGCGGCGCGGGCCTCGGGCGTCTCCCAGTAGTGGCCGACCAGGAAGTAGGAGCAGATGCCCATGATCTCCCAGCCGACCAGGAGCACCATCAGGTCGCCGGAGTAGACGACGAGCAGCATCGCGGAGGTGAAGAGGGAGACGAGGGCCGCGTACGAGGGGTAGCGGGGGTCGTCGCGCAGGTAGGCGGTCGAGTAGATCTGCACGCAGCTCGCGACGAGGGCGACCAGCACGGCGACGAGGACGGCGAAGCCGTCGAGGTGCAGCGCGAGGTCGATCGGGACGGAGCCGGTGGGGGTGAGCTGGGTCGCGGCGTCGATGGCCCGGCCGCCGCCCTGGCGTGCCGCGACGACGGCCGCGAGGACGAGGGAGGCGAGGGAGGGCAGGACGGCGAGCGGCCGGACGTAGCCGGGGGCGGTGCGGCCGGTGAGGAGGCCGGCCGCGGCTCCGAGGAACGGGAGGAGGGGGACGAGGACGGCGAGGGTCGTGGTGGTCACGCGGTGGCCTCTGCCTTCTTTGCCTTCCCTGCCGCAGCAGTGGCCTGGTCTTCGGGGGCGGTGCCCGTGGGGTCGTCGCCCTCGTCGTCGCCGGCCGGGACCGTTTCGGCCTCGTCGGTCTCGGCGGTGTCGCGGAGGCGGTCGATGTCGGAGGTGCCGCGGTTGCGGTACACGGCGAGGACGATCGCCAGGCCGATGCCGATCTCCGCCGCCGCGATGGCGATGGTGAAGAGGGTGAGGGCCTGGCCGGAGTGCAGGGTGTCGCGGAGCCAGACGTCGAAGGCGACCAGGTTGAGGTTGACGGCGTTGAGCATCAGCTCGACGGACATCAGGACGAGGATCGCGTTGCGGCGGGCGAGGACTCCGTACAGCCCGGTGCAGAAGAGGAGGGCGGCGAGCACGGCGGGATAGGCGAGGTGCATCAGCTCTTGTCCTCTCGGTGCGGGCCGGCCGGGTTGGTGCTCGCGCGGCCCTTGCGGGACAGGACGATCGCGCCGACCAGGGCGGCGAGCAGCAGGACGGAGAGTGCTTCGAAGGGGAGCACCCAGTTCCGGAAGAGGAAGGAGCCGGTGGCCTCGGTGGAGCCCTGGGCGGGCCCGTCCAGCTCGATCCAGGTGGTGCGGAAGGCGTCCACGACGACCCAGACGAGGGTGCCGGCGGCGGCGACGGCCACCGCGAGGGCGGCCCGGCGGTTCTCCGAATCGGCGTCCGGGGAGCGGCCGATGGGGGCCCGGGTGAGCATCAGGCCGAACAGGAGGAGGACGACGACGGAACCCACGTAGATCAGTACCTGCACCCAGGCGATGAACTCGGCGGTGAGCAGGAGGTATTCGACGGCGAGGCCGCCGAGCGCCACGATCAGCCAGAGGGCGGCGTGCACCAGCTGCCTGGTCGTGACGGTCACCAGGGCCGCGCCGAGGGTGGCGATGCCGACGAGGACGAAGGCGATCTCGACCCCGGTCGGGGAGAGGAAGCCGGGGTGGTGGCCGGTGGCCGCGGCGAGGGCGGGGGCGGTGATCACTCCTGGGCCTCCTGCGCGGCTTCCTGCTCCTGCTGGGCTTCCTGCTCCTGCGCGGCTTCCTGCTCCCGCTGGGCGCGGAGCTTGTCGGCCGTCTTGCGGGCGGCGGCGATCTCCTTCGGTTCCTCGGCGCGCGGGTCGAGCGCGGGCGGCTCCGGAACGGTCCACATCCACTCGCGGAGCTTGTCGCGCTCGTGGGTGAGTTCCAGGATGTCCGTCTCCGCGTACTCGAACTCCGGCGACCAGAACAGCGCGTCGAACGGGCACACCTCGATGCAGATGCCGCAGTACATGCAGAGCGAGAAGTCGATCGCGAAGCGGTCCAGCACGTTGCGGCTGCGCTCGCGCCCGCCGGGGGCCGCGGCGGGCACGGTCTCCTTGTGGGAGTCGATGTAGATGCACCAGTCGGGGCACTCACGGGCGCACAGCATGCAGACCGTGCAGTTCTCCTCGAACAGCGCGATGACGCCCCGGGAGCGGGGCGGGAGTTCGGGCTGCACGTCCGGGTACTGGGCGGTGACGGTCTTCTTCGTCATCGTCCGCAGGGTGACGGCGAGACCCTTGGCCAGGCCTGAGCCGGGGATCGGGGGCACTAGATGATCGCCACCTTCACGATGCCGGTGAGCGCGATCTGCGCGAGAGCGAGCGGAATGAGTGTGGTCCAGGCGAGCTTCTGCAACTGGTCCTCGCGCAGGCGCGGGTAGCTCACGCGCAGCCAGATGACGACGAAGGCGAGGATGCCGGTCTTCAGGAGCGTCCAGACCCAGCCGAGCCCGTCGGCGCCCATCGGGCCGTGCCAGCCGCCGAGGAACAGGACGGTGGTCAGCCCGCACAGCACGACGATGCCGGCGTACTCGGCGAGCAGGAACAGCGCGAAGCGGAGGCCGGTGTACTCGGTGTACGCACCGAAGATGATCTCCGAGTCGGCGACCGGCATGTCGAAGGGCGGGCGCTGGAGTTCGGCGAGCCCGGCCACGAAGAAGACCAGCGCGCCGATGATCTGCCACGGCAGCCACCACCACTCGAACGCGTCGAGGATGCCGGGCAGCGAGACCGTGCCGGCCGCCATCGCCACCGAGGCGGCGGCGAGCAGCATCGGCAGTTCGTACGCGAGCAGTTGGGCGGCGGTGCGGAGGCCGCCGAGCAGGGAGAACTTGTTGGCCGACGCCCAGCCGGCCATCAGCGAGCCGAGTACGCCGACGCCCATCACCGCGAGCACGAAGAAGATGCCCGCGTCGATGACCTGGCCTACCGCGCCCTCCCCCGGGCCGACCGGGATCGCGACGATCACCAGCAGGTACGGGAGCAGCGCGACGGCCGGCGCGAGGCGGAAGACCTTGCGGTCGGCGCCGGCCGGGACGATGTCTTCCTTCTGCGCGAACTTCACGCCGTCCGCGACGAGCTGGGCCCAGCCGTGGAAGCCGCCCGCGTACATCGGGCCCAGGCGGCCCTGCATGTGGGCCATCACCTTGTGTTCGGTCTGGCCGACGACGAGGGGGAGGACCATGAAGACGGCGAAGACGATGACGATGCGGAGGGCGACGTCCAGTACGTCGTTCACTCGGGATCGCCTCCGGTGGGGGTGTTGTCGGGGGTGGGGTCCGGGGCGGGGGTGGTGTTGGGCGCGGCTTCGTGGGCGGTGGGGTCCGTGTCCGGTGCGACTTCGGTGTCCGGTGCGGGGTCGGTGTCGGGTGCGGGGTCGGTGTCCGGTGCGACTTCGGTGTCCGGTGCGGGGTCGGTGTCCGGTGCGGCTTCGGGGGTGGTGGGGGGTTCGCTGCGCTGGGCTTCTCCCCTACCCGCCCCTTCCCGAACCGGGGGCTCCGCCCCCGGACCCCCGCTCCTCAAACGCCGGAGGGGCTGAGATGTGCCGCCGCTCTCCGAAGGCTGGGAGGGCTGGGATGTGCCGCCGCTCCCCGAAGGCTGGGATGTGGCGGCCTCCGAACGCCGGGAGGGCTCGGAGGCACCGCCCTCCGAACGCCGGAGAGGCTTGGAGGTGCCGCTCTCCGAAGACTCCTCGCCCTCCGGCGGTTCCTCCGTGAACGCCGGGCGGGCGTTGTGCCACGGTGCGTCCGATGCCGCCGTCGCGCCGCCGTCCGCGGTGGGCTCCGCGTCGGCGGCCGCGTCCGTGTCCGCCGGCGCCTCCGCGCCGCGCTGGCTCGCCGAGCCCTGCGATGCGCTGCGGCTGCGGCGGGGCGGGGCCGCGGGGGCGCCGGGTGTGGCCTCGCTCGCGGTGCGGGTGCGGCGCGGCGGGGCAGCGCTCTGTTCCGCCGTTCCCGGGGTCGTCGGTGTCGCCTCGCCCGCTGTGCGGGTTCGCCTCGGGGGGCGGTCGCCCGCGGCCCTCGGTGTGCGGGCGGGGCGGGACGGGGCCGGGGGGAGCTGGCCCTTGAGGGGGCCCCACTCGTTCGGGTCGGGGACGCCCGGGGGCAGCATCGTGCGGCGCTTCGGGCCGCCGTGTTCCGACTCGCCCGGCTCCTTCGCGCCCGGCCACGCCTTCGCCACGCGGGCGGCCAGGACGAAGTCCTTGCGCAGGGGGTGGCCCTCGAAGCCCTCGGGCAGGAGCAGCGGGACGAGGTGCGGGTGGTCCGCGAAGTCGATGCCGAACATCTCGTGGGTCTCGCGCTCGTGCCAGGCGGCTCCGGCGTAGACGCCGATCGCGGTCGGCAGGACGGCCGCCTCGTGCGGGACGGTCGTACGGATCAGCAGCCGGCGTACGCCGGTTCCCGCCGAGGGGAGCGCGGCGACGTGGACGCAGACGCGGAAGCCGGTGCCCGGCTCGTCGACCGCGCTCAGCCAGTCGAAGTAGGTGCAGCCGAGTGCGTCCCGCGCCGTTTCCAGGGCGGTGATCCAGGCGGCGGGCGGGACGTCGACGGTCAGCAGGTCGTAGGCCCGCTCCGCGGTGGCGTCGTCGCCGAAGAGTTCCGTGACGTCGTCCGGCAGCCGGTCGAAGGAGGTCTCGGCGGTCACTTCTCCTCGCCCTCCCCCGGAGCGGCCGGCGGGGTCACCAGGCCGCTGCGCAGGGCCGCCGTGGAGGGGCGGTCGCCCGCGGCCGTCGCGTAGCGCTCGCCCAGCGACTCGCGGGCGATCTTCTCCTGGAGCTTCAGGATGCCCTGGAGCAGGGCCTCGGGCCGGGGCGGGCAGCCGGGTACGTAGACGTCGACCGGGATGATCTGGTCGACGCCCTTCGTCACCGAGTACGAGTCCCAGTACGGGCCGCCGCAGTTGGAGCAGGCGCCGAAGGAGATGACGTACTTGGGCTCGGGCATCTGCTCGTACAGGCGCTTCACCGCGGGGGCCATCTTGTCCGTCACCGTGCCGGAGACGATCATGAGGTCGGCCTGGCGGGGGCCGGGCGCGAACGGGATGACGCCCAGCCGGATGAAGTCGTGGCGGGCCATGGACGCGGCGATGAACTCGATGGCGCAGCAGGCGAGTCCGAAGTTGAAGACCCAGAGGCTGTAGCGGCGGCCCCAGTTGAGGACCACCTTCATCGGCTCCGGTGCGAGCCGGGACAGTACGCCCAGGCGCTTGGGTTCCGGGAGGAACGTGGGTACGGCGGCGGGTTCGGCCCCCGCTTCGGCGGACGACGGGCTCGTCACGTCCATTCGAGGACGCCCTTCTTCCATGCGTAGAGCAGTCCCACGGCCAGGAAACCGAGGAAGATGAACATTTCCACGAGCGTCGTCGCGCCGTATCCGGGTGCGGCGAAGACGGTCGCCCAGGGGAAGAGGAAGATCGAGTCGACGGCGAAGATCACGTACAGGAAGGCGTAGACGTAGTAGCGGACCTGGGTGTGTGCCCAGCCCTCCCCCACGGGGTCGACGCCGCACTCGTAGGTGAGGAGCTTCTCCGGCGTCGGGACCACGGGGCGCAGCAGCCGGCCGGCCCCGAAGGCGACCGCGACGAACAGGACGCCGACGACGGCGAGCAGTCCGACGACCGAGTAGCTGTGGAAGTAGTCCGAGGCGAGCACGGCGGGCGCCGGTCCCGGCGGGTGCGCCACGTCCGGAAGTTCCGACGGGCCCGGCAGGTATGCCGCGCCCGGAAGGTCCGTCACGTCGGCCACGTCCGCCCCCTCGCTCCCTCTAACCGTTCGACGATCTGTACGCACGGGAGTCTAGGCCCTGTAAAGGACGGGTAAGCAGTTGCGTCGGGCAACTGACGGGGTTGGGCGGGACACGGTGGGGATATCCCTACTTCGCCCTCACCCACGAGCCCCATGGCATCCACAGGCCCCGCCCGGCAGGCTGGTCGTATGACCATGAGCCCCCAGGTGCCCTCCAACGACGGGCCGCCTCCTGTCCGCTTCGCCTTCGGCCGGTGGACGTGGAAGGAGGTCGCGCACCTCCTCAGCAACTTTCCGATGGCGGTCGTCGGTTTTGTTTACACAGTGTTGATGATCGCCATCGGTGTGGGCCTCGCGGTCACCGTCGTCGGTCTGCCGCTGCTCGCCGCCGGGCTCCAGGGTTCCCGGCTCATCGGGCGGGCCGAGCGGAAACGGGCGCGGAAGCTGCTGGGGGTCCGGGTCGACGAGCCGAGTCCGGCGGCCCTGGGCCGCCGGGACGAGGGGTTCTTCGCCTGGCTGTGGTCGAGCCTGATGGACCCGGTGGCCTGGCGGTCGGCGCTGTACTCGTTCGTACGGCTGCCGTGGGGCATCCTCACCTTCGTGGTGACGCTGCTGTGCCTCGTCCTGTGGCCGGCGCTCCCCTATACGTCGCGGCTCATGGCCAACGCGGACCGGGCCATGGTGCGCGGTCTGCTCTCCCCCTCCGACGACCTGGAACGCCGCATCGCCGAACTCGAATCGGACCGGGGTGTGGTGGTCGACACGGCCGCCGCCGACCTGCGCCGCATCGAGCGCGATCTGCACGACGGGGCGCAGGCCCGGCTCGTCGCCCTCGCCATGGGTCTCGGTCTGGCCAAGGAGAAGCTGACCGACGACCCGGAGGCGGCGGCCCGCATGGTCGACGAGGCGCACGGCGAGGTCAAGGTCGCCCTCCAGGAGCTGCGCGACCTGGCCCGCGGCATCCACCCGGCCGTCCTCACCGACCGCGGCCTGGACGCCGCCCTCTCCGCCATCGCCTCCCGGTGCACCGTCCCGGTCACCGTGCGGGTGGACCTGCCGGGGCGTCCGGCGCAGGCCATCGAGGGCATCGCGTACTTCACGGTCTCCGAGCTCCTCCAGAACGTCAGCAAGCACTCCGCCGCCACCCGCGCCTCGGTCGACGTGTGGCGCACGGGCGACCGGCTGCTGCTCCAGGTCGGCGACGACGGGCGCGGCGGGGCCTCGATGGACGGCGGTACGGGGATGGCGGGGCTCGCGGAGCGGCTGGACGCGGTCGACGGGGTCTTCGTCCTGGACTCCCCCGTTGGCGGCCCGACGACCGTCACCGCCGAGCTGCCGTGGCGCGACCGGGAGACCGGGAGGAGCGCGGCCGGCGGCGGTCGTGCGGCGTAGGAACCGCAGGGGTGGGGAAAACCCCCGGCCCGAGACGGAGACCGTCCTCATGGTGTGCCGGCGCCCGACCCAGCACTCTTGAACCAGAAGCCGGCACGAACAGACAGCGCGCACGCACAGACAGCACGCACGCACAGCCCCAGACCACCGGATGCAGAAGAAACGGACGGAACCCATGGCCACGGCATACGGACCGGACACACGGGACCCTCAGCGGTCGGGAAGCGGTTCCGGCAACCGCCCGGCGACGCGGCGCGTCCTGCCGGCCGCGCTGCGGGCCCCCTTGGAGGCCAGGACCTGGCGCGAGTTCTGCTATCTGATGCTGAGCCTGCCGATCAGCATCGTGCTCTTCGCCTTCTCGATCACCATGGTCTCGCTGGGCGCGGGGCTGCTCGTCACCTTCCTGGGGATTCCGGTCCTGGCGGCCGGCCTGGTCATGTGCCGGGGCTTCGGGATGCTGGAGCGGACCCGGGCGCGGGCCCTGCTGGGGCTGGACGTGGCCGACCCGGCGCCGGTGCGCGGCCGGACCGGCGGGCTGATGTCCTGGGTCGGGGCGGTCCTGAAGAGCGGGGTGTCCTGGCGCCACCTGCTCTACTCGCTGCTGCACTTCCCGTGGGCGGTCTTCGCGTTCTGCGTCTCGCTGACGCTGTGGTCCTGGGGCTGGGCGGCCCTCACCTACCCGCTGTGGCACTGGGCCGTCCCCTCGCACGCCGGGGTCCAGGGGATTCAGCTGTACGGGGACGCCACGCACGAGGTCTATCTGGACTCGCCCGCCGAGCTGGCCCTCACCAGCGTGATGGGGCTGGGCGTCGTCCTGCTGTCGCCGTGGGTGATCCGGGGGCTGGCCTCGGTCGACCGGCTGCTGGTGGCCGGGCTGCTGAGCCCGTCCCGGCTGGCGGAGCGCGTCACGGAGCTGGAGTCGGACCGTGGTGTCGTGGTGGACACGGCCGCCGCCGACCTGCGCCGCATCGAGCGCGATCTGCACGACGGGGCGCAGGCCCGGCTCGTCGCCCTCGCCATGGACCTGGGGCTCGCGAAGGAGAAGCTGACCGACGACCCGGAGGCCGCGGCGAAGATGGTCGACGAGGCGCACGGGGAGGTCAAGGTCGCCCTCCAGGAGCTGCGCGACCTGGCCCGCGGCATCCACCCGGCCGTTCTCACCGACCGCGGCCTGGACGCCGCCCTCTCCGCCGTCGCCTCCCGGTGCACGGTCCCCGTCACGGTCGAGGTCGACCTGGCGTCCCGTCCCGCCCAGGCCATCGAGGGCATCGCGTACTTCACGGTCTCCGAGCTCCTCCAGAACGTCAGCAAGCACTCCGCCGCCACCCGCGCCTCGGTCGACGTGTGGCGCACGGAGGACCGGCTGCTGCTCCAGGTCACCGATGACGGGCGCGGGGGCGCCGACCTGGCGGGGGGCAGCGGTCTCGCCGGGCTGACCGAGCGGCTGGAGGCCGTGGACGGTGTCCTGGTGGTCGACTCCCCGGTGGGCGGCCCGACCAAGGTCACCGCCGAGCTGCCCTGGCGCGGCTGACCGGAGATTTCGCCGCTCGTCGGCCGTACCGCCCCGGGGGGAGCCTCCCCCGGGGCGCGGTCAACCCCGCGCGCACTCGCGACGTCACTGCCGTTACTGGGATGCTGGACGGCATACGGATCGCAACAGCGAGCAAGCAGGTGGGGGAATCAGCGTCGTGGTGGAGGACAGGGTGCGTGTGGTCATCGCCGAGGATTCGGTACTGCTCCGGGAGGGACTGACCCGGCTGCTGACCGATCTCGGGCACGACGTCGTCGCGGGGGTGGGGGACGCGGAGGCGCTGATCAAGACGATCGGCGACCTCGCCGGGCAGGGCGCGCTGCCCGATGTGGTGGTCGCGGACGTCAGGATGCCGCCGACCCACACCGACGAGGGTGTGCGGGCGGCGGTGCGGCTGCGCAGGGACTACCCGGGGATCGGGGTGCTGGTCCTTTCGCAGTACGTGGAGGAGCAGTACGCCACCGAGCTGCTGGCCGGGTCCAGCCGGGGTGTGGGGTATCTGCTGAAGGACCGGGTCGCCGAGGTGCGGGAGTTCGTGGACGCGGTGGTCCGGGTGGCCCAGGGCGGTACGGCGCTGGACCCCGAGGTGGTGGCGCAGCTGCTGGGCCGCAGCCGCAAGCAGGATGTGCTGGCGGGGCTGACGCCGCGCGAGCGCGAGGTGCTGGGGCTGATGGCGGAGGGGCGTACGAACTCGGCGGTGGCCAAGCAGCTGGTGGTGAGCGACGGGGCGGTGGAGAAGCACGTCAGCAACATCTTCCAGAAGCTGGGGCTGGCCCCGAGCGAGGGCGACCACCGGCGGGTGCTGGCCGTACTGACCTATCTGAACTCCTGACCCGGCCGGCCGGGCTCCCCCATTCCTGACGGTCTGTCAGACTGAAGTCGCCGGGTGTCTCCAGCGAGGGTCCGACGGGGAACGAGGCTGCTGGTGAATCATGACGGAACAGCGCCGGGAAACGTCTCACCATCTTGAAATGAAGCGTCTCAAAATGCCGTCCATCATGTGATCGGCCAGAGGAAGGCGACCCTTACAGACGTAGGGTGGGGCTCGGGACCTCCGGCGGGCCGGACGGTTCCGAGCCGCCGCGCCGAGGGAGGTCCAGTAAGTGACCAGCCAGGTCAGTAGCCCAGCGGAACAGGCCGACGAGGCCAGTGACGCGCTCGTAGGGGGACCGCGTGCCCCCCAGTCCGCAGCCACGGGGAACGGCAAGGAGGTCCGCCGTCTGGACCGGGTGATCATCCGCTTCGCGGGTGACTCGGGTGACGGCATGCAGCTCACGGGTGACCGGTTCACCTCCGAGACGGCGTCCTTCGGGAACGACCTCTCCACGCTGCCCAATTTTCCCGCCGAGATCCGCGCCCCCGCAGGCACCCTGCCGGGGGTTTCGTCGTTCCAGCTGCACTTCGCCGACCACGACATCCTGACCCCGGGCGACGCGCCGAACGTGCTGGTGGCGATGAACCCGGCGGCGCTGAAAGCGAACATCGCCGATGTGCCGCGCGGTGCCGAAATCATCGTGAACACCGATGAGTTCACCAAGCGGCCGATGGCGAAGGTGGGCTACGGGACAAGCCCGCTGGAGGACGGCTCGCTGGAGGCGTACAACGTCCATCCGGTGCCGCTGACCACGCTCACCATCGAGGCGCTGAAGGGGTTCGAGCTCTCCCGCAAGGAGGCCGGGCGCTCCAAGAACATGTTCGCGCTGGGGCTGCTGTCCTGGATGTACCACCGCCCGACCGAGGGCACCGAGGCGTTCCTTCGCGCCAAGTTCGCGAAGAAGCCGCAGATCGCCGAGGCGAACGTGGCCGCGTTCCGGGCCGGCTGGAATTTCGGTGAGACCACCGAGGACTTCGCCGTCAGTTACGAGGTCGCCCCGGCCTCGCAGGCCTTCCCCACCGGCACGTACCGCAACATCTCGGGGAACCTCGCCCTGGCCTACGGGCTGATCGCCGCGGGCCGGCAGGCCGACCTGCCGGTGTACCTCGGTTCGTACCCGATCACCCCGGCCTCCGACATCCTGCACGAGCTGAGCCGGCACAAGAACTTCGGCGTACGCACCTTCCAGGCCGAGGACGAGATCGCGGGCATCGGCGCCGCACTGGGCGCCGCCTTCGGCGGGTCGCTCGCCGTGACGACCACGTCCGGGCCCGGGGTCGCCCTGAAGTCGGAGACCATCGGCCTCGCGGTCTCCCTGGAGCTGCCGCTCCTCATCATCGACATCCAGCGCGGCGGCCCGTCCACCGGACTGCCCACCAAGACCGAGCAGGCCGACCTGCTCCAGGCGATGTACGGGCGAAACGGCGAGGCCCCGGTGCCGATCGTGGCGCCGATGACCCCGGCGGACTGCTTCGACGCGGCCCTGGACGCGGCCCGGATCGCCCTGACCTACCGCACCCCGGTCTTCCTGCTCTCCGACGGCTACCTCGCCAACGGCTCCGAGCCCTGGCGCATCCCGGAGCTGGACCAGCTCCCGGACCTGCGCGTCCAGTTCGCGGGCGGCCCGAACCACGAACTGGCCGACGGCACCGAGGTGTTCTGGCCGTACAAGCGCGACCCGCAGACGCTCGCCCGCCCCTGGGCCGTCCCCGGCACGCCCGGTCTCGAACACCGCATCGGCGGCATCGAGAAGCAGGACGGCACGGGCAACATCTCGTACGACCCCGCCAACCACGACTTCATGGTCCGTACCCGCCAGGCCAAGGTGGACGGCATCGAGGTCCCGGACGTGGAGGTCGATGACCCCGCGGAGGCGAAGACCCTCGTGCTGGGCTGGGGTTCGACGTACGGACCCATCACCGCGGCCGTGCGCCGGCTGCGCGCCGCCGGACGCCCCATCGCCCAGGCCCATCTGCGCCACATCAACCCGTTCCCGCGGAATCTCGGCGAGGTCCTGAAGCGTTACGACAAGGTGGTCGTCCCCGAGATGAACCTCGGTCAGCTGGCCACGCTGATCCGCGCCAAGTACCTGGTGGACGCGCACAGTTACAACCAGGTCAACGGTATGCCGTTCAAGGCCGAGCAGCTGGCGACAGCTCTTGAGGAGGCCATCGATGCCTGAGACGAACGAACTGCTCCAGCTGGTGCCCAAGGCCGAGGCGAAGCAGTCCATGAAGGACTTCAAGTCCGACCAGGAAGTGCGCTGGTGCCCCGGGTGCGGTGACTACGCGGTTCTCGCCGCCGTGCAGGGCTTCATGCCCGACCTCGGTCTGGCGAAGGAGAACATCGTCTTCATCTCCGGCATCGGCTGCTCCTCCCGTTTCCCGTACTACATGAACACCTACGGGATGCACTCGATCCACGGCCGCGCCCCCTCCATCGCCACGGGTCTGGCCACCTCGCGGCGGGACCTGTCGGTCTGGGTGGTCACCGGGGACGGCGACGCGCTGTCCATCGGCGGCAACCACCTGATCCACGCGCTGCGCCGCAATGTGAACCTGAAGATCCTGCTGTTCAACAACAGGATCTACGGGCTGACCAAGGGCCAGTACTCCCCCACCTCCGAGCTGGGCAAGATCACCAAGTCGACGCCGATGGGCTCGCTGGACGCCCCGTTCAACCCGGTGTCCCTGGCGATCGGCGCGGAGGCGTCGTTCGTCGCCCGCACGATCGACTCCGACCGCAAGCACCTCACGAGCGTGCTGCGCGCCGCCGCCGACCACCCGGGCACGGCGCTGGTGGAGATCTACCAGAACTGCAACATCTTCAACGACGGCGCGTTCGAGGTCCTGAAGGACAAGGAGCAGGCCCAGGAGGCGGTGATCCGCCTGGAGCACGGGCAGCCGATCGTCTTCGGCGCCGACGGGGCCAAGGGGGTCGTACGGGACTCGCTGACCGGTGATCTGAACGTGGTCGCGGTCACCGAGGAGAACAAGTCGCAGATCCTCGTCCACGACGCCCACGCCCCGAGCCCGACGACGGCGTTCGCCCTGTCGCGGCTCGCCGACACGGACACCCTGCACCACACTCCGATCGGGGTGCTGCGCAGCGTGGAGCGGCCGGTGTACGACACGAAGATGGCCGAGCAGCTGGACGCGGCCGTGGAGCGGGACGGCAAGGGCGACCTGGCCGCGCTGCTCGCGGGCAACGACAACTGGACGGTGGTCGGCTGACCGCCGGCCCTGGCACGCGGGAGCGCGCCGGTTCCGCCCGTGAGGGGCGGGTCCGGCGCGCTTCTTCGTTCCCGCACCCCGTTACGCTTTCTTTTAGTTAGCGCATTCCGTAGGGTGGTGTGAGAGAGAAGCGAACAAAGAGGAGATACCCCCATGAGCATCGTCGTCACCGGAGCCACCGGAGCACTCGGCCGCCTCGTCGTCGAGCACCTGCTGACCACCGAAGCCGTCCCGGCGGGCGACATCGCCGCCGTCGTGCGCGACAAGGAGAAGGCCGCCGGCCAGGCCGCCCGGGGCGTCGAGCTGCGCATCGCCGACTACGACAGGCCCGAGACGCTGGCCGGGGCGTTCCGGCCCGGCGACCGGGTGCTCCTCATCTCCGGCAACGCGGTCGGCAGCCGGATCGCCCAGCACACCGCGGTCATCGAGGCGGCGAAGGCGGCGGGCGTGGCCCAGCTGGCGTACACCGGCATCCTCGGCGGGCCCGACGCGGACTTCGTGCTGGCCGACGAGCACCGGGCGACCGAGCAGCTGATCCTCGACTCCGGCCTGCCGTACACGTTCCTGCGCAACGGCTGGTACACGGAGAACCTCACCGAGAACCTGGCTCCCGTCCTCGCGCACGGCGCGGTCGTCGCCAACGCGGGCGAGGGCCGGATCGCCTCCGCCACCCGCGACGACTACGCGGCCGCGGCCGCCGCCGTCCTGACCGGCGAGGGCCACCTGAACCGCGCGTACGAGCTGAGCGGGGACACCGCCTGGTCGTACGCCGAATACGCGGCGCAGGTCGCGAAGGCCACCGGCAAGGAGATCGCCCACAACGACGTCCCGGCCGCCGTGCACCAGGAGATCCTGACCGGCGCCGGGGTGCCGGAGGCCTTCGCGGCGATCCTGGTCGACGTGGACGAGGCGGTCCGGCGCGGGCGGCTGGCCGGCACCAGCGGCGATCTGGCCCGCCTGATCGGCCGCCCGACGACCCCGCTGGCCGACACCCTCGCCGCCGCGGTCGCCGCGCTGTAGGCCGCGTCCGCACGGGCGGGGCCCGGTGTCATGACCGTCTGACGATACGGGTATGACACCGGGTCCCGTCGGCGTTACCTTCATCTGGTCGACGGTCGTACGGCAGACATCCGCCAGGAGGGGCCCGTGAAGGGGACGAATGACCAACGGGCCGGGCTCCTGTCCGGGTTCGCCGCGTACGGCATGTGGGGAGTCGTCCCGCTGTACTGGCCGCTGCTGAAGCCGACCGGCGCGGTCGAGATCCTGGCCCACCGCATGGTGTGGTCGCTGGGTGTGGTGGCGATCCTGCTGCTCGTACTGCGCCGCTGGTCCTGGATCGGCCCGCTGCTGCGGCAGCCGCGCAAGCTGGGGCTGCTCACCGTCGCGGCCCTGGTGATCACCATCAACTGGGGCCTGTACATCTGGGCCGTCAACAGCGGCCATGTGGTCGAGGCGTCGCTCGGCTACTTCATCAATCCGCTGGTCACCATCGCCATGGGCGTCCTACTCCTGGGCGAACGGCTGCGCCCGGCACAGTGGGCCGCGGTCGGCACCGGTGTCGCGTCGGTCCTCGTGCTGGCGGTCGGCTACGGCAAGCCGCCGTGGATCTCGCTGGGCCTGGCGTTCTCGTTCGCGACGTACGGCCTGGTCAAGAAGAAGGTCGACATGGGCGGTCTCGAATCGCTCACCGTCGAGACCGCCGTGCTCTTCCTGCCCGCGCTCGGATTCCTGCTGTGGCTGGGCGCCCGGGGCACGTCGACCCTCACCTCCGAGGGCGCCGGGCACACGGCGCTGCTCGCGTCGACCGGCGTCGTCACGGCGGTGCCGCTGATCCTGTTCGGGGCCGCCGCGATCCGCGTACCGCTCTCGACGATCGGGCTGCTCCAGTATCTGACCCCGGTCTTCCAGTTCCTGCTGGGGATCGCCTACTTCCACGAGGAGATGCCGCCGGAGCGGTGGGCCGGGTTCGCGCTGGTGTGGGTGGCGCTCACCGTACTGACCTGGGACGCGCTGCGGACGGCTCGGCGCACGAGGGCGCGGGCGCAGGCGGCGCGGCTGGCCGCGGCGGCGACGGCCGCACCCGCCGGCCCGGACCGGACAGAGACCAGCACTACCGCAACCTAGTTGCTTTTTTAACTCAGTTGCGTTTCCCTTGGGTTTCACGGCACCGACCGACCCCAGGAGCACGCATGCCCGACTCCACCCCTTCCTCGGCCCCCGTCCTCGTCGTCGGCTCAGGCCCGACCGGACTGACCCTGGCCATCGATCTCGCCCGCCGGGGCGTCGGCGTACGGATCATCGAGAAGTCCGCGGACTTCCCCCGCAGCTCGCGCGCCAAGGGCCCCAACCCGCGCTCCCTGGAGGTCCTGGAGGACCTCGGGGTCGTCGACGCGGTACTGGCCGCGGGGGCCGCGCCGCTGCCGATGCGCAAGTACCGGGGCGGGGCCGTGATCGCCGACGCCGAGCCGTTCGCAGGCCTGCGGCCGACCCCGGACGCGCCCTACGACCGCCCCCTGATGATCGCCCAGTGGCAGCTGGAGGAGGTGCTGCGGGCCCGCCTCGCGGAGTACGGCGTGCGCGTCGAACTCGGCTCCGAGCTGGTGGCGCTGGCCGAGGGCGAGGCGTCCGTGACCGCCACCCTGGCCGACGGCGCGCGGATCGAGGCGTCGTACGTGGCCGGGTGCGACGGCGGCCACAGCGCGGTGCGCAAGCTCCTCGGCATCCCGTTCGAGGGGAAGACGGACGAGACGCAGCAGATGGTGTGCGGGGACGTCGAGATCGAAGGGCTCGACCGGGGGTTCTGGCACCAGTGGTTCGACGAGGACGGCGCGGTGATGCTCTGCCCGATCCCCGGCACCCGGTCGGGCTGGTGGTTCCAGGCCGGCCCCGAGACCGACGCGTCGGGCGCCCCCGTACCCCCGTCGCTCGCCGGCTTCCGCCGCCTCTTCGCCAAGCACACCGGCCTGCCGGGCGACCGGCTCTCACGGGCGGCCCTGCTCTCCACGTACCGGGTCAACGAACGGCTGGCCGCGCGCTACCGGGCGGGCCGGGTCCTGCTCGCCGGGGACGCGGCGCACGTCCACTCGATCGCGGGCGGCCTGGGCATGAACACCGGCATCCAGGACGCGTACAACCTGGGCTGGAAGCTCGCCCGGGTCGCCTCCGGGCTCGCGGGCCCCGCCCTGCTCGACACCTACGAGGAGGAGCGGCTGCCCGTCGCCGCCGAGGTCCTGGACATCAGCGCGGAACGGCTGCGGGCCACGCTCGAAGCGATCAAGAAGCCGGGCGGCGGGCTCGACTCGGCGGTCGGCCCCGGCACCAACGGCCTGGGCGGCGGCTACCGCTGGAGCTCGCTCGCCGCCTCCCCGCTCGCCACGCCCCGCCTCCGGGCGGGCGACCGCGCCCCCGACGCGCCCTGCCGCGACGCGGCCACCGGCGCCCCGCTCCGCCTCTTCGAGGCCTTCGCCGGACCGCACTTCACCCTGCTCGGCTTCGGTGCGGGCACGGCGCGGGCGCTCGCCGAGGCGACCGAGGCCCACGGCGGGCACCTGCGGGCGTACGGGGTGGACGCGGGCGGCCCGGGTGGCCTGGCCGACCATGAGGGGCACGCGCACTCGGCGTACGGCATCGGACCGGACGACGAGCTGCTGATCCTGGTCCGCCCCGACAACCATGTGGCTCTGATCGCCCCGGGCGGCGACAGCCGGGCGATCGTGGCCTATCTGAACGGTGCGGTGGCGCAACGAGTCTGAACGGTGGGGTGGCGCAACGAGTCTGAACGGTGGGGTGGCGCAGCGGGTCCGACCGCTGCGGTGGCGCAACCGGTCTGACCGCTGCGGCATTGGAGCGAGCGAGCGCGTGTCACGGGGAGCAATGCGGCCATAACGCGCTGCTTATATTTTCCTCACACTTATGATTCGATCTCTGCGCGCGTCCGGCTCGTCCCGCACGCTTCTGCGCACCGCGACCGCCACCGCCGCTCTGTCCACCCTGTCCGTCCTCGCCTGCGGAATCGCCCCCTCCGCGAACGCGGACGACACCGTACAGACGGTCGGCCCGTCGGGCCTCGGCCCGGCGGGCCCCTGGTTCCGGCTCCAGGAAACCACCCCCGACCGGGACCCGGGCATCCAGGAGGTCTCCCCCAAGCCCGACCCGGTCCACCTGAACGGCAGCCTGCACCTGTCCATCGGTGCCGGCGAACAGGCCCAGGCCGCGCACTACTTCAACGCGACGTGGACCCCCGTGCCGATGCAGCCGCTGCTGGACGCGGGCATCTCCTACTGGGCGTACACCGCGACCGAAGGCTCCTCGGTCACCAGCATCGGCGCGAACCTCCAGCTCCCCGCCTCCTGCGGCGGCTTCACCACCCTGTCGTTCGAGCCGGGCAGCAACCCGGACGTGGACGGCCAGTCGCTGAAACCGGATACCTGGCAGAAGTACCGCTTCACCGGGGACTCGGTGGTCCGCACCTCGCGGGCGGTCGCCGGCATCCCGGCGGGCGGCGACGCCCCGCTGTCGCACTTCGTCGCCCAGTGCGAGGGGGCGTACGGCGTGATCGCCAACATCGGCCGCCTCGGCGACACGAACGGCACGCTCAACACGTACGTCGACAACATCACGGCCCAGGGCACGGTCTGGGACTTCGCCGTGGACGGACGGGCCTCGGCCGCGCTGACCCTCCCCGAGGAGATCGAGGCGGGCGACGGACCCCGCCCCGCCGACGTCTCCTACACCGACCCGGCGGACGGCCCGCAGTACCCGGGCATCGGTACGCGCCTCACCCTCAAGGGCCCGGACGACCTGCGGGCGGACCAGCTGACCGTCACCTCCGAGGGCGCCGAGGTCCCCCTGACCCAGGAGCCGGACGGCACGCTCACCGGCCGGCTGCGGACCAACCTCCGCGCGGGCGGCACGCTGGAGCCGGGCGGTTCGGCCGGGGCGGCGTTCACCCTGGCGGCGGCCGAGGGCGCCCCCACGGGCCGGCTCGACGTGACGACCGAGCTGACCGTGGAGATCGCGGGCGTGGAAGGCCCGCTGCGCACCGGCGTCCTGGCGACGGGCCACACCACGATCACCGCGGACGTGGAGCCGAGCCCCTCGCCCACCCACACCCACCACCCCAAGCCGACCCCGAAGCCGTCGCACCCCGGTGGCGGTGGCGGCCACTGGGGCGGCGGTCACGGCAACGGCCCCGTCCCGGACGGCCCGGTCGACGCGGGTGACGGCTCCACCGCCCTGTCCGGCACGAGCCCGTCCGGTCCGGGACTCCTGGCGGCTGCCGGAGCGGCCGGACTGCTGGCCGTGGCGGGCGCGGCGCTCGGCGGCCTGCGCGCGGCCCGGCGCCGACGGGTTTGAGCACCCGTGCCCGGCGGGAAGGGCCGTCGCCCCGGCGGCCCTTCCCGCGCCTGATCGCGGTGGCCGGTCTCGTTCCGGCCATCGCGGCGGCCCTGGCCATGTTTCTGGGCTCCCCGGTCCGGGAAGCCGCACCGGCACCCGGCCCGCTGCCCGGCCCCGCGTCCTCCGCGACGGCCCCGCTCGCCCCGTCCCGCCCCGTCCGCGTCGAGATCCCCGCGCTCGACGTCAGCGCGCCCCTGGTCGACCTGACCCTGGACGCCTCGGGCAGGCTCGGCGTACCCGACCCGGACGCCCGCAACCTCGCCGGCTGGTACCGGGACGGGGTGACGCCGGGCTCCCCGGGCAACGCGATCGTGGTCGCCCACGTCGACACACCCGCCGGACCTGCGGCCTTCGCCGGACTCGACACGCTGCGGCCGGGCGCGCGGGTGGAGGTGCGGCGGGCGGACGGGAGGGTGGCGGTGTTCCGCCTGTACGCGGTCGAGGAGTTCGAGAAGAGCGACTTCCCGAGCGACCGCGTCTACGGCCCGACCGAGGACGCCGAACTCCGTCTGCTCACCTGCGGCGGCGCCTACGACCCGGACGCGGGCGGCTACCAGGCCAATGTGGTCGCCTTCGCCCGCCTGTCCTCGGTCCAAACCCCGGAACCCACCATTCCGGGACAGAATGCCGATCATGACTCTTGAGTGGAAAGTCGTCGTCGACTCCGCCGACCCGCACGCGCAGGCCGGCTTCTGGTCCGAGGCCCTCGGCTACGAGATCGAGGACAACAGCCCCCTGATCGAACGCCTCCTGAGCGCCGGCGCCGTCCCGGAAGCGCTCACCACGACCGCCCACGGCCGCCGCGCCTGGCTCGATCTGGCGGCCGTACGCCACCCCGACGACCCGTACGACGAGGAGAGCGGCACCGGCCACGGCCGCCGGCTCCTCTTCCAGCGCGTCCCGGAACCCAAAACGGTGAAGAACCGCCTCCACCTCGACCTCCACGCGGGCCCGGCCCGCCGCGAGGCCGAGGTGGCCCGGCTGGAGGCCCTGGGCGCGAGGGCCGAGCGCGAGGTGGACGAGCCGGGCGGCAGGTGGACGGTACTCACGGACCCGGAAGGGAACGAGTTCTGCGTGCAGTGACGAGGCCCTGAAGGCGTTCGCGGAGGCCGCCGCGGACCACGTCGGACGCCAGGACGCCTGCTGACGGGCCGCACTGACGGCCGGTCATTCCGGCTCGGTCCGCGCCGGGGGCATCCCAAAGGCGGAGGGCGGAGATCCTTCGAGGGGCTGACGAAGCGCCGTCGTCCGGCGGGAAGAGTGGTGCGCAGGACCACCGAGAAGAGGAACACCGCATGGGAGCGACCACGTCGCCGGACTGGGCCGTCACGGGAATCCTGGGGGCCGCGCGCGGTGCCCGGACGGACGCCGAAGGACCCATAGGCAGCCAGCACCTGCTGGCCGGGATCGCCACGGCCAGAGGCGCCGCCCGGAAGGCGCTGGCGGCCGAGGGGCTGACCAAGGTCGCGCTGCTGTCGGTGCTCCGGGCCCGGCCGGACCACGACACCGCGTGGAGCACGGACGACGGCGCGGCCCAAGCCGTCACCGAGAGGGACGTCCTGGGCGAGGAGGGCGAGCCGCACAGGCGCTACACCGGCGCGGCGGCCCGAGCCCTGACCGCCGCGCGGGAGGAGGCCGAACAGGAGGGCGCCGGAAAGTTCGGCGCCGAGCACCTGCTGCGCGGGCTGCTGCGGGAGGACAACCGCGCGGTGGAGATGCTGGGTGCCTGCGAGGTCTCACCGCAAGCCGTGCTGGCCCGCCTCGACGCGGACACCGCAACAACCGGAAGCGCGGGGACCACGGAGGACAGCCGGGACGACGGCCTCGATCCGCTCCTGCACCCGACCCGCGACATCCTGCTCGGACACAGCACCTACCGTCGCCGGACACCTCTGTGGATGCGGTTGCTCTTCAAGCTGAGCGGAGTCAACTGGGCGGCGCGACCCGCCTGGTGGGTGCGCATGGAGACCTACGAGCAGGCGCACCGCCTCGGCGGCACCGCGGTGGGCACCGAGCACGTGCTGCTCGCGGTGCTCGCCACGCACGAGGTCGCGCTCCGGTACCCGCACCTGGCGCGGGAGAACGCCCCGGACACCGGTTCCCGGTACGCGGGCGGCGAGCGGCTGGCCGGTCTGGGCATCGACTACGCCTCGGTCCACAGGGCCCTGACCGCCGATGACCGGCTCCATCTGACGGCCGACCCCCACCCCGTCGAGCAGTACACCGACGAGACGAGCACCCCGGACCGGACGAAGGAGCAGGCCACCGCCGATCCGGGCACGGGCCCGCTGGTGGAGGCGCTCCTCGGTGAGGGGACACGCGCCCGGCAACTGGTCGACGCGCTGGCCGTCCCGCGCTGAAGCGTGTTGGCCCGCAGGGTTCACGGTCGGGCTCGGCGGGCGCGGGCCGCGAGGCGGTCGGCGAGGGCGATGACGAGATCGCGCAGTTCATCGGGGCGCTCGATGACGAACGGCCGGTCGAGTGCGGCGAGTACCGGAGGCAACCAGTCGAGCCGCTCCGCCCGCAGTTCGACGCGCAGCCAGCGCCCGGCCGCCCGGCCCCGGTCCGCCGCCGGCTCCGGCTCCGGCTCTTGCTCCGACCCCGCCCCCGACCCCGGCTCCTGCTCCTGCTCCTGCTCCTGCTCCTGCTCCTGCTCCTGCTCCCGCTCGTACAGGCTCGCGACACTGGCGGGAAGGTGGGCGCGGATCTGCTCGACCGTCCCGTGGATCCGCAAGGTCACCTCATGCCGGTACTCGGCCGTGGCGAACCCCGACAGCACGCGCTGCGCCGGACCGGGGCCGGCCGGTTCTTCGAATGAGCCGGGCTGCGTCCGTGCGTCCGCGATGCGGTCGAGCCGGAAGGTCCGGTCCTCGCCGATCCGGGCGTCCTTGCCCGTGACGTACCACCGGCCGGCATGGGCGACGATCCCGTACGCGTGCAGGATGCGTTCGGTCTGCCGTCCGTCGCGGTCGGTGTAGCGGATCGAGACCGGCCGGCGGTGGCGCACCGCGTCGGCCAACCTCGTCAACTTCTTCACCCCCGTCACCCCGGCAGCCGTGGAGAAGTTCGCACGCGGAGGCAAGGCGTAGCCGCCCACGCGGGGCTGCTAGGACCTGTCGTCGCGACGAGTCGGACAGGCCCTAGCGGGCCGCGCAGGCGGGGAAGTCGAGCCGCCCGAGCTCCGGCTCGGGCCAGTCCGCCCCCGCGTACAAGTCGGCGTCGTCGTCGCTCACGGAGATCCCGTCACCGTGCTGACGGCCGACATGGCGGGCGGCCATGCCGTCCCCTTCCGACTGGGAGACCTGAAGCTCAGCGCGGCCGTCGTGGTCGGTGTCGGTGGTCCACACCCCGTACACGAACGCCGACCACCCTATGCGGATGGGGCCGGTCCGGTCGCTGCTCAGGTCGCGGGCGAGGGGCCCGTAGCGCACCTCGTGCACCAGCATGCTGTCCCGCGGGCTGTCGCCCTCGTCGCGCTGGCTGTAGAAGAGCGCCAGATCGAGGTACCCGTCACCGTCGAAGTCGCCGAAGGTCCCCCGCGTCGCCATGTCCTCCTTCGGTGCGCCGCGCAGCTTCGGCCAGAACCCGCGGGCGTCGTCGACGCGGACAGTGGTGAGGTCACCGCCCCTCCGGAAGACCACCGAGCCGGCGCCCTCGCGGTTCAGGCCGCGGATCTCGTCCGGGCGCCCGTCGGCGTCCACGTCGGCGCGCAGCGCGGTGCTGCCGATGGCGCATATGGGCATGGGCGCGTGGCCGCCCGGTTGGAGCCCCGCGCCCAGAAGAGGCCACACCCCTCCGACGATCACGGCGAGTCCGGCCCCGGCAGCCGTGGCCAACCGCCGCCTGCGGTCGCGCTGCCGCTGTCGTAGCAGCGACAACTCCTCGGCGAGCGTGCGTTTCTTCGGAACAGCGGACGGAGACATGGCCGAACCCTAGTGGCCGACGCCGAAGGCCCTTCGGGGGCGACCGCACCCCCACCGATGAGACATCAGGGGGTCGCGGCCGCCCCCGGACCGGCCACGGGCGGCTCCGCCGCCGCGCCGCCGCGCACGGAGTCCGCTTGGATGCCGTCGGGCTGAAGGAGCCCGGTGAGTACGCGGGTGAGGATGCGGGCCAGGAGCGAGTCCGGGGAGTCCTCGGCCTCGGGCGGCTGCCCGATCAGGGCGGCGGCGAGGTGCGGGTGGTGGCCCGCCATGGCGACCTGGGTGAGGTATTCCGCCTCGGCCTGCTGCCACTGCGGGATGGTCTGCCCGGCGAGCTGCTGGGTCACCTCGGCGCGGGTCAGAGTGGAGACGACGGCGCTGAGGACGGCGATGGCCTCCAGTTTGGTCCGGGGACTGGCGTCGAGGCCGGCGAGCGCGGCCAGGGCATGTTCCAGGTAGGTGACCGTGTGCGGCCCCATCGGGGTCCTGGTCGCGGTCGCGTCGAGCAGCCATGGGTGCGCGAGGTAGACGCCCCTGCTCTGCCGGGCCAGGGCGAGCAGGTCGTCGAGCCAGTGTCCGGAGCCGAGCCCGGCGTAGGAGATCTCGCCGTTGACCTGGTCGATCATCAATTCGAGCAGTTCGTCGCGGGTGGCCACGTACCGGTAGAGGGACGCCGGTCCGGCCCCGAGGGCGACCGCCACGGCCCGCATGGTGACGGCGGGCAGGCCGTCCGCGTCGGCCAGGGCGACCCCGGCGGCGGCGATGCGGTCGCGGTCGAACGTGGGCGCCGGACCGCGTCCGGCACGTGCGGGGCGCAGCCAGATGCTGCGGGCGGACGGCTCGGTCATGACCCCTCCTTTTCTGCGAACGACGTATGCAGTATCTTAGGCCACATGCACTGCGAACAACGATCGCAGTAAGGCAGTAAGTGAAAGGGAGCCGACATGCCCCAGCCGCAGCAGGAGTGGACGCCGACCCGGTACGCGCACAACGGCGACGTGCGCGTGGCCTTCGACCAACTGAATGGCTCCGAGGGGGAACCGCTGCTGCTCATCATGGGCTTGGCCGTCGCCCGGTTCTGGTGGCCGGCCGGACTGTGCCGGGCCTTCGCGGACGCCGGGTTCGCCGTGGCCCGCTACGACCAGCGCGACGCCGGCGAGTCGACCCGGATGCCGGACACCGCCACCACCAACCCCTTCAAGGCCCTGTTCGGCAAGCGCGGGGACGCCTACACCTCCGAGGACATGACCGACGACGCCATCGCCGTGATGGACGAACTCGGCTGGGAGCGAGCGCACGTCTTCGGCCATTCGCTGGGCGGCGCGATCGCCCAGCGGATCGCGCTGCGACACCCCCACCGGGTGCTCAGCGTCACCTCCTCGGCGGCCCTGCCCAGCGACACCTCCGGTCCGGGGGTCCTGCGCTACCTGCGTTTCGGCCTGCTCGCCAAGCTCGCCCGGACCAAGTTCCCCGAGGGACGCGAGGGCGAAATCGAGGCCGCCCTCGCCGTCTGGCGCGGCGTCGCCTCCCCCGGCTACCCCTTCGACGAGGCCGCCGCCCGCGCCTGGGTCGAGGCCGACGTGGACAGCGGCCCGCGCGACACCAAGGCGCAGAGCCGCCAGATCGGAGCCCAGTGGCACGGCCCCAGGCTCAAGGAGCTACGCAGCCCCGCCCTGGTCCTGCACGGCGAGCAGGACCCGATCCTGCGTGTCGGCGCGGGCCGCGCCACCGCCCGCGCCATCGCCGGCGCCCGCCTGGTGACCTACCCGGGCGTCGGCCACGACCTCCCCGCCGCCCTGTGGACCGACATCGCCCACCAGGTCGGCGACCTGGCGGCCCGCCAGTCGCGGCCGGACAGTGCGGGCGTGTCCGGAGGGCCACCGGGCGAGTAACGGCCCGGTGCGCTCCGGGGCCGGGGGCACGGTGGCCGGCCTGCCGGATCGTTGGGGCGCCGGCCTCGACCCCGACAGGACGCCACCCGCCGTGACTCGCCCCTCCCCAGGCCGCCGGCCGGCCGCGCGTGGCCCGCTTCGTGGATGGGCATACATCCTCAGCGGCGAGGAGGTGCCCGTGAGCGGGAGTACGAGCGAGCGCGAGCAGATCATCGAGGTCATCGGCCTCAGGATGAGGGAGTACGAGTCCCTGCGGTCCGAGGTCGTCCAGCGGATCGGGGCGCGGCAGCAGTTGGCCGGGTACGCGGGCGCGGCCACCGCCATCGCGGCCACGCTCGGCAGTGGCCTCGGCCTCTGGCGGGTCCTGGTCGTCGGGCTCGTCCTCCTCATCGCGTACCTGTATCTGCGGGACAGCAACGACGGCATCCAGCGGCTGGGCTCGCACCTGCGGCTCATCGAGGACGACGTCAACGATCTGTCGCGCCAGGTCTACGGGCGGCCCATCCTCACCTGGGAGTCCAGCCGGCAGACCGAGCGCAACAGCGAGAAGGGGTTCTGGAAGGCCCTCGGGCGCTTCGGCGGCTGGCATCGTGCCGAGCCGGTCCGGGTGCCGGAGCCGAGGACGGAACCCGAAGGGTAGAGCGGGCTTCGAACTCCGCCTCGAACCGGCCGGGTTGTGTTTCTGACGGCGTTCGAACAGCGCCGGGACCGCCTCATGGCCGTGCCTATCATTCTGTCCATGAGCCAGTTGCTGAGCCTGGAAGCCCCGGACCACGCGCGCCCGGTGCGGCTGCGGACCGGGCGGGGCGTCTTCGCCGCGCTGGACGTCCCGCCCACCGGACCGTCGTCCCCGGTGCGGGGCACCGCGCTGCTCGTCCCGGGTTTCATGGGCAGCAAGGAGGACTTCCTCCCCATGCTGCCCGCGCTCAGCGCCGGCGGCGTACGCGTCGTGGCCGTCGACTGCCGGGGCCAGTACGAGACGGGCGACGCCTCGCCCGCCCCCTCGTACGCCCGTGACGACCTCGCCGCCGATCTCGTCGCCGTCACCCGCGCGCTGGACGCGGGCCCCGTCCATCTCCTGGGTCATTCCTACGGCGGCAGCCTCGTCCGCGCGGCCGCCATCGCGACCGGGGGAGACCCGGGCCTCTGGGCGTCGGCGACGCTCATGAACTTCGGGCCCGCCGGCGTCTCCCCCTGGCAGCAGGAACGGCTCAACCTCCTCCTGTCCGTCATCGGCTCGATGCCCCTGGCCGAGATGTGGCCCTTCGTCCGCACCAAGGACACGACGACTCCCCCGGACGTCGAACGCTTCCTCGAACTGCGGTGGCTGGCCAACAGCCCGAGCCAACTCGCCGCCCTCGCCCGCCACATGCTGGACGAGACGGACACCACCGAAGCGCTGGCCGGGACGGGCGTTCCCCTCTCGGTGGTCTCCGGTACCCCCGACGAGACCTGGGCCCCCGACGCCGTCGAGCGCATGGCCCACCGGCTGGGCGCCGCGTTCGTCCGGATCGAGGGCGGCGGCCACTCCCCCAACGTCCACCGCCCCGCCGAGGCCGCCTCCGCGCTCCTCGACTTCTGGCTGACCCGGCAAGGGGCGGCTGTCGCCTGACCGATCTCCCGGGCATCGTGGCGGTCGAGTTCCTGACCGGTGAACAGGCGGGCCCGGGTCGAAGGTGAGACCCACGGGGGGAGGGCCCGTGGCCGGGGCAGACCTTTGACCGCTTCGCTCAGGCGGAAAGTTCTGCGACGCCGAGGGCGAAGTCCAAGCCCCCCACCCCGTGGTTCGCGAGGCCCACCGTGATCAGGCCCGCCCCTTCCAGCCAGTGCGCCATCTTCAGGCCGCCGACGTCCAGCGGGCGCATCCCCAGGCTTTCGACGAACGCCTCCACACGTGCCTTGGCCTGGGCGTTGTCGCCGGCGATGAAGATGTCGGGCCGACCCTTCTCCAGGACATGGCGGAAGACGGTGTTGAACGCCTTCACCACGTCGGCGCCGGCCGGGGCCGCCTTGGCGGCTTCCTGCGCGATCGAGGTCTCCTCACGGTGGGCCAGCCCGTCGAACGTGGGGTTGAAGGGGTTGCTGATGTCGACGATGACCTTGCCCGCGAGAGCGTCTCCGTAGTGGGCGACGACCGGCACGACACCGTCGTGCAACAGGGCCACGATGACGATGTCCCCGGCCGGGGTCGCGCCCCATTCCCCCTGCGAGGCGCCGTCGCCGAGAGCCTTGGCCAGCTCGGCAGCCTTGGACCGGTCGCGGCCCATGATCTCGACGGTGTTGCCGCCCGCTATCGCCCGCGCGCCGATGGTGCGGGCCATGTTCCCGGTGCCGATGACGCTGATGCTGATGCTGCTCATGAGATGTCCTGTCCTGGTTGTGGTGGTTCGGTTCAGAGGGCGGTGGTGCCGCCGTCCGCGACGAGTTCCATGCCGTTGACGTAGCTGGAGTCGTCGGAGGCGAGGAAGAGGGCGGCGGTGGCGATTTCATCGGGGCGGCCCATCTGGCCGCGGGGGATGAGGGACTCGAACTGGCGCTTGGTGGCCTCGTCGAAGAGTTCCGCCTGCTTGGCGGTGGCGACCTGGCCGGGGGTCAGGACGTTGACGCGGATGCGGCGGTCCTTGAGCTCGTTGAGCCAGACGCGTGCCCATGCCTGCTGGACGGCCTTGCTGCCGGCGTAGACGCTCCAGCCGGGGAAGGCGCCGAGGGAGGCGTTGGAACCGGTCATGAGGATGGAGCCGCCGTCGTTGAGGAGCGGCAGGGCCTTTTGGACGGTGAACAGGGTGCCGCGGGCGTTGAGCCCGAACCAGGTGTCGAACTGGGCCTCGGTGATCTCGCCGAGCGGGGCGGGCTCGCCTCCGCCGGCACTGGCCCACAGCACGTCGAGGCTTCCCTTCTCCCGCTTGACGGTGTCGTACAGCCGGTCCAGGTCGTCCAGGTCGGCGGCGTCGCCCTGGACGCCGGTGACGTTGCGGCCGATCTGCTTCACGGCCTCGTCCAGGGCGTCCTGGCGACGGCCGGTGATGAAGACATGTGCTCCCTCTTCTACGAACAGCTTCGCGCCTGCCAGCGCCATGCCAGAGGTGCCGCCGGTGATGACCGCGACCTTGCCGTCGAGCTTTCCCATGATCATTCCCTTGGGTCGGTGGTGCCGGGTGTGCCTGGGACGACGGGTTAAGTACACCGCCTCGTGTACTTAACGTACGGCGAGCGCGGCCGGGACGCAAACTATGTACACCGGTCGTTACCCACCTGCGGTACGCTGGGCCCATGACGGAGTTGGAGAAAGGCCCCACGGGTCGCCGCCGCGGCCGGGGCGCCCGCGAGCGCATCCTCAGCGCGTCCCAGCGGCTGTTCCGCGAGCAGGGCATCAACCGCACCGGCATGGAACAGCTGTGCGCGGCGGCCGAGGTGTCCAAGCGCACGGCCTACCAGCACTTCTCCAGCAAGGACGAACTCGTCGCCGAGTACCTGCGCCGGTTCGACCCCACAGTCCTGTCCGGCGTGCTCGACCACGCCGACCTCACACCCCGCGAACGGCTCCTCGCCGCCTTCGAGATCCCCCCCACCACACCGCTGTGCCCCTATATCGCCGCTGCCGTCGAACTCCACGACCCCCAGCACCCCGCGTCCCAGTACGCGCGCGACTACAAGAACGCCGTCGCCGCGCGGCTCGCCGACACCGCCCGCGAAGCCGGCGCCGCCGACCCCGAACGGCTCGGCGAGCAGCTCGCGCTGCTCCTCGACGGCGCCGCGGCCCGTACGCGGGTCCTCGACGCCGACGCCTTCCCCACCGCCGCCGCCATCGCCGCCGCCCTCATCGACAACGCCATCGCCGCCACAGACAGCGATGAGCACTGACGGCGACGGAAGGACGCGTCGAGTCGATGTGACACCTCGCGGCCGGGCCGGGCGCGAGGGCACAGGGCGGACGGTGAAGTCGGGTTACTCCCTGCCGGACGATGTGCGTGACCTCGCCCCACGCGCGTTGGCACCTCCCGGAGCGGAATCTTGAAGCCCTGCGTCCGCGCTCCGGACAGAGACGGAGGGTGCCGGGCCCGCAGGCGGGGGCGGCCGGCGCGACGCGGTGGAGCGGTCGCCGCATTTCATCCGGAGCAGGGCCGTGAACGGCTGGTGGGGCGCTGAGCGGGTCGGCACGTGAGCGCCCACGTGAGCCGGGGGAACCGGGCCCGTAGCCGCACCTCCGCCGCACCTGCGGCGAGTACGATCCGCAACCGCCACGGCGTCACGGCTGCGGCTCCCCGCACTCCGCGTGCTGTGCGTGCTCCGCGGCGATGTGGCGCCGGCGCAGCACCCGGCAGTCCGTTTCCCGGCTGCCGTCCCGTTCACTCCGGGCGACGGCCTCTTCGAGGTCGAACTCCTGACACGTACGGCATTCGGTTGCCCGCGGGTCTTCCTGGCCCTGGCCGCTCATGCCACCTCACCCCGGCTCCGGGCGTTCTCCCGCGCGGTCCTGGCCCCGAGCCGCTCGGCGGGCGTCGCCGCCCGCGTGTACTCGGGCAGCACCTCCCACTCGGCCCCGCCCTTCGCGGGCCGGAGCATCCAGTAGGGGCCGGCGACCCCTCGGAACTCCCCGACGCGGATACGGTCCCGCCGGCTGACGTCTGCGACGAGTGCGCCGGGGGCGGGGAGTTGGGTTTGCAGGGCGCCCTGACCGGGCGGTGGAGCCTTCTCTGCGGACACGACCGCTCCTCTCCGTAGTCATTCCACTACCAAGCGGACTCAGCGTGGCCTAGAGTCAATAACCGTTCAACGTGTCAGTTCCGAACGAAAGGTCGGTGACGCCCCTTGAACCGCAAGGAGTTGGAGCCCGACAGCAGCCCTCAGGCCGCCTTCGGCGCGCGCCTCCGCAGCCTGCGTGAGGCCCGGGGATGGAAGCAGGAGGACGTCGCCGAACACACGGGCTACTCCAGCACCCACATCTCGGCCGTGGAAACCGGGCGCAAAAATCCAACCCTCCGTTTCGCACGCCAAGCTGACAGGGCGTTCGGCATTGAGGAGACCGCTGACACGTTCGAGCGCGAGTGGCGGGAGATCAAGCACGGCTCGCTTCTGGAGGGCTTCCCCCAGTACGTCGGATACGAGGGCCGGGCGGTCGAACTCCGCCTGTACGAGATCGGGATCATCCCGGGCCTGCTGCAAACCCCGGACTACGCACGGGTGCTGGCCGAAAGCGCGGTGCGGCGTGGGGCGATCGCGCAGGAGCAAGCGGACGAACGCGTCTCGGTCCTGGCGGAACGGCAGGCGGCCCTCGTGCGCGCCAAGCCGCCCATGCTGTTCGTCACCATGGACGAAAGCTGCGTCCGCCGCCCCGTGGGCGGCCCGGAAGTCATGGACGCCCAGCTGGAACGGCTGATCGAGGTCGCCGAGATGCCCAACACCCTGCTTCAGATCGCCCCGTACGAGATAGGGGAACGGCGCACGTTCGACCTGCCCGTTACCCTCCTGACTCTTCCGGACCGGTCCGTCGTCTGTTACGCCGAGTCCCAGGCTCAAGGCCACCTGGACCGAGAAAGCACGTCGGTGCTTCCCATGCTGACGGCATACCATCAGCTACAGGCCGAGTCGCTGTCTCAATCAGCATCCGTAGCCATGATCAGGCAACTGCGAAAGGGCACATCGTGACGACCGAATCCCCCCGCTGGTACACCTCCTCGTACAGCAACAACGGCGGCCAGTGCGTCCAGGTCGCCACCAACCTCGCCGCCACCACCGGCCTGGTCCCCGTCCGCGACTCCAAGAACCCCGCCGGCCCCACCCTGGGCCTCCACGCCGACGCGTTCGCCACCTTCGTGGACGGCGTCAGGCGCGGCGGGTTCGACACCGTCTGATCTCCGTGACCGAACAGCCCGAGCCGACCCTCTGGGTCACTACCGACACCTGCGGCCTCGGCCCCTACCGTGCCGACCTGGTCGAGACGTACTGGTGGTGGGAGCAGGAGCCGACCCTGATGGTCGGCTACGGGCGTCAGGCGCCGGAGTCGGTGGAGGCCCGTGCCGAGGGCATGGCCCATCAGCTCCGGGGGGCGAACCTGCGCTTCACGGTCTACGACCTTGCTGAAAGCGCGCCCGTGCCGGTCGGGGTGAGCACGTTGTTGCCGGACGAGGCCGTCCGTACTGCCGAGTTCGTCATCATGCTCGGCAAGGATGCCCGTGGCCGGGGGCTCGGGACGGAAGCGACCCGGCTGACGCTCGACTACGGCTTTCACGTGGCCAATCTCCGCGCGGTCTGGCTGAAGGTGCTGGCGCCCAACATTGCCGCGATCCGCGCGTACGAGAAGGCCGGGTTCCGGAGCGCCGGCCGACTGCGGGAGGCGGGGTACTGGCTCGGGGAGACGTGTGACGAGTTGGTCTTCGACGCCCTCGCGAAGGAGTTCGCCGGGCCCTCCGCGGTGAAGGCCCTCTTCGGCACTGCCTGACACCGGCGAGAGGTGTAGCGGGGCCCCGCTCAGGTCCAGGGCCTCAGACGCGCTCGACGTACGGGGCGCGCCAGTCGGGCGACGGGTCCGTGCCCAGCTCCGTCCAGTATTCGCGGCCGTTGGTGATCAGGCCGTTGTGAACGGTCCAGAAGGATGCCACCCGGTGGACGCCCATCGTGTCGTGCGGGACCTCCACCTCGCTGACCACCTCGTCCCCCGACGCCACGATGCGCAGGACCTTGATCGACCAGCCCTCCGGGTACTCCGCGTTGACGCGCACGTAGTTGTCGCGGCCGAGGATGCGTTCGCCGCTGACCGGCCACTCCACCACCACGTCCTGCGCGAGGAGGCGGCCGAGGCCCGGCCAGTCGCGGTCCTGCATGCGGTCCCAGAGCAGCTGGACGGTCTCGGAAGGTTCCATGGCCGTATCCTGCACCGCGCCACTGACAGGGCCCCCTCCCTTACCGGACGTCCCCGCCCCGCCACAACTCCGGCAGGGCTCCGGCAGCCACCGCCTACGCTGGATTCCATGCCCATCCCACCCGCATATGCGCTCGTCGCCACCGACCTGGACGGCACCCTGCTGCGCGGCGACGACACCGTCGGCCCCCGCACCCGCGCCGCGCTCGGTCTGGTCCGGGACGCCGGGGCCCGGCATCTGGTGGTCACCGGGCGGCCGGTGCCCGGGGTGCGGGAGCTGCTGGCGGGGCTCGGGTATCAGGGGCTCGCCGTCTGCGGGCAGGGGACTCAGGTGTACGACGCCGGGGCCGGGCGTACCGTCCGGGTGGTCACGCTCGACGCGGAGGCGGCCGACGCGGCGCTCGGGAAGATCGAGGCGCAGGTGGGGCAGGTCTTCGCGGCCGTCGATCAGGACGGGGCCCATGGGCGGACCCTGATCGAGCCCGGGTACCGGATGCCGCACGCCACGCTGCCCGCCCAGCGCACCCGGCACCGGGACGAGCTGTGGGCGGAGCCGGTCATCAAGGTGCTCATCCGGCACCCGGAGCTGAGTGACGAGGCGCTGGCCGCCGAGGCTCGGGCGGTCGTCGGGGACCTCGCCACCGTGACGCACTCCGGGCCCGGGACCGTCGAGCTCCAGCCGTACGGGGTCGACAAGGGCGCCGGGATCGCGCTGGCCGCCGAGGAGATGGGGGTGGACCCGCGCGCGTCGATCGCCTTCGGGGACATGCCCAACGACCTGCCGATGTTCCGCAGCTGCGGCTACGGCGTCGCGATGGGCAACGCCCACCCCACGCTGCGCGCGGTGGCCGACGAGGTGACCCTGTCCAACGAGGACGACGGGATAGCGGTCGTCCTGGAGCGGGTCTTCGGCTGACCCGCCCCGCCCTGTCAGCCCGCCGCCGCCCCCAGCGACCGCAGTACGTGGTCGACCAGCTTCGCCACCGCGGCCTCGTCCTGCATCGGCTTGCGCAGCAGATGGCGGTAGTACACGGGGCCGTAGAGCATCTCCACCGCGAGGTGCAGGTCGGCGTCCGGGGGGATCTGGCCCTGGGTCTGGGCGCTACGCAGGCGGTCGACCGCCTCCTGGACGCGGGGTTCGATCAGCTGGGTGCGTACCGTTTCGGCCAGCTCGTCGTCGTGGTGGACCTCGGAGAGTATCCCCGCGTACGCCGGGCCGAAGGGGGGTACGGCGAGGACGGCGACCGCGCCCGAGATATGGGTGCGCAGGTCCTCGGCGATGTCCCCGGTGTCGGTGAAGGGGGTCGCCGTCACCAGCATCTCCGTGAACGCTTCGAGCAGCACCGCGCTCTTCGACGGCCACCAGCGGTAGATCGTCTTCTTGCTGACACCCGCCCGCGCCGCGATCGCCTCGATCGTGACCCGGCCGTAGCCCCTCTCCGTGCACAGGTCCAGTGCGGCGTCCAGGGTCGCTCTGCGTGAGCTCTCGCTCCGGCGCATTGAGCTGGGCGATGAACTCGGCGATGTGTTCATTCGGTGAGCATAGGTCTGTTCGAGCCAATCCTTGTTGACAGTCCGTCGCTCGAAGTCGAACAATGCTCAGGCGGAAACGGAACGTACCGTGTCGGCTCGTTCCCTCGCTTTTCGCACCGTTCGTGCCGTTCGTGCCGCGACGAGCCGATCGGGGGACGGCTCGCCGGCCGACGGTACGGCCGCCGTTCTCGTATCAGCCCGTTCCCGTATCACGCGGTGATGTCCTTCGCCGTGAAGCGTGCCCAGGCCGCCGAGCCGAACACCGCCGCGTACAACGCCTGGAGCTCCAGGTTCTTCAGTACCTCGTCCCAGTAGACGGGTGTGCGCAGCAGGTCCGCGAAGGACAGCCAGTAGTGCGGGAAGAGGTAGGGGTGGACCCCGCTCAGCTGGGGAATGGTGTCCACGATCTGTACGGTGATGAGCACCCCGACCGTCGCCGCCATGGCCGCGATCCCGCTGTTGGTGAGCGTCGAGACGAAGAGGCCGAGCGCCGCGAAACCGGTCAGGGACGCGGCGACGAACACCGCGACGAGCCCCGCCCTCAGCAGCCCCTCGCCGAAGCCGATCGTGGTCCCGGAGATCGTCGTGACCTCGCCCAGGGGGAACAGCAGCGCGCCGACCGCCAGCGCTGACGCGGCCACGACGAGCGTCGCGACCAGGCAGAAGCCCAGCGTTGCGGCGTACTTGGCGAGGAGCAGCCGAGTCCGGCCGGCCGGGGCGACCAGCAGATAGCGCAGCGTGCCCGCGTTGGCCTCGCCCGCCACGGCGTCGCCCGCAATGACGCCGACCGCCATGGGCAGGAAGACGGGCAGGGTCGCGGCGAGGGAGGCGAAGACCAGGAAGAGGCCGTTGTTGGTCACCTGGGACAGGAACGCCGGGCCGCCCTCCCCGCCGCCCGGACCGGCCGACGAGCCGTCGGCCGTCTCGATGCGGACCGCGATCCCGATCAGTACGGGGACGGCGGCCAGCACCCCGAGCAGGGCGAGCGTGCGCCAGCGGCGCAGGGTGGTGGTCAGTTCGGAGCGGAGGATGCCGAACGTCCACAGGGGGTTGCGTCCCGCGCCCACGGTTTCAGCCTGCGACATCAAATCCCTCTCCCGTCAGAGCCACGAACGCGTCCTCCAGCGACGCCCGTTCGACGCCGAACGCGCGCACCCGGACGCCTTCCCGTACCAATGCCGCCGTGAGGTCGGCGAGTTCGGCCGTGGCCGGCGGGGCCTCGGCGCGTACCCGGTCGCCGTCCAGCGTGATGCCGGTGAGCCCGTGCTCCTTCAGTACGCGCGCGGCGTCGGCCGGGTCCGGGGTGGTGACCGCGAGACGGCCGCCGGTGCCCGCGGCGAGGCCGGTGACGGGGCCCTGGGTGAGGAGCCGGCCCCGGGCCATCACCGCGGCGTGCGTGCAGACCTGCTCGATCTCGTCCAGGAGGTGCGAGGAGAGGAACACGGTCGTGCCGTCCGCCGCCAGTTCGCGGACCAGGGCGCGGATCTCGCGCATGCCCTGCGGGTCCAGGCCGTTGGTCGGCTCGTCCAGGACGAGGAGCCTGCGGGGTCTGAGCAGGGCGGCGGCCAGGCCCAGTCGCTGTTTCATGCCCAGCGAGTAGGCGCGGGCCTTCTTGCCGGCCGCCGGGGCGAGCCCGACCCGTTCCAGGGCGTCGCCGACGCGGGCGGTGCGGGTGCGCGGGTCGGCGGTGGGGTCGGCCCGGTCGTAGCGCACGAGGTTGTCCCGGCCGCTCAGGAACCCGTACAGCGCGGGGCCCTCGATCAGCGCGCCGACCTGCGGGAGCACCGTGCGCGACGCGTCCGGCATGGGGCGGCCGAGGACGCTCGCGGTGCCGGAGGTCGGGGCGATCAGGCCCATGAGCATGCGGATGGTGGTGGTCTTGCCCGAGCCGTTGGGCCCGAGGAAGCCAAAGACGCTGCCGGCGGGGACGGTGAGGTCGAGCCCGTCCACGGCGAGCTGACCGCCCCGGAAGCGCTTGGTCAGCCCCCGCGTCTCGATCACGGCCGGCTCGGTCACCCGTGGCTCGGTCTCGGGCGCCTCGATCACGGCCGGCTCGGGCACCCGTGGCTCCGTGGTGGGCGGCTCGGTCTCGGGCTCTGCGCCGGGCCCTGTCATGTGTGCTCCCCCTCGGTCGCGGTGCGGACGGCGGCGGTCGCGGTCCCGGGCACGGGCCCGCCTCGTACGGGCGATGGTCGCCCATCGCGCCCGCCCCGCCGTGCAGGGCGCGCACGGCGGGGCGGGTGAGGTGCGGTACGGCGTGGTGTCAGCCCGCGTTGTTCGCGGCCTCGACCAGCGCGTCCTTGGTGACCGCGCCCACGTAGACCCGGCCGTCGTCCGTCATCAGGGCGTTGACCAGGCGGGTCTTGAAGACCGTGCCCGAGCCGAACTTGCCGGTGACCTTGTCGCCGAGCGCGTCCATGAACTGCTGGGCCTCGGCCGGCAGCTCGTCCGACGCCTCGGAGGGAAGGGCCGCGCCGCCGGGGGTCTTGATCTCGGCGATGCTGTTCCAGCCCTCGCCGATCACGTTGAGCCCCTCGAAGGCACCCAGGTCGCCCTTGGCCTCCTCGATCGCCTTGTGGGCCTCCTTCTCGTGGCCCCCGGCCCGCTCCGCCTCGTCGGCCTCGGTGACCTTCGCGCCCTTGGGCGGGGTGAAGGTGAACGAGGAGGCGGCGGGCTTCGCGAAGTCGACCGAGGTGAACCCGGCGTCGACCGCCGCCTTGCCGCCGCTGCTGGGCTGGAGCGTGAACTTGAGCGGGACGCCGTTCTCCGCGTCCACGGCGACGGTGATGGAGCCGATCGTGGAGCCGCTCTGCTCCGGCTTGAGGACCAGGCGGTACGCGTCACGTCCGGCGACCCGGGCGGTGCCGTCGACCGTGACGGACGTGTTGCCGTCGGCGGCCTTCAGCGCCTGCTCGGCCAGGGCCTTCGGGGTGGTGGGCATGCCGTCGGGGAGTGCCTGGTCCTTGCCCCGGGCGGACTTGTCGTGGGCGGACTGCTTGCCCTCGGCGTCGGCGTGGTACGCCTCGTTGGACGCGCTGTCGTAGGCCCAGACCTCGTCGCCGTTGTGGATCAGGCTGTACTCGGACGCCTTGTCCAGGATGGCGAGGCGCTGCTTGTCGGGGCCGTCCACGGCGACCCGCAGGGTGTGCGTGCCGGAGACCAGCTCGGTGAGCTTGGCCTGCGGGTCGGCGCCGGAGCCGTCCTTGCCGCCCGTGTCCGGGATCAGGGAGCCGGCCAGGCCGCCCAGGGACGGGATGCCGAGGTCCGTGCTGATCTTCACCGTGCCGGAGAGCTGCTGCGTGTCCGACGCGGCGATCTTCTCGATGAGTTCCTGGGCGGTGATCTTCGGCAGATCGGGGTCGCCCGAGCTGGCGAGCGCCGGGACCAGGCCGATCGTCGCGGCCGCCACCCCCGCCACCGCTACGGGGACGATGTAGCGCGCCGCCTTGCGGCGGCCGGCGCTCCCCCGAGCGGCCGTGCCGTTGGTCTCCGCGCTGTCGTTCGGTGCCATGTGTGCCCTACCTCCGTGGTCGGCGGCTTCCGTCGGGATGCACTCGTCCACTCCGTGCCGCCATTCTCACCCGTTTTGGTCAGGAGTGGTTGTTCTCCATCTGACCAAATCGGGCGGCCACAGGCGTCAACCCCCGGGAGCAACTGCGCGTACCTCTTCGGTATGACCCCGAGGCGCCATTTCTCCGCCGTCCAGTAGGGGTTGGGCCGAGGGCCCGCTCAGCCCGCGCGGTGGACCACCGCGTCGCACATCTCTTCGAGCGCGAGCTTGGCGTAGCACTCGGGCAGCGGCTTCAGCGTGGCCCGCGCCTCCTGGGCGTACCTGACGGTGTCGCGCCGGGCCTGGGCGAGTGCCGGGTGGGCGCGCAGCAGGCGCAACGCCTCGGCGAGCGCGTCCGGGTCGCCGAGGTCGCCGTCGAGCAGTTCGACCAGGGCCAGGTCGTCCGGCTTGCCGTCGGCCTCGGCCTGCGCCCTGAGGTGGAGGACGGGGAGGGTCGGGATGCCCTCCAGCAGGTCCGTGCCGGGCGTCTTGCCGGACTCGTGGGAGTCGGACGCGATGTCGAGGACGTCGTCGGCGAGCTGGAAGGCCACGCCGAGCCGTTCACCGTACTGGGTGAGGATGTCGGTCGTGGGCTCGCCTGCGCCGGACATCATCGCGCCGAACCGGCAGGCGACGGCGATCAGCGAGCCGGTCTTGCCGCGCATCACTTCGAGGTAGTGCTCGACGGGGTCGCGGCCGTCGCGCGGTCCTGCCGTCTCCAGGATCTGGCCGGTGACCAGGCGCTCGAACGCCTCCGCCTGGATGCGGACGGCCTCGGGGCCGAGGTCGGCCAGGATGTGCGACGCGCGCGCGAAGAGGAAATCGCCGGTCAGCACGGCGACCGAGTTGCCCCAGCGGGAATTGGCGCTGGGGACCCCGCGCCGCACATCGGCCTCGTCCATGACGTCGTCGTGGTACAGCGTCGCGAGGTGGGTCAGCTCCACGACCACGGCGGCGGGCACCACGCCCGGGGCCTCGGAGTCCCCGAACTGGGCGGCCAGCATCGCCAGCAGCGGCCGGAACCTCTTGCCACCCGCCCGCACCAGGTGCTGAGCGGCTTCCGTGATGAAGGGCACGTCGCTCTTGGTGGCATCGAGCAGGCCCGACTCGACAGCAGCCAAACCGGCCTGGACACCGGTCTCAAGAGCCTGGTCCCGCACGCTCAGTCCGAACGGCCCGACGACGGTCACGAGGGGATCTCCTGTCTGCTGACGATCACACGGAATGTCGATGTGTCGTTGTCATCACTCAAGTCAGCGTATCCGGTCCCCTTTGGATCACCGTGGGCGCCTTCCCGCCACCGCCGGTATGTTCGGGATCAGCTCATACGATCAGGAGTTGCCGCTTTGTCCCACGCAGCCGCAGAGACCGAACCGGCGCAGCCGCCCCCGGCTGACGACCATGCCTTTTTCGGCCAGCCCCGGGGTCTGATGACCCTGTCCGGCCTGGAGGTGTGGGAGCGGTTCTCGTTCCTCGGCATGCAGGCGATCCTGGTCCTCTATTTCGCGGACACGGTCGCGCACGGCGGCATGGGCATGGAGCCCGGGACCGCCGCCTCCGTCTCCGCCGCGTACGGCACGCTCGTCTATCTGGTGTCGGTGGCCGGGGGCTGGCTCGCCGACCGCATCCTCGGCTCGTACCGGGCCGTCCTGTACGGCGGCATCCTCATCGCCTGCGGGCACTACGCCATGGCGGTGCCCACGGATGCCATGACCTGGGTGGGCCTCGGCCTGATCAGTGCCGGTACGGGGCTGCTCAAGCCCAATGTGGCCACGATGGTCGGCAAGCTCTACCGGACCGAGGACGAGCGCCGGGACGCGGGCTTCGCCCTCTACTACATGGGCATCAACATCGGCGCGTTCCTCGGCCCCCTGATCACCGGCTGGCTGGGTGACCACGCGAGCTGGCACTGGGGCTTCTCGGCCGCCGCGTTCGGCATGACGCTCGGCCTCATCCAGTACGTGGCGGGCCGCCGTCACCTGGCCGGGCGAAAGCACGCCGCCGAATACGCGCTGGCCCCCGGACCCATGCGCCGCGCGGTCCTGCTCATCGTCGTCGGGGCCGTGGTGGTCGCGGCGGCGGCCACCGGGCTGGCCCTGGCCGGCTGGCTGACCATGGACCGGTTCGTGGACGTGCTCACCCTCATCTCGGTGATCGCCCCGGTCGTCTACTTCGTGGTGATGTTCCGCAGCCCCCGCGTCACCGCCGAGGAGCGCGGCAGGCTGCGCCCGTACGTGGTGCTGTTCCTGGCCTCCGTCGTCTTCAACTTCATCCTCTTCCAGGCGTACTCGACCATGATGCTGCTCGCGTCGACCAACGCCCGTACGGAGGTCTTCGGCTTCCACTTCCCGGCCAGTTGGTACGCCTCGGCGCTCGGCGCCTTCGAGGTGGCGCTCGCCCCGGTGGTCGCGGCCGTCTGGGCGAGGATGGGGCCGCGCCAGCCGCACGCGTCCAACAAGATCGCCATCGGGGTGGTCCTCGGCGGCCTCTCGTTCCTGCTGATGGTCCTGCCCACCTCCGGCCACTCGGGCGACACGTACAAGATGGCCGCCTGGTGGATCGTCGGCTCCTACCTGCTGCTCGGGCTCGGCGACATCCTGCTGGAGACCTCCGGGATGTCCGCGACCACCAAGCTCGCCCCCAGGGCGTTCTCCAGCCAGACCATGGCGCTCTGGTTCCTCTCACTGGCCCTCGCCAACGGCATCCAGGCCCAGATCGTGAAGCTGTACGGCGAGGTGTCCAACCCCGCCTACTTCGGTGTCAATGGCGCTGTCGCGGTGGTGGCCGGTGTGGCCGTCATCGCCGCCGCCCCCTGGCTCAAGCGCACCATGCACCCCGTCCACTGAGGTACGCCCATGCACATCCAGACCGCGTTCCCGTACGAGACGACCCGCGAGGACCTCTATATCCCGCTGCCGGGCGGCACGCAGCTGTACGCCCGGATCTGGCGGCCGGTCACGGACGAACCCGTCCCCGCGCTCCTGGAGTACCTGCCCTACCGGCTGAGCGACTGGACCGCGCCGCGCGACTGGCAGCGCCACCCCTGGTACGCGGGCCACGGCTACGCCTCGGTCCGGGTCGACGTGCGCGGCCACGGCAACAGCGAGGGCATGCCGGGGGACGAGTACGACGCGCAGGAGCTGGCCGACGGCGTCGCCGTCATCCACTGGCTGGCCCAGCAGGAGTGGTGCTCGGGCCGGGTCGGCATGTTCGGGATCTCCTGGGGCGGCTTCAACTCGCTCCAGATCGCCGCGCTCGCCCCGGAGCCGCTGAAGGCGATCGTCACGGTGTGCTCGGCCGACGACCGCTACGACAACGACGTCCACTACATGGGCGGCTCGGTCCTCGCCGTGGACATGCACGCCTGGGCGGCGACCATGCTGGCCTTCGTCTGCCGGCCGCCCGACCCGGCGGACGTCGGCGACGACTGGCGCCAGATGTGGCTGGACCGGCTGGAGGCCGTCGACCCCTTCATCCACACCTGGCTCTCGCACCAGACCCGCGACGCCTACTGGAAGCACGGCAGCGTCTGCGAGGACTACTCCGCGATCAAGGCCAGTGTCCTGGCGGTCGGCGGCTGGCACGACCCGTACCGCGACACCGTCCTCAGGCTGGTCGAGCACCTCGACCCGGCGAAGGTGCGCGGGATCATCGGGCCCTGGTCGCACCAGTACCCCGACCGGGGGCTGCCGCCGGGACCCGCGATCGGCTTTCTCCAGGAGACGCTGCGCTGGTGGGACCAGCACCTGAAGGACGAGGACACCGGCGTCATGGCGGAGCCGCTGCTGCGGTCCTGGATCAGCGAGTCGCACCGGCCCGCCACGGTCTACGAGACGCTGCCCGGCCGCTGGGTCGGGGAGACCAGCTGGCCGTCGCAGGACGTCACCCCGGTGGCGTACGCCCTCCAGGGCGGGCCGCAGATCGTCCACTCGCCGCAGCAGACCGGGCTCGACGCGGGCCGGTTCTTCCCCTTCGGCAACGACGCCGACCTGCCGCCGGACCAGCGGGACGAGGACGCCAAGTCGCTCTGCTTCGAATTCCCGGTCGCCGACGCGCCGATCGAGATCCTGGGCCGTCCCCGGGTGAAGCTGCGCATCCGGATGGACGTACCGCGCGGCCAGGCCATCGCCCGGCTCTGCGACGTCGCCCCCGACGGCTCCTCCACCCTCGTCACGCGCGGCGCCCTCAACCTCGCCGCCCGCAACGGCCGCGACCGCACCGACGACTGGCCGGCCGGGGCCACCGAGGACGTCACCTTCGAACTGAACGGCATCGGCCACACCTTCCCGCCCGGCCACCGCATCAGACTCGCCCTCTCCTCCTCGTACTGGCCGTGGATCTGGCCGCAGGCCGGCTCGGCCGGATTCACCCTGGAGGCCGACGAGAGCCTGGTGGAGCTGCCGGTGCGGCGGCACACCGAGGACCCGGCGATCCGCTTCGAGGAGCCCGAACAGTCCGAGCCGCTCGGCGTCGTCTACCCCGAAACACTCGACCCGCCACGCCCCGAACGGCTGATCGTCCGCGATGTCGCCAAGGGCCAGTGGCGGATGGAGGTCGACCCGCGCTACGGCGGCACGCGCGTCTACCCCGACGGGCTGGAGTTCACCGAGGAAGCGGTGGAGACGTACACGATCCAGGAGGCCGACCCGCTCTCCGCGCGCACCCGGTCCGACTGGACGATCCGGCTGCACCGGCCGGAGATGGCGTGGGACGTGCAGATCGACACCCGCTCGGAGATCACCGCCGACGCGGACGACTTCCACACCGTCAACGAGGTCGTCTGCACCGAGGGCGGCGAGGTCGTCTTCCACCGGACCTGGGAGAAGAGCATCCCCAGAACCGCAGGTTAGGGCGGACACGCAGCCGCACATTCCGAGGCATCGGGGAGGGCTGGGGCACTGCCGCCGGGTGGTGTGCCCGACGTAACGTGTCTCCCAAGCGACCTGGAAAGCGAGGCAGCAACAGATGCCCGAGCAGAGCAGCCCGCTCGATCTGGCCGAGGGCGATCCCTTCGGCCCGCACAACCTGCCCTACGGCGTGTTCTCCACCCCCGACCGGGCCGGGGAGCGACGCGTCGGTGTCCGCATCGGCGCCCACGTCCTGGACGCCGGGGCCGCCGCGCTCGCCCTCGGCTCGCCGTACGCCCAACTGCTGGCCCAGCCGGACCTGACGGCCCTGCTCGCGGCCGGCCGCACCGCCTGGCGCGATGTGCGCCGCGCGCTGACCGCCTGGGTGACGGTCCCCGCCCACCGCGCCGACATAGAGCCGCTCCTGCACCCCGTGGACACGGTGACCATGCACCTGCCGTACCGGGTCGCGGACTACGTGGACTTCTACGCCAGCGAGCACCACGCCACCAACGTCGGCCGGATCTTCCGCCCCGACGGCGACGCGCTCACCCCCAACTGGAAGCACCTGCCGATCGGTTACCACGGCCGGGCCGGCACCGTCGTCGTCTCCGGCACGGACGTGGTGCGCCCGGCGGGCCAGCGCAAGGCCCCCGCCGACCCGGCGCCCGTCTTCGGCCCGTCCGTCAAGCTCGACATCGAGGCCGAGGTCGGCTTCGTCGTCGGCACCCCGTCCGAGCACGGCAGGCCCGTGCCGCTGGCCGACTTCCGCGAGCACGTCTTCGGCCTGTCCCTGCTCAACGACTGGTCGGCGCGCGACATCCAGGCCTGGGAGTACGTCCCGCTCGGCCCCTTCCTCGGCAAGTCCTTCGCCACCTCCGTCTCGGCGTGGGTGACCCCGCTGGAGGCCCTGGACGCCGCGCGGACCGCCCCGCCCGCCCGCGACTTCCCGCTGCTGCCCTACCTGGACGACGCCGAGGAGGACGAGCCCGGCGGCTACGACCTGCGGCTCTCCGTCGCGATCAACGGCCAGGTCGTCGCGGAGCCCCCGTTCTCCACGATGTACTGGACGGCCGCCCAGCAGCTCGCCCAGATGACGGTCAACGGCGCCTCGCTGCGCACCGGCGACCTCTACGGCTCCGGCACCATCAGCGGCGCCGAACCCGCCCAGCGCGGCTCCCTGCTCGAACTCACCTGGAACGGCCGCGACCCGCTGGAGCTGCCCGAGGGCAAGCGGACGTTCCTGGAGGACGGCGACACGGTGACCATCACCGCCTGGGCCCCCGGCCCGGACGGCACCCGCGTCGGCCTCGGCGAGGTCACCGGCCGCATCACCCCGACGGCCTGACCCCGACGGCCCGGCCGCTCCCCGCCCGGGGCGCGTCCGGGCCGGGGCGCGTCCGGGCCCGGCGCGGACGGGGCGGGTGGCGGTCAGCGGGGCGTGAGGCGCTGCTCGTACGAGGAGGCCGCCGGGCTCACTCCCACTCCGGCGGCTCCTCGTCCCAGCCGAACTCGGAGTCGTCGGCGGGGGCGGGGGCCGGAGCGGGCGTCCTGGCGGGGGCGCGGGACGGCGCCGGGGCGGGCACGCGGGCCGGGGCTGCGGGGGTCTGGGTCGCGGGGGCCGGGGGCGCTTCCGCCGGGGGTGCCGTCTCCGGGAGTGCGGCCTTCGCCGGGGTCGCGGCCTCCGCCTCCGCCTCCGCCGCGGCCGGCAGCTCGGCCAGCACCTCCAGCACGCCCTCCCCGTACGTCGCGAGCTTCTTCTCGCCCAGGCCGCTGATCCCGCCCAGCTCGCCGAGCGTCGCCGGGCGGACCGTCGCGATCTCGCGCAGGGTCGCGTCGTGGAAGATCACATACGCCGGGAGGCCCAGCTCCTTGGCCTGGGCGGCGCGCCAGGCGCGCAGGGCCTCGAAGACCGGGACGGCCGTCCCGGGGAGGTCGGCGGCCACGGCCGCCTTGCCCTTGCGCTCGCCCCGCGACGACGAGCGGGAGGCCGTCGGCTTCTTCGGCTCCTTGCGCAGCTGCACCTCGCGCTCCCGGCCGAGGACGGCTCCGCTCTCCTCGGTCAGGACCAGCGTGCCGTACTCGCCCTCGACGGCCAGCAGGCCCTGGGCGAGGAGCTGGCGCACGACGCCGCGCCACTCCGCCTCGGCCAGCTCGTCGCCGATGCCGAAGACCGAGAGCTGGTCGTGGTCGAACTGGATGATCTTGGCCGTGCGGCGGCCGAGCAGGATGTCGATGATCTGGCCGGCGCCGAACTTCTGCCCGCGCTCCCGCTTCAGCCGTACGACCGTGGACAGCAGCTTCTGCGAGACCACCGTGCCGTCCCAGGTCTCGGGCGGGGTGAGGCAGGTGTCGCAGTTGCCGCAGGAGGCGGCGGTGGGGTCCTGGCCGAAGTAGGTGAGGAGCTGGGCGCGGCGGCACTGGGCGGTCTCGCACAGGGCCAGCATGGAGTCCAGGTGGGAGGCGGCCCGGCGGCGGAAGGACTCGTCGCCCTCGCCGCCCTGGATGAGCTTGCGCTGCTGGACGACGTCCTGGAGGCCGTACGCCATCCAGGCCGTGGACGGGGCTCCGTCGCGGCCCGCACGGCCGGTCTCCTGGTAGTAGCCCTCGACGGACTTCGGCAGGTCCAGGTGGGCGACGAAGCGGACGTCCGGCTTGTCGATGCCCATGCCGAAGGCGATCGTCGCGACGACGACGAGGCCCTCCTCGCGCAGGAAGCGGGACTGGTGGACCGCGCGGGTCCCGGCGTCGAGCCCCGCGTGGTACGGGACGGCCTCGATGCCGTTGCGGCAGAGGTACTCGGCGGTCTTCTCCGTGGAGGCGCGGGAGAGGCAGTAGACGATGCCCGCGTCCCCTGCGTGCTCCTCCTTGAGGAAGGAGAGCAGCTGCTTCTTCGGGTCGGCCTTGCCCACGATGCGGTACTGGATGTTGGGCCGGTCGAAGCTGGCCACGAAGTGCCTGGCGTCGGGCATGCCCAGGCGCTGGGTGATCTCGCGGTGCGTGGCGTCGGTCGCGGTGGCCGTCAGGGCGATGCGCGGCACGTCGGGCCAGCGCTCGCCGAGCACCGACAGGGCGAGGTAGTCGGGGCGGAAGTCGTGGCCCCACTGGGCGACGCAGTGCGCCTCGTCAATGGCGAAGACGGAGACCTCGCCCCGGGAGAGCAGGGCCAGGGTGGCGTCCAGCCGCAGCCGCTCCGGGGCCAGGTAGAGCAGGTCCAGCTCACCGGCGACGAACTGGGCCTCCATCGAGCGGCGCTCGTCGAAGTCCTGCGTGGAGTTGATGAAGCCGGCCCGCACACCGAGCGCGCGCAGGGCGTCCACCTGGTCCTGCATGAGGGCGATCAGCGGGGAGATCACGATGCCGGTGCCCCGCCTGACCAGGGCCGGGATCTGGTAGCAGAGGGACTTGCCGCCACCGGTCGGCATGAGCACGACGGCGTCCCCGCCGGCCACCACATGGTCGACGACCGCTTCCTGCTCGCCGCGGAACGCCTCGTACCCGAAGACGCGGTGCAGGGTCCGCCGCGCCTCGCTCTCGGTCGCCCCGGCGGCCCCGCCCGTGGTCACATCCGTGGTCATGCCCGTCACGCCCGTCCCGCTCATCGCTCTGTCCCCCGTACCGGTCCCGCTGCGTCCCAGCGCTCTCCCCTGCCACGATAGGCGCCGCGTACGACAACGCCGGACGGGCTTGACTTCCAAGCCCGTCCGGCGGCGTCCGGCAACAGCTTCCGGCTACCTCACGAACACTCCGGCCTGGCTCGCCAGGTCCAGGAAGTACTGCGGGGCCAGGCCCAGCACCACGGTGACGGCCACGCCGACGGCGATCGTGGTCATCGTCAGCGGGGACGGGACGGCGACCGTGGGGCCGTCCGCCTTCGGCTTGCTGAAGAACATCAGCACGATGACCCGGATGTAGAAGAACGCGGCGATCGCCGAGGAGATCACACCGACCACGACCAGACCGCCCGCGCCGCCGTCCGCCGCCGCCTTGAACACGGCGAACTTCCCGGAGAAGCCCGAGGTGAGCGGAATACCGGCAAAGGCCAGCAGGAACACCGCGAAGACCGCGGCGACCAGCGGCGAGCGCCGGCCGAGCCCCGCCCACTTCGACAGGTGCGTCGCCTCGCCGCCCGCGTCCCGCACCAGCGTGACGACGGCGAAGGCGCCGACCGTCACGAAGGAGTACGTGCCGAGGTAGAAGAGGACGGACGAGATGCCCTCGGGGGTAGCCGCGATGACACCGGCCAGGATGAACCCGGCGTGCGCGATCGAGGAGTAGGCCAGCAGCCGCTTGATGTCGGTCTGGGTGATCGCGACGATCGCGCCGCCCACCATCGTGACGATCGCGATGCCCCACATGACCGGCCGCAGGTCCCAGGTGAGGCCCGGCAGCACCACGTACAGCAGGCGCAGCAGCGCGCCGAACGCGGCGACCTTGGTGGCCGCGGCCATGAAGCCGGTGACCGGGGTCGGGGCGCCCTGGTAGACGTCCGGGGTCCACATGTGGAACGGGACGGCGCCGACCTTGAAGAGCAGGCCGGTCAGGATCATCGCGCCGCCGATGAGCAGCAGCGCGTCGTTGCCCATGGTGTCGGCGAGCGCCGGGTCGATCTTCTGGATCGAGCCGTCGACCACGGTGGCGATCTGGGCGTACGAGACGGAGCCCGCGTACCCGTAGAGGAGGGCGATCCCGAAGAGCAGGAACGCCGAGGAGAACGCGCCGAGCAGGAAGTACTTCACCGCGGCCTCCTGCGACATCAGCCGCTTGCGGCGGGCGACGGCGCACAGGAGGTAGAGCGGGAGGGAGAAGACCTCCAGGGCCACGAACAGCGTCAGCAGGTCGTTGGCCGCCGGGAAGACCAGCATGCCGGCCACCGAGAACAGCACCAGCGGGAAGACCTCGGTGGTGGTGAAGCCGGCCCTGACCGCGGCCTTCTCGCTGTCGCTGCCGGGCACGGACGCGGCCTGCGCGGCGAAGGAGTCCACCCTGTTTCCGTGCGACTCCGGGTCGAGCCGCCGTTCCGCGAAGGTGAAGACCGCGACCAGGGACGTCAGGAGGATGACGCCCTGGAGGAACAGGGCCGGTCCGTCGACGGCGATGGCGCCCATCGCGGCGATGTGCGCCTTGGTCGTCCCGTATCCGCCGGCCGCCAGGCCGACCACCGCGGCGAACGCGGCGACCAGGGCGACGACGGTCAGGAAGACCTGCGTGTAGTAGCGGGCCCGGCGCGGCACGAAGGCCTCGACGAGCACGCCGAGGACGGCGACGCCGATCACGATCAGGACCGGGGTCAGCTGGGTGTACTCGATGACCGGGGCGTTGAACTTCTCGTCCGGGGCGGCAGTCGTCACCCCGCCCGCCGTCGTCCACAGACTGTGGACAGCTGTTGCGCTCACTTGGCGGCCTCCACCTCGGGCTGGGGGTCCTTCTTCTGTACGTCCGACATGGTGTGCCGCACCGCCGGATTGACGATGTCCGTCAGCGGCTTCGGGTAGACACCCAGGAAGAGCAGGAGCGCGATGAGCGGGACGACCACCGCGAGCTCACGGACCTTGAGGTCCGCCATGCCCTGCACCTCCGCCTTGACCGGCCCGGTCATGGTCCGCTGGTAGAGGACCAGGACGTAGATCGCGGCGAGCACGATGCCGGTGGTGGCGATGATGCCGACCACCGGATACGCCGCGAACGCGCCGACCAGGACCAGGAACTCGCTGACGAACGGGGCGAGCCCCGGCAGCGACAGCGTGGCCAGGCCGCCGATCAGGAAGGTGCCGGCCAGGACCGGGGCCACCTTCTGCACTCCGCCGTAGTCGGAGATGAGCCGCGAGCCGCGCCGGGTGATCAGGAAGCCCGCCACCAGCATCAGCGCGGCCGTCGAGATGCCGTGGTTGACCATGTACAGCGTCGCGCCCGACTGGCCCTGGCTGGTCATCGCGAAGATGCCCAGCACGATGAAGCCGAAGTGCGAGATGGACGCGTAGGCGATCAGCCGCTTGATGTCGCGCTGGCCGACCGCGAGCAGCGCCCCGTAGACGATGCTGATCAGCGCCAGGACCAGGATCACCGGCGTCGCCCACTTGCTGGCCTCCGGGAAGAGCTGGAGGCAGAAGCGGAGCATCGCGAAGGTGCCGACCTTGTCGACGACCGCGGTGAGCAGCACGGCGACCGGGGAGGTCGCCTCGCCCATGGCGTTGGGCAGCCAGGTGTGCAGCGGCCACAGCGGGGCCTTCACCGCGAAGGCGAAGAAGAACCCGAGGAACAGCCACCGCTCGGTGCTGGTCGCCATGGTGAACGAGCCGTTGGCGCGGGCCTCGGCGATCTCGGAGAGCGAGAACGAGCCCGCGACCACGTAGAGCCCGATGACCGCGGCCAGCATGATGAGGCCGCCGACCAGGTTGTAGAGGAGGAACTTGACCGCGGCGTACGAGCGTTGCGCCGCCGCGTTCTCGTCGCTCCCGGCGTGGGCCCGGTCCCCGAAGCCGCCGATGAGGAAGTACATCGGGATGAGCATGGCTTCGAACAGGATGTAGAAGAGGAAGACGTCGGTGGCCTCGAAGGAGAGGATCACCATCGCTTCGACCATCAGGATCAGGGCGAAGAAGCCCTGGGTGGGGCGCCAGCGGGAGGACTGTGTTTCCAGGGGATCGGCGTCGTGCCAGCCGGCCAGGATGACGAAGGGGATCAGCAGCGCGGTGAGCGCCATGAGCGCCACCCCGATGCCGTCCACGCCCAGCTCGTAGCGCACGCCGAAGTCCTTGATCCAGGCGTGCGATTCGGTGAGCTGGAAGCGGTCGCCGCCGGGCTCGAAGCGGGCGAGCGCGATGCCCGCGAGCACGAGCGTGGCCAGCGAGAAGACCAGCGCCAGCCATTTCGCGGTGGTGCGCCTGGCCGCCGGGACGGCGGCGGTGGCGATCGCGCCGATGGCCGGGAGCGCCGCCGTCGCTGTCAGGAGAGGAAAGGACATGTGATCAGACCGCCCTCATCAGCAGGGTCGCGGCGATGAGAACCGCCGTACCGCCGAACATCGAGACCGCGTAGGAGCGGGCGTAGCCGTTCTGCAGTTTGCGCAGCCGGCCGGAGAGCCCGCCCATCGAGGCGGCCGTGCCGTTGACGACGCCGTCGACCAGGGTGTGGTCGACGTAGACCAGGGAGCGGGTCAGGTGCTCGCCGCCGCGGACCAGGACCACGTGGTTGAAGTCGTCCTGGAGGAGATCGCGGCGCGCGGCCCGGGTGAGCAGCGAGCCGCGCGGGGCGACCACGGGCACCGGCTTGCGGCCGTACATCACCCAGGCGATGGCGACACCGACGACGAGCACCACCATGGTGGCGGCCGTGACGGTGGTCGCGCCGATCGGGGCGTCCCCGTGGTCGTGGCCGGTGACGGGCTCCAGCCAGTGCAGGAAGCGGTCGCCGATGGAGAAGAAGCCGCCCGCGAAGACCGAACCGAAGGCCAGGACGATCATGGGGATGGTCATGGACTTCGGGGACTCGTGCGGGTGGGGCTCGTGGCCCTCCCCGTCGGGCTGCCAGCGCTTCTCGCCGAAGAACGTCAGCAGCATCACGCGCGTCATGTAGAACGCGGTGATCGCGGCGCCCAGCAGCGTCACGGCGCCGAGGATCCAGCCCTCGGTGCCGCCCTTGGCGAAGGCCGCCTCGATGATCTTGTCCTTGGAGAAGAAGCCGGACAGACCGGGGAAGCCGATGATCGCGAGGTAGCCGAGCCCGAAGGTGACGAAGGTGACCGGCATGTACTTCCGGAGACCGCCGAACTTCCGCATGTCGACCTCGTCGTTCATGCCGTGCATGACCGAACCGGCGCCGAGGAAGAGACCGGCCTTGAAGAAGCCGTGCGTCACCAGGTGCATGATCGCGAAGACGTAGCCGATGGGGCCGAGCCCGGCGGCCAGGATCATGTAGCCGATCTGCGACATCGTTGAGCCGGCGAGGGCCTTCTTGATGTCGTCCTTCGCGCAACCGACGATCGCCCCGAAGATCAGCGTGACCGCGCCGACGACCACGACGACCAGCTGGGCGTCGGGGGCGGCGTTGAAGATCGCGCCCGAGCGGACGATGAGGTAGACACCGGCGGTGACCATGGTGGCGGCGTGGATCAGGGCCGAGACCGGGGTCGGGCCCTCCATCGCGTCACCGAGCCAGGACTGCAACGGCACCTGGGCGGACTTGCCGCAGGCCGCGAGCAGCAGCATCAGGCCGATCGCCGTCAGCTTGCCCTCGCTCGGCTGACCGCCTTCGGCGGCCTCCAGGACGGGGGCGAAGGCGAAGGTGCCGAAGGTGGTGAACATCAGCATGATCGCGATCGACAGGCCCATGTCGCCGACGCGGTTGACCAGGAACGCCTTCTTCGCGGCGGTGGCCGCGCTGGGCTTGTGCTGCCAGAAGCCGATCAGCAGGTACGACGCCAGACCGACGCCCTCCCACCCGACGTACAGCAGCAGGTAGTTGTCGGCGATGACCAGGATCAGCATCGCCGCGAGGAACAGGTTCAGATAGCCGAAGAAGCGGCGCCGGCGCTCGTCGTGCTCCATGTAGCCGATCGAGTAGATGTGGATCAGCGTGCCCACACCGGTGATCAGCAGGACGAAGGTCATCGACAGCTGGTCGAGCTGGAAGGCCACATCGGCCTGGAAGCCCTCGACCGGAATCCAGCTGAACAGCTTCTGGTGCAGCGCCCGGTCCTCGGCGCCCTTGCCGAGCATGTCGGTGAAGAGCACCACGGCGACGACGAACGAGGCGGCGGCGAGCACGGTGCCGAGCCAGTGCCCGGCACGGTCGAGGCGCCGGCCGCCGCACAGCAGCACCGCCGCTCCGAGCAGGGGCGCCGCGACGAGCAGCGCAATCAGGTTCTCTGCGTTCATTGGGTCCAGCGCCCCTCTACAGCTTCATCAGGCTGGGGTCGTCGACCGAGGCCGAGTGGCGGGAACGGAACAACGACACGATGATCGCGAGCCCGACCACGACCTCCGCGGCAGCGACGACCATCGTGAAGAAGGCGATGATCTGGCCGTCGAGGTTGCCGTGCATACGGGAGAAGGTGACGAACGCGAGGTTGCAGGCGTTGAGCATCAGCTCCACGCACATGAACACCACGATCGCGTTCCGCCGGATCAGCACCCCGGCCGCGCCGATGGTGAACAGCAGGGCGGCGAGATAGAGGTAGTTGACCGGATTCACTTGGCGACCTCCTCTTCTTCGGTGTCCCGGCCGAGCCGCTCACCGGAGCGCTGCTCCAGTGCCTTGAGGCCGGCCAGTGATTCGTGGGACACATCGCGCATCTGGCCGCGCTTGCGCAGCGTCTGCATGACGGTGAGTTCGGACGGGGTGCCGTCGGGGAGCATGCCCGCGATGTTGACCGCGTTGTGCCGGGCGTAGACGCCGGGGGCGGGCAGCGGCGGGAGGTGCTGTCCGCGCACGCGCTCCTCGGACATCTCCCGCTGGGTCTTGGCCCGTTCGGTGCGCTCGCGGTGCGTGAGCACCATCGCGCCGACGGTCGCGGTGATCAGCAGGGCGCCGGTGATCTCGAAGGCGAAGACGTACTTGGTGAAGATGAGGCTGGCCAGCCCCTCCACGTTTCCGCCGTGCACGGCGTTGGCGGTGCCCAGGCCGTTGAAACTCGTCAGCGAGGCGTTGCCGATTCCGGCAATCAGCAGGATGCCGAAGCCGATGCCGCATCCGGCGGCCAGCCAGCGCTGGCCCTTGATGGTCTCCTTCAGCGAGTCCGCCGCCGTGACACCGACGAGCATGACCACGAAGAGGAACAGCATCATGATCGCGCCGGTGTAGACGACGATCTGCACGATGCCGAGGAAGTAGGCGCCGTTGGCGAGGTAGAACACCGCCAGGATGATCATCGTCCCGGCGAGGCTCAGCGCGCTGTGCACGGCCCTCTTCATCAGCACGGTGGACAGGGCGCCGATCACGGCGACCGTGCCGAGCACCCAGAACTGGAAGGCCTCGCCGGTCGAGGTCTGTGAGGCCGCTGCGGCCAGGCCGGTCATGCGTCCACCTCCTGCGTGGCGCCGTTGTTCTCGCCGGCCTCGTCGGACGGCTTCTCGCCCTTGGAGACGGCGAGCTGGCGCTCCGTACCGGGGGCGGCCTCGGTGACCAGGCCCTGGTAGTAGTCCTGTTCGTCCGTGCCGGGGAAGATCGCGTGCGGGCTGTCGACCATGCCTTCCTCCAGGCCCGCGAGCAGCTCGTCCTTGGTGTAGATGAGGCTCTCGCGGGTGGTGTTGGCGAGCTCGAACTCATTGGTCATCGTGAGCGCCCTGGTCGGGCACGCCTCGATGCACAGTCCGCAGAGGATGCAGCGCGCGTAGTTGATCTGGTAGACGCGGCCGTAGCGCTCGCCCGGGGAGTAGCGCTCCTCCTCGGTGTTGTCCGCGCCCTCCACGTAGATCGCGTCCGCCGGACAGGCCCAGGCGCACAGCTCGCAGCCGACGCACTTCTCCAGGCCGTCCGGATGGCGGTTGAGCTGATGGCGGCCGTGGAAGCGGGGCGCCGTCACCTTCGGCGTCTCCGGATACTGCTCGGTGAGCCGCTTCTTGAACATGGCCTTGAAGGTCACGCCGAAGCCGGCCACCGGATTCAGGAACTTGTCCTCCGAGGACTGGGAGGACTGCGAGGACGCCGTCGACCCCGTCGGCCCGGTGGACTCCGCCGGCCTCTTGGACCCCGGCGAATCAGGCAGTTCAGACACCGTCGGCCTCCTTTCCGTCACTCGGATTTCCGTCACTCTGAGTATCCACGCCACCACTGACGACGAGCTCCCGCTCGCGGCGCGGCCTGCGCCGCGGCACGGGCGGCAGGGTCTGTCCGGGCAGCGGCGGCACCGGGAATCCGCCCGCCATCGGGTCGAACGCCGGTTCCGGGCCCGCCTCGGCGGCCGCGGCCTTCTCCTTCTTGTCGCGGAAGATGTCGACCACGAACGAGATCAGCAGGACCGCGATCACGGCCCCGGCCACATAGAGCAGGATCTTCGAGAAGTCGTGGCCCTCGTTGCGCAGCGCCCGCACCGTCGCGACCAGCATCAGCCAGACGACGGAGACCGGGATCAGGACCTTCCAGCCCAGCTTCATCAGCTGGTCGTAGCGGACGCGGGGCAGCGTGCCGCGCAGCCAGATGAAGAAGAACAGCAGCAGCTGGACCTTGAGGACGAACCAGAGCATCGGCCACCAGCCGTGGTTCGCGCCCTCCCAGAAGGTGCTGACCGGCCACGGGGCCCGCCAGCCGCCCAGGAACAGGGTCACCGAGACCGCCGAGACCGTCACCATGTTGACGTACTCGGCGAGCATGAACATCGCGAACTTGATCGACGAGTACTCGGTGTTGAAGCCGCCCACGAGGTCGCCCTCGGACTCCGGCATGTCGAACGGGGCGCGGTTGGTCTCGCCGACCATCGTGACGATGTAGATGATGAAGGAGACCGGCAGCAGGATGACGAACCAGCGGTCCTCCTGCGCCTCCACGATCTTCGAGGTCGACATCGACCCGGAGTAGAGGAAGACCGAGGCGAACGCGGCACCCATCGCGATCTCGTACGAGATCATCTGCGCGCAGGAGCGGAGTCCGCCGAGCAGCGGGTACGTCGATCCGGAGGACCAGCCGGCCAGCACGATGCCGTAGATCCCGACCGAGGCGACCGCGAGGATGTACAGCATCGCGATCGGCAGGTCGGTGAGCTGCATCGCCGTACGGTGGCCGAAGATCGAGACCTCGTTGCCGGACGGGCCGAAGGGGATCACCGCGATCGCCATGAACGCCGGGATCGCGGCGATGATCGGGGCGAGGACGTAGACGACCTTGTCCGCCCGCTTGACGATGACGTCTTCCTTCAGCATCAGCTTGATGCCGTCGGCGAGCGACTGGAGCATGCCCCAGGGGCCGTGCCGGTTGGGGCCGATGCGCAGCTGCATCCAGGCGACGACCTTGCGCTCCCACACGATGGAGAACAGCACGGTCACCATCAGGAACGCGAAGCAGAAGACGGCCTTGACGACGACGAGCCACCAGGGGTCGTTGCCGAACATCGACAGGTCCTCGGCGGCGAGCACCGCGCTGTGCGGTCCTGCGGCCAGTTGAGCGAAGGCGGTCACGCCCGCACCTCCGGTGTGACGTCGGGAGTACCGGGAGCGGCGGGGCCGATCCGGACCAGGCCGCCGGGGCGGGCCCCGGTCGTGACCGGCACGCCCCGCCCGACGGAGTTCAGCGGCACCCAGACCACGCGGTCCGGCATGTCGGTGACCCGGAGCGGGAGTTCGACGCTGCCCGCGGGGCCGGAGACGGCCAGCAGGTCACCGTCCTTGACGCCGGTCTCGGCCGCGGTGGTGGCGGAGAGCCGGGCCACCGCCTCGTGCCGGGTCCCGGCCAGCGCGGTGTCGCCCTCCTGGAGCCGGCCCAGGTCGAGCAGCATCCGGTGGCCCGCGAGGACCGCCTCGCCGTCACCGGGCCGGGGCAGCGGCTGCGCCGAGGCGCGCGGCTCGTCCGCGTACCCGCCCTGCCAGCCGCCGAGCCGGTCCAGCTCGCGGCGGGCGGCCTTCAGGTCCGGCAGCGCGAAGTGGACGTCAAGGGCATCCGCCAGCATGTGCAGCACCCGGGCATCGCCCGGCGCCAGGTTCCGGGTCATCTGCTCGGGCTTCAGCGCGGCCTCGAACATCCGCGCCCTGCCCTCCCAGTTGAGGAAGGTGCCGGACTTCTCGGCGACCGCGGCGACCGGGAGCACCACATCGGCGCGGTCGGTGACCTCGCTGGGCCGCAGCTCCAGCGAGACCAGGAAGCCGACCCGGTCCAGGGCCTCCAGGGCCCGCGCCGGATCGGGCAGGTCCTCGGTCCCGACGCCGCCGACGAGCAGCGCGCCCAGCTCACCGGTGGCCGCGGCCTCGATGATCTGGCCGGTGTCGCGGCCGAAGCGGGACGGGAGTTCGGCGACGCCCCAGGCTGCCGCGACCTCGTCGCGGGCCCGCGGGTCGGTGGCGGGGCGGCCGCCGGGCAGCAGCGACGGAAGCGCGCCCGCCTCCACCGCACCGCGCTCGCCCGCCCGGCGCGGAATCCACACCAGGCGCGCCCCGGTCGCGGTCGCCGCCCGTACCGCGGCGGTCAGCCCGCCGGGCACCCCGGCCAGCCGCTCACCGACCACGATCAGCGCGCCCTCACCGCGCAGCGCCTCGGCCGCCACGGCACCGTCGCCGTCCAGGCCGACACCGCCCGCGATGGCGTCCAGCCACTCCGTCTCCGTACCGGGGGCGGCGGGCAGCAGCGTGCCGCCCGCCTTCTCCAGGCCGCGGGTGGCGTGCGAGGCGACGGCGAAGGTGCGCTGCCCGCCCTTGCGGTGGGCCTTGCGCAGCCGCAGGAAGACGCCGGGCGCCTCCTCCTCCGACTCGAAGCCGACCAGCAGCACGGTCGGCGCCTTCTCCAGCGAGGTGTACGTGACACCGCCGCCGTCCAGATCCTTGCCGCGCCCCGCGACCCGGGCGGCCAGGAAGTCGGCCTCCTCGCCGCTGTGGACCCGGGCCCGGAAGTCGATGTCGTTGGTGTCCAGGGCGACCCGGGCGAACTTGGCGTACGCGTAGGCGTCCTCGACGGTCAGCCGGCCGCCGGTCAGGACACCGGTCCTGCCGCGCGCCCCGGCCAGCCCCTCGGCCGCCGCGGCCAGCGCCTCGGGCCAGCTCGCCGGTTCCAGCTCGCCGGACTCGCCCCGCACCAGCGGGGTGGTGAGCCGGTCGCGCTGCTGGGCGTAGCGGAAGCCGAAGCGGCCCTTGTCGCAGAGCCACTCCTCGTTGACCTCGGGGTCGTTGGCGGCGAGGCGCCGCATGACCTTGCCGCGCCGGTGGTCGGTGCGGGTGGCGCAGCCCCCGGCGCAGTGCTCGCACACCGAGGGCGTCGACACCAGGTCGAAGGGGCGGGAACGGAATCGGTACGCCGCCGAGGTCAGCGCGCCGACCGGGCAGATCTGGATGGTGTTGCCGGAGAAGTACGACTCGAACGGGTCGCCCTCGCCGGTGCCGACCTGCTGGAGCGCGCCGCGCTCGATCAGCTCGATCATCGGGTCGCCCGCCACCTGGTTGGAGAACCGGGTGCAGCGCGCGCACAGCACGCACCGCTCGCGGTCCAGCAGCACCTGGGTGGAGATCGGGACGGGCTTCTCGTACGTCCGCTTCTTCCCGTCGAAGCGGGAGGTCGCGTCGCCGTGCGACATCGCCTGGTTCTGGAGCGGGCACTCGCCGCCCTTGTCGCAGACCGGGCAGTCCAGCGGGTGGTTGATGAGCAGCAGCTCCATCACGCCGCGCTGCGCCTTGTCGGCGACCGGCGAGGTGATCTGCGACTTGACGACCATGCCGTCGGTGCAGGTGATGGTGCAGGACGCCATCGGCTTGCGCTGGCCCTCGACCTCGACGATGCACTGGCGGCAGGCGCCGGCCGGGTCGAGGAGGGGGTGGTCGCAGAAGCGCGGGATCTCGATGCCGAGGAGTTCGGCGGCGCGGATGACCAGGGTGCCCTTGGGCACGCTGATCTCGATGCCGTCGATGGTCAGCGTGACCAGGTCCTCGGGCGGGATCGCCGCTTCGCCGCCCCCGGAGGGCGCACTCGTGGTGACTGTCATGCGTTCACCCCCTGGGGTGCGTTCTTGTCGTCGGCCCAGAGGGTCGACCTGGCGGGATCGAAGGGGCAGCCCTTGCCGGTGATGTGCTGCTCGTACTCCTCGCGGAAGTACTTCAGCGAGGAGAAGATCGGCGAGGCGGCGCCGTCGCCGAGGGCGCAGAACGACTTGCCGTTGATGTTGTCGGCGATGTCGTTCAGCTTGTCGAGGTCGGACATCCGGCCCTTGCCGGCCTCGATGTCGCGCAGCAACTGGACGAGCCAGTACGTCCCTTCGCGGCAGGGTGTGCACTTGCCGCAGGACTCGTGCGCGTAGAACTCGGTCCAGCGGGTGACGGCCCGCACCACGCAGGTCGTCTCGTCGAAGCACTGGAGCGCCTTGGTGCCGAGCATGGATCCGGCCGCCCCGACGCCCTCGTAGTCGAGGGGCACGTCGAGGTGCTCCTCGGTGAACATCGGGGTGGAGGAGCCGCCCGGGGTCCAGAACTTCAGGCGGTGGCCGGGGCGGATGCCGCCGCTCATGTCGAGGAGCTGGCGCAGCGTGATGCCGAGCGGGGCCTCGTACTGGCCGGGGCCCGCGACGTGGCCGCTGAGCGAGTAGAGCGTGAAGCCCGGGGACTTCTCGCTGCCCATCGACTTGAACCAGTCCTTGCCCTTGTTCAGGATCGCGGGAACCGAGGCGATGGACTCGACGTTGTTCACCACGGTGGGGCAGGCGTAGAGACCGGCGATGGCGGGGAAGGGGGGCCGCAGCCGGGGCTGGCCGCGCCGTCCTTCGAGCGAGTCGAGGAGTGCGGTCTCCTCACCACAGATGTACGCGCCGGCGCCCGCGTGCACGGTGAGCTCCAGATCGAGCCCGGAGCCCAGGACGTCCTTGCCGAGGTAGCCCGCCTCGTACGCCTCGCGGACGGCCTCGTGCAGCCTGCGCAGGACGGGGACGACCTCGCCGCGCAGGTAGATGAAGGCGTGCGAGCAGCGGATCGCGTAGCTGGCGATCACGATGCCTTCGATGAGGCTGTGCGGGTTGGCGAAGAGGAGCGGGATGTCCTTGCAGGTCCCCGGCTCCGACTCGTCGGCGTTGACCACCAGGTAGTGCGGCTTGCCGTCGCCCTGCGGGATGAACTGCCACTTCATCCCGGTGGGGAAGCCTGCGCCGCCGCGTCCGCGCAGACCGGAGTCCTTGACGTACGCGATGAGGTCGTCCGGGGACATGGCGAGGGCCTTGCGCAGTCCCTCGTACCCGTCGTGGCGGCGGTAGGTGTCCAGGGTCCAGGAATCCGGCTGGTCCCAGAAGGCGGACAGGACAGGTGCGAGAAGCTTCTCGGGGCTGGTCCCGTTCTGGTCGATTTCGGCGGCCAACGTCATCACTCCCCCTCCTCGGCTACGGGTCCTGCCGGGTTGTCCGGGTCGGATGCCGAGGTCTGCTGCGGCGCGTCGTGGGAGCTGAGGTGCTCGGCGCCCTTCTGCGGTTCGTCGCGCGGGGCCTCGCCGCGCGGGCCGACCACGCGGGCCTGCGGCGCGGCCTCGCCCTTGGCGAGCTTGAGGCCGATCAGCGAGGCGGGGCCCGCGCCGCCGGTCGCCGCGACGGCGCCGGGGCGCTCGTCGGGGAAGCCGGCCAGGATGCGGGCGGTGTCCTTGTACGTGCAGAGCGGGGCGCCGCGGGTGGGTTCGACGGTGCGGCCGGCGATCAGGTCGTCGACGAGCTGCGTCGCGCTCTCGGGCGTCTGGTTGTCGAAGAACTCCCAGTTGACCATCACGACGGGCGCGAAGTCGCAGGCGGCGTTGCACTCGATGTGTTCGAGGGTGACCTTGCCGTCCTCGGTCGTCTCGTCGTTGCCGACGCCGAGGTGCTCCTTGAGCCTGTCGAAGATCGCGTCGCCGCCCATCACCGCGCAGAGCGTGTTGGTGCAGACGCCGACCTGGTAGTCGCCGCTCGGCTTGCGCCGGTACATCGTGTAGAAGGTGGCGACCGCGGTGACCTCGGCGGTGGTGAGGCCGAGCAGCTCGGCGCAGAACGCCATGCCCGTACGGGAGACGTACCCCTCCTCGGACTGCACGAGGTGCAGCAGCGGCAGGAGCGCGGAGCGGCTGCCGGGGTAGCGGGCGATCACCTCCTTCGCATCCGCTTCGAGCCTGGCGCGCACCTCGGCCGGGTAGGCGGGGGCGGGGAGCTGCGGCATCCCCAGACTGACTTCGCTACGTGCTTCGGTCACCGGTCGACGCCTCCCATCACGGGGTCGATGGATGCGACGGCGACGATGACGTCGGCGACCTGGCCGCCCTCGCACATCGCCGCCATGGCCTGGAGGTTGGTGAAGGACGGGTCGCGGAAGTGGACCCGGTAGGGGCGGGTTCCGCCGTCGGAGACGACGTGCACGCCGAGTTCGCCCTTGGGGGACTCGACGGCGGTGTACGCCTGTCCGGCGGGGACCCGGAAGCCCTCGGTCACCAGCTTGAAGTGGTGGATCAGGGCCTCCATGGAGGTGCCCATGATCTTCTTGATGTGGTCCAGCGAGTTGCCGAGGCCGTCCGGGCCGAGCGCGAGCTGCGCGGGCCAGGCGATCTTCTTGTCGGCGACCATGACCGGGCCGGGTTCGAGCCGGTCGATGCACTGCTCGATGATGCGCAGCGACTGGCGCATCTCCTCCAGGCGGATGAGGAAGCGGCCGTAGGAGTCGCAGCTGTCCGCCGTGGGGACGTCGAACTCGTAGTTCTCGTACCCGCAGTAGGGGTCGGTCTTGCGCAGGTCGTGCGGGAGTCCGGCGGAGCGCAGGATCGGGCCGGTGGCGCCGAGCGCCATGCAGCCGGTGAGGTCGAGGTAGCCGACGTCCTGCATACGGGCCTTGAAGATGGGGTTGCCGGTGGCGAGCTTGTCGTACTCCGGCAGGTTCTTCTTCATGGTCTTCACGAACTCGCGCAGCTGGTCGACCGCGCCCGGGGGCAGGTCCTGGGCGAGGCCGCCGGGGCGGACGAACGCGTGGTTCATGCGCAGGCCGGTGATCAGCTCGAAGAGGTCGAGCACCAGCTCCCGGTCGCGGAAGCCGTAGATCATGATCGTGGTGGCGCCGAGCTCCATGCCGCCGGTGGCGATGCACACCAGGTGCGAGGAGAGCCGGTTGAGCTCCATCAGGAGCACGCGCAGGACGGTGGCCCGGTCGGGAATCTGGTCCTCGATGCCGAGGAGCTTCTCGACGCCCAGGCAGTAGGCCGTCTCGTTGAAGAACGGCGTCAGGTAGTCCATGCGCGTGACGAAGGTGGTGCCCTGCGTCCAGCTGCGGTATTCGAGGTTCTTCTCGATGCCGGTGTGGAGGTAGCCGATGCCGCAGCGGGCCTCGGTGACGGTCTCGCCGTCGATCTCCAGGATCAGCCGGAGCACGCCGTGCGTGGACGGGTGCTGGGGGCCCATGTTGACGATGATGCGCTCGTCGTCGGACTTGGCCGCCGTCTCGACGACCTCGTCCCAGTCGCCTCCGGTGACCGTATATACAGTCCCCTCGGTCGTTGCCCTGGGTGTTGCTTGGGGAGTGGTCATCAGGAGTACGACCTCCGCTGGTCCGGAGCCGGGATCTGGGCGCCCTTGTACTCGACGGGGATGCCGCCGAGCGGGTAGTCCTTGCGCTGCGGGAAGCCCTGCCAGTCGTCCGGCATCATGATCCGGGTGAGGGCGGGGTGCCCGTCGAAGACGAGCCCGAAGAAGTCGTACGCCTCGCGCTCGTGCCAGTCGTTGGTCGGGTACACCGCGACCAGGGACGGGATGTGCCGGTCGTCGTCCGGCGTGGAGACCTCCAGCCGGATGAGCCGGCCGTGGGTGATCGAGCGCAGGTGGTAGACGGCGTGCAGCTCCCGGCCCTTGTCGCCGGGGAAGTGGACGCCGCTCACCCCCGTACAGAGCTCGAAGCGCAGGGCCGGGTCGTCGCGCAGGGTCCTGGCGACGGTCGGCAGGTGCTCGCGGGCGATGTGGAAGGTGAGTTCGCCCCGGTCGACGACGGTCTTCTCGATGGTGTTCTCGGGGACGAGGCCCTGTTCCTCCAGGGCGCCTTCGAGTTCGTCGGCGACCTCGTCGAACCAGCCGCCGTACGGCCGCGAGGAGGAGCCGGGCAGGGCGACGGTACGGATGAGGCCGCCGTAGCCGGAGGTGTCGCCGCCGTTGTCGGCGCCGAACATCCCCCGGCGTACGCCGATGACCTCGCCGTGCTCGTCGCGCGGGGCGGGAACGGCGGAGCCGTTGTGCTCGTCGCTCATCGCAGCAGCCCCTTCATCTCGATCAGGGGCAGTGCGTTGAGGGCCGCCTCCTCCGCCTCGCGGGCGGCCTCCTGCGCGTTGACCCCGAGCTTGGAGCCCTGGATCTTCTGGTGCAGCTTGAGGATCGCGTCCATCAGCATCTCGGGCCGCGGCGGGCAGCCCGGCAAATAAATATCAACCGGGACAATATGATCAACACCCTGAACAATGGCGTAATTGTTGAACATTCCGCCCGATGACGCGCAAACGCCCATGGAGATGACCCACTTGGGGTTGGGCATCTGGTCGTAGACCTGCCGCAGGACGGGCGCCATCTTCTGGCTCACCCGCCCGGCCACGATCATCAGGTCCGCCTGCCGCGGCGAGCCGCGGAAGACCTCCATGCCGAACCGGGCCAGGTCGTAGCGGCCCGCCCCGGTCGTCATCATCTCGATGGCGCAGCAGGCGAGGCCGAAGGTGGCCGGGAAGACGGAGGACTTCCGCACCCAGCCGGCCGCCTGCTCGACAGTCGTCAGAACGAAGCCGCTCGGCAGCTTCTCTTCGAGTCCCATGGTGTGCCCCTCAGCCCCTCAGTCCCATTCCAGGCCGCCGCGACGCCACACATACGCGTAGGCGACGAAGACGGTGAGCACGAAGAGCAGCATCTCCACGAGCCCGAAGATCCCCAGGGCGTCGAAGGTGACCGCCCAGGGATAGAGGAAGACGATCTCGATGTCGAAGACGATGAAGAGCATCGCCGTCAGGTAGTACTTGATGGGGAAGCGGCCGCCTCCGGCCGGAGTGGGTGTCGGTTCGATACCGCACTCGTACGCTTCGAGCTTTGCCCGGTTGTACCGCTTGGGGCCGATAAGCGTGGCCATGACCACGGAGAAGATCGCAAACCCTGCCCCGAGGGCGCCGAGCACGAGGATGGGCGCGTAGGCATTCACGCTCCTCGCTCCTTCCAGTCGTCCTTGACCGTTGGACCGCATCGGGCGACCTGGCTCGCCACCTCACCAAGATCGTGCACATGTGAGGCAGTTCACAAGCCCGACTGCCCCGCATCCTATGCCCGCCGTCCTGTGATCTGCGACACGGGGTACGACAACGTCTTTGTGATCTCCACCACCTGACGAACGATCATGAAGTCGGATGAGCGGTGATCTTCGTACACGAAGCGGCCGAGTGATCACGAGACGTGACATCCAATGCCGTTACCGCTGGTCAAAGGGGTGTCGCTCTATCAAGCCACGGCGTCACGCGCAAAATTGGAGATGGACACGATGGGGTGATAAAGGGATCTGCCCCACTCTGCGCCCGGAGCGCGGACGGAGGGCCTCACCCGCGAGAGGGTCCGCATGGAACGAAGTGGACACACTCCGACATATGTCATCTATCTCGCCAATCACCCACCGCGCGCCGCGAGTTCGGCACCGGCACCCCATCGCTCGCGCGGAGCACTCGTATGCCCGTCATGGCGAGACCATGCTGTGACCTGCGTCACTCGGCATCAGCCGTTATACAAGCGGGCTTGGCCAACCGTGTGAACGGATGGTAAGTGACGGGCAATTCGGGCGTATTGCAGAAAACCCGTGATCACAGCCATGATCGCGGGTGCCCGTTTTGCCCGTTACGGCGTCAATAAAGGCCCTCAGAAAGCGGATTCACAGATTCCGGACGTAACTGTGTCGCAACACACGTTTCTTGATGGATCCCCGGGAGCCCTGATAGCGCTAGTACCCATGTCCCACACCGCTCTCATACCCAGCCACCGGAAGCCCCGCCGAAACGCCTCCACGTCGGCGCTGCGAGCCGGAGTTGCCGGTGGCGTCCTCAGCACCATCGCGGTCGCGGGTGCCGCCGGGCCGGCCAACGCCGAGCCGGTGACCCAGACGATCGAGATGCCCACCATCACGGCGGGACTCTCCACCACCGTCGCGGCCTCCGCCGAGGCCACGCAGCAGGTCGCCCTGGACCTGGAGACACAGGCCCACGAGGAAGCCGCGGCCACCACCGCCGCCAAGGACGCCAAGAAGGCCAAGGCCGAGGCGGTCCGCAAGGCCGAGGCCAAGAAGAAGGCCGAAGCCGCCGCGAAGGCCAAGGCGGAGGCCGCCGAGCGCGCCTCCCGCGCCGCCGCGCGCACCACGCTCCAGACCACCACGAGCACCTCGTCGTCCGGCTCCACGGCCGCCACCACGACGTCGTACTCCTCCAACGCCACCGGCTCCGCCGCCTCCATCGTCTCGTTCGCGCAGGCGCAGGTCGGCGACGCGTACGTGCCGGGCGGCACCGGCCCCAACTCCTGGGACTGCTCCGGCCTCGTCCAGGCCGCGTTCCGCACGGTGGGCATCGACCTGCCGCGCGTCTCGCAGAGCCAGTCGACCGCCGGCACCCAGGTCTCGCTGAGCAACCTCCAGCCGGGCGACATCCTGTACTGGGGCAGCGCGGGCAGCGCGTACCACGTCGGGATCTACGTGGGCGGCGGCCAGTTCGTCGGTGCGCAGAACTCCTCGACCGGTGTGGTGCAGCGCCCGCTGAGCTACGACATGCCGACGGGCGCGGTCCGCGTCCTCTGAGAAGCACCGGCCGCGTTCACGGATTCACAAGCGCCTCGGCGCACGTCGCAGGGCCGCCGCTCCCCCGCTCGGGAGCGACGGCCCTGCGGCGTTTCCCGCAGTACCCGCCGCCGTGGCCCGCTTCCAGCGGAACCACCCAAAAGCGCCACCACCCCGCCGGCCGCCACGGACATCGCACACCTGCCGGACACCGCCCGCGTGCGCTTGTGAACCGGGGCGCGAACAACGCTCGTACCACTCACCGAGCGCAGGACGGCCCATGCCGTACACCCGACGGCCCCAGCCACTCGTCCCGACCCGCTCCCGTGAAGGCGCTCCCGTTGATCAGAGACTCACGAGACCCTGATCAATAGGCATAGGCCCTCACCAGCAGGGTTCCTGCGTCTTCTCCTCCAGGGGGAGGGATGACCTCGGCTTTGAGGTTCGAGTATCCGGAAGAGGCCAGAAGCCTCGACCATTCCTCCGGGCTGTAGTCCCACCTCGTCACTGCCCTGGCCTCTCTCAGAGTGCCGACAGGCCGAGTGCCGGCCGTTGGGGGCTTGTGGGAGAAGGCCAGTACGCCACCAGGGGAAAGCCTCTTGTGGATCAGAGGAAGAAGCTGTTCGGGATCCGTGAACCAGACGGGCCCGAAGATGGACAGGACCACATCGAAGGAGCCCTCGGTGTGGGTCAGGTAGTCGGTCACCTCGGCCGTGTGAAAGGCCAGACCGGGGAGGCGGCCCCATCGGGCCACGGCCTTCCCGCGCTGGCTGGGTGCGATGTCCACGCCGGTGCAGTCGGCCCCGAGCGTGGTGAGGTGGGCGAGGTTGCAGCCGGTACCGCAGCCCAGTTCCAGAACGGTCCGGCCCCGCAACTCTCCGAGGATCGATTCGTCGGGGCCGTGGTCGGGGTACTGCGTCCAGTTCAGCCACGTCGCGGCCCCGGAGGCATTGGTTTCCCTCCGTGGCATCCGCCCTTGGGCGTACCGCTCCCAGGCTTCGACGACCTCCATGCAGAACCTTTCCTCATGGTGACAACTCCCCTCGCCTCCAAGGGGAGTTGTCCCAGTCCGTGCGGTGTTACTTCCCGCTGTTGGGGCTGTCCGTGCACCCGGCGTGACACTGGGAGCAGTCGGCGGCGCCCTCCATGGTCCACAGCTCCGGGTCGATCTCGAAGCCGGTGGTCCTGATGGCCTTGGTTGTGTCCCCCAGCTCGGGCGGCCCCTGCGTGCCCTCTCCGGGCAGGTGCGGAACGTGGTGGATGTAGCGTCCCGCGTGCTGGTCGCAGAACGCCATGTAGTTCATCGAGTCGAGCACGAACGAGTGGACACCCAGATCCACGGCAGGGGAGGGCCCCATGCGGGTCTCGGGGCGCTCGGCCGAGGTCACCAAGTAGGCGACGGCCTGGCCGAAGGTGCGCTCGGCGAGTTCACGCTCCATGGCGTGGTCCCGCATGATGAGTCGGACTTCCCGGTCCCACACCTGGGTGGGGACGCAGTTCCGAGGGTCTCGGGCCTGCACCCAGGGGTATTGCATGGTCGAGGTTGGTCCGGTTCGCCCGGTTTATGTGTGCCGCGACGTCATGTCCGGTGTGTGGTGAGGGCACCCGGACAGCAGAGCAGGCACGGTGCTGGTGATCATGTGGTTGTCGAGACCCATGAGAACCGAGCGAGACCATGCCTGCCCGAACATCATCGCCCATCCCCGCCGCGCTGGGGCAACTGGGCTCCCAGACTGTCGCCGTTGTCCCGGACGACGTCGCTGACCTGCGCCGATTCCTGATCCATGTCACCGATCCCCGCGATGCGCGAGGGCGGAGATATCCGGCCCTCGCGTTGTTGTGCGCGGCCGTCGCGGCGGTGCTGGCCGGGGCCCGGTCGCTCATCGCGGTCAGCGAATGGATCACGGATGCCCCGCAGTCGGTGCTGGACGTCCTCGGCTTCGGCCACGACCCGTTCACGGGCTCGCGGCCGGTGCCGCACGCCGTCACCGTGCGACGCCTGCTGCACCGCGTCGATTCTGACGCACTGGACGCGGCGATCACCGCATATCTGCAGGCCAGAACGGTGCCTGAGCCTGTGCCGGAGGGGAATCGCCCGGCGCGACGGGTCATCGCGGTCGACGGCAAGGTGGTTCGCGGATCGCGCGCCAGGACGGCCCGCGGCGATCCAGTTGCCGGCCGCGATGGAGCACCACGTCGTGGTCCTGGCCCAGCGGCAGGTCGCCCCAGAGCAACGAGATCCCCTCGTTCCGGCCCCTGCTGGACCCCCTCGGCCTGGAGAACGCCGTGCTGAACACCGACGCCCTGCACACCCAGCACGGTCACGGCAGCTACCTGATCAGCCGCAGTGCCCACTACGCAGCCGTCATCAAGAAGAACCACCCCGGCCTGTCAGCGTCTTCCGCCAGGACGGCCAGACCAACATCGCCGCCGCCCTCCGCCACGCCGGCCGCGACTACCACCGGCCCCTACACGCCCTCGCTCACCTGACGAACCCGGACAGACCTCGAACACGCAATGACCCTGCCGACCCCCTGGTCTCCATTGTCCGCCAGCACTGGATGACGACCTTGGTGAGGGCGTCGACGATGCCGTTTTCGCGGGCTGCGGATGTCATGGGCGGCGCCAGCCAGGACCGGTGCGAGTCTGGCCTCGCAGCCGACTGACTGTCAGACTAGGCTTAACAGCTCTCAGAAGTCGCGGAGGTTCATGGATGGCGCGATTCGAAATCGGAATCAGCGACTCCGATAACGACACCGAGGAGTTGCGCGAGCTGTACAGGCTCTTTCGTGATGACGACGGACTCTCCACTGAGAGCATGCAACTGGAGCCACACGCCCCTGCTCCCGGACGCCTGGGGATTACAGAGACATTGATCATGTCACTCTCTGGCGCAGGTAGCGTCGCAGCTTTTAACCGGTGTTTGTTGGCGTGGATCAACACCCGAAAGCCAGGCAGGATAGAAATTACCATGAACGAAGGAAAGGATGCTCTTGTAATTGATGGAAAAATCCCCAAAGAGGTGATGGCCAAACTTATGGAGATTGCATCCAGTGGTTCACGTGGGCCTTCCTGACCCAGCTAGGTCGAGGGCAGTTCTGGTTGGGACCGCCAACTACATCAAGGATTCCGGGTACGAGAGTAATCCTTCGGTTAAGAGGAGTCTCGACGCTCTCGCAGAAAGCCTCAGAAGCTTGACTGGACTGAGCGACACACACATCTATGTGATAGATGATCCAGTGGACGCTCTGGAAGTTGGAAGAATACTCAGAACTGCGGGAAGTGAAGCCACAGGAGGTATGCTCCTATTCTATTTTGTCGGTCATGGAGTGAGCCTGAAAGACAACTCTCTGGCACTCACCGTCAAGAATTCCATCATGCTGGAGAGGGAGGCATCGCCCAACATTAGGTATGATTTCATCAAAGGCTTGATGATTGACTCCGCCGCCGCAAGCAAGGTTGTAATTCTCGACTGCTGCTACAGCGGAATTGCGCACGGAAGAGCCACCCTGGGGAAGCCTTTGTTGGACCCAGAAGTAGTGATAATTCCAGAGATAGAAGGGAGTTACGTATTAACTGCGACCGACACAAAGAGTCCGCTTGCGCTAGCCGAAGGAAGGGAGGGATGCACCTCCTTCACGGGAGATCTGATTGACGTTATGCGCAAGGGTTCCTCGGTTGGTCACGAGTACCTCACGATGGACGTCATATTTAATGAACTAAGAATCAGGGCGCGCAAGGAACGCTCCTTTGATGACACGTATCCCGTACCGCGGGCCAGCGGAGGCGGCCTCGGGAGCCGCGTTTCTCTCGCACGTAACCCAAATTACTCCAAACCCAGAGCCCCGTCGTGGCCAAATAACTCGCAGACCCGTTTCGAGAATGCGATGAATATCATGTGCGACGTGCAGAACGATGCCTCGCGCAGGATTATTTACGCTAAGCAAATCGCGCTAATTGCAGACGAGCTCTCAGAACGTGCCGACTTCGGCGCCAATCGTCGTGACCCCAGAGTTCAATTGTGCATCGACGCCTTGATCATATCTCTACGTTCTCCGTACCCAGTCGGCTTCGTTGCTCAGCCGTACAGATCATCGGCTGCCTACGATGCTCAGGTCATCCATCCTGAATGCTTGTACAGGCAAGAAGTCGTAAAAATCATAGCCGAGAGACGTCTGCTCCCACAGGGGAATGCAGAGTCTTGGAGCATATACCAACCAAGCCTGCGCAAAGCAATGCTATACAACTGCAACCTTTCTGACGTTAACCTCCGGAGCACCAACCTTCGCGATGCAAAACTTGTCGGAGCAGACCTCACAGGGACAAACCTTTCGGGTTCCATCCTGAGAGATGCGGATTTGAGCCATGCACACCTCTCTTTGACAGATCTGAGTGACGCCAGTCTCATTGCTGCCAACTTGTCACATTCTTGGCTAGGGGGAGCAAAACTGATCAAGGCGAATCTCGAATTTGCGAACATAACAAGAATAAGAGGGGCCGATAGAGCTGTAAAGACTGGCATGACATTCAGGGCATGGGGAGAAAAGGAAGTTTTTGTTGGAAGCTTCGGTCCGTATGCCCCTGATTAATAAGCCAGCTGTGCTGCGGAGCCCTCACGTACCCAGGGTCATTGCGTGTTCGAGGTCTGTCCGGGTTCGTCAGGTGAGCGAGGGCGTGTAGGGGCCGGTGGTAGTCGCGGCCGGCGTGGCGGAGGGCGGCGGCGATGTTGGTCTGGCCGTCCTGGCGGAAGACGCTGACAGGCCGGGGTGGTTCTTCTTGATGACGGCTGCGTAGTGGGCACTGCGGCTGATCAGGTAGCTGCCGTGACCGTGCTGGGTGTGCAGGGCGTCGGTGTTCAGCACGGCGTTCTCCAGGCCGAGGGGGTCCAGCAGGGGCCGGAACGAGGGGATCTCGTTGCTCTGGGGCGACCTGCCGCTGGGCCAGGACCACGACGTGGTGCTCCATCGCGGCCGGCAACTGGATCGCCGCGGGCCGTCCTGGCGCGCGATCCGCGAACCACCTTGCCGTCGACCGCGATGACCCGTCGCGCCGGGCGATTCCCCTCCGGCACAGGCTCAGGCACCGTTCTGGCCTGCAGATATGCGGTGATCGCCGCGTCCAGTGCGTCAGAATCGACGCGGTGCAGCAGGCGTCGCACGGTGACGGCGTGCGGCACCGGCCGCGAGCCCGTGAACGGGTCGTGGCCGAAGCCGAGGACGTCCAGCACCGACTGCGGGGCATCCGTGATCCATTCGCTGACCGCGATGAGCGACCGGGCCCCGGCCAGCACCGCCGCGACGGCCGCGCACAACAACGCGAGGGCCGGATATCTCCGCCCTCGCGCATCGCGGGGATCGGTGACATGGATCAGGAATCGGCGCAGGTCAGCGACGTCGTCCGGGACAACGGCGACAGTCTGGGAGCCCAGTTGCCCCAGCGCGGCGGGGATGGGCGATGATGTTCGGGCAGGCATGGTCTCGCTCGGTTCTCATGGGTCTCGACAACCACATGATCACCAGCACCGTGCCTGCTCTGCTGTCCGGGTGCCCTCACCACACACCGGACATGACGTCGCGGCACACATAAACCGGGCGAACCGGACCAACCTCGACCATGCAATACCCCTGGACCTGTACCACAGTTGCCATCAGTGGTTCCCTTCACGTGGTCGTGCTCGGGTGACGGAGGCGCGGGTCTCAGGGGCTACGCGCTCCCGCAATTTCGCCAGTGCTGCCATGCCGTCTCGCCTCCGGTAATTCGTGGCGGGAGAGATGATCCCCGAATTACGGAGCGATCCGACGAATTATTCACGTTGTTGATTAAAGATCACCTGCGGCAGTCTTCGGCCCAGGCTTGCAGACGCTCCCTGGCGCCATCCCCGAATATGGCGTGTTCCTCATAAGAGGTGAACCGGATAATCAGGTCCTGGACATCCCGGTTGTCGCGGAAAACAATAGCACCCAGATCCAGTTCAGCCGTCGCCAAAGTGTCGTCATAGATGGTGAACGTATTCAAGGACCCGGAAGTGAAGTGAACTCCCATCGGAATTACGCCCAATTGAATATTTGACTGGCGAGTGAAGGATGCGAGCCGGTCAATTTGCATGGCCAACTCGTGAGGGGGAACGAGCGGGTACCTAACAGCTTGCTCGGTGAGGATGAACGTGAATTTTTTGGAGCGATCAAACAGAACCTTCTGTCGCTCCAGCTTCATTGCTACGGCTTTGGCCTGCTGCTCCGGGGGCGCCTGGGCCAGACTGGCACGAACGTATTCAGGCGTGGCCAGGAGTCCGGTAACCATGGAGAGAAGGAAGTATCGGAACCTCTTGGAGGACGCCTCAAGTCCGGCCAGCTGCAACTGTTTCTTGTCCAGACCCTTCCTTCGGAGCGTCCTTCCGTCCTGCCACTCCGTCTGTGCGATTCGGGCTATAGCCATCGCTTCGGCCGAGACGGCCGGGGGAGCGTCGAGACCCCGAAGGATCTGCTCGACATCCAGGAGGGATGGGCGTCCCTTGTTGCTCTCAATTCGACTGATCTTGGATTGAGACATGTTGCAACGCGCGGCAAGCCGGACCCCTGAGAGTCCGGCTTGCTTGCGAAGGTGCTTGAGCATGGCCGCGAGTTCACGTCCCGACCGGTCCAGCTCATCAGGCTCGATAGCCACCGCTGACGTACTCCCTGAACGGCACTGATTCCGCGAGGGCGATCCTCTGGTATTCGATGTACGGAGTCGGGTCGCCCTCGTACAGCTCCCGACTGATCTGCGTGCCGTCACCCGCGTAGTTCATGAGGACCACTTCCGACCTATCGAACAGCCAGAAGTCCTGAACCCCCTCAAGGGGGTCGGGGCGATCGGTCACGTCCAGGATCCGGATGTCGTCCCCGGCCAGGGAGTGGACCTCGTAGTACATGAACTCGAATCGGAGATAGTCCGTGAGGGGCTGCCTGACGATGTGAACGCGCCCCTTGGACCGCCCCTCCGCCCTGATCTTCTGCAAGCCCTCCGTGTAGCCGGAACAATAGCTCCGAGGGTCGATTCGCTGCCCTGCCAGGAAGTCCCGGATATCTCCGTCCTCGCCCGGAACCCTGTACCAGGGAAGCGTCTCAAGCCGCCATGCCTCCTGTTTGAAGCCCTGAACCCTGGCGGTCCAGTCCTCACCATCCAAGAGCACGAACAGCCTCCCTCAGGACGCTCTCAGGGATGCGAACGAGACCTTCACCGGTCGGAGGCCGGAAGGTTAAGTCAGTGTCTCCCTGAACCACGATGGAGCCGTCAGAGGCTCGGTAGACGTTCGGGCAGTCGTCATTGTTGCAGTTCCCGTTTCCGTTGCCGGTGAGTCGGGTCAGTTCCTCGCGAGCCATAGCTACGAACCCCCTGCCGGCGGCCCCTGCGGGCCACTTGTCACGACAGTAGGAACGGGGCGGGAGTACGTCCATGCAGGGACGCGACTATGCGCGTCATTGCATAAACAGCTCCGGAGGACATGAACTTCCTGAAGCCCGGCACACCGCGAAGGGGCCGTCGCTCGCCCGCTCGGGAGTGACGGCTCCTTCGTTGGTGAACGGGGTCAGGAGCTGGGTGCCACCTTCGCCAGGCCGTTGATGATGCGGTCCATCGCGTCGCCGCCCGCCGGGTCGGTGAGGTTGGCGAGCATCTTCAGGGTGAACCTCATCAGCAGCGGGTGGGTCAGGCCGCGCTGGGTGGCGACCTTCATGACCTTCGGGTTGCCGATCAGCTTCACGAAGGCGCGGCCCATCGTGTAGTAGCCGCCGTAGGTCTCCTTGAGCACCTTCGGGTAGTTGCTCAGCGCCAGTTCCCGCTGGGCCGGGGTCGCGCGGGCGTGTGCCTGGACGATGACGTCGGCCGCGATCTGGCCCGACTCCATGGCGTACGCGATGCCCTCGCCGTTGAACGGGTTGACCATGCCGCCCGCGTCGCCGACCAGGAGCAGGCCCTTGGTGTAGTGCGGCTGGCGGTTGAAGGCCATCGGGAGGGCGGCGCCGCGGATCGGCATCGTCATGTTCTCCGGGGTGTAGCCCCAGTCCGCCGGCATGGACGCGCACCACGCCTTGAGGACCTCGCGCCAGTCCAGCTCCTTGAAGGCGGACGAGGAGTTGAGGATGCCGAGGCCGACGTTGGAGGTGCCGTCGCCCATGCCGAAGATCCAGCCGTAGCCGGGCAGCAGCTTCTCCTGCGGGCCTCTGCGGTCCCACAGCTCCAGCCAGGATTCCAGGTAGTCGTCGTCGTGCCGGGGCGAGGTGAAGTACGTGCGGACCGCGACGCCCATCGGGCGGTCCTCGCGGCGGTGCAGGCCCATCGCGAGGGAGAGCCGGGTGGAGTTGCCGTCGGCGGCGACGACGAGCGGGGCGTGGAAGGTGACCGGGGTCTTCTCCTCGCCGAGCTTCGCGTGCACCCCGGTGATCCGGCCGGTGCGCTCGTCGGTGATCGGCGCGCCGACGTTGCACCGCTCGTGCAGCCGGGCGCCGGCCTTCTGCGCCTGGCGGGCCAGCTGCTCGTCGAAGTCGTCGCGCTTGCGGACGAGTCCGTAGTCCGGGTAGGAGGCGAGATCCGGCCAGTCCAGCTGGAGCCGGACCCCGCCGCCGATGATGCGCAGGCCCTTGTTGCGCAGCCAGCCGGCCTCTTCGGAGATGTCGATCCCCATGGAGACGAGCTGCTTGGTGGCGCGCGGCGTGAGGCCGTCGCCGCAGACCTTCTCGCGGGGGAACGCGGTCTTCTCCAGAAGGAGGACGTCGAGCCCGGCCTTGGCGAGGTAGTAGGCAGTCGTGGAGCCGGCTGGGCCCGCCCCGACGACGATGACGTCCGCGCTGTGTTCGGACAGGGGCTCGGTCACGGTCGGCTCTCCCGAAGAACTCGAATTCACGTGCCGCGCGGCACAGGTCCAAGGCAGTCTATGGGGGCCTGCTGATCATCCTCCCGAAGGGCTGCCTGATGTCGATCGCGCCTGCCGCACCTCCCGTCATACAGCTGCGTGTCCCGACCGACGAGGACGCGGTGGCCTGGCATCGCGCCTTCGACGATCCGGAGGTGATGCGGTTCTTCGGCGGACGGCCGGACGAACTGTCGATGTACGAGGAGTGGACCGCCAGACAGCGCAGACACGACGCCGAGCTCGGCTACTGCCTGTGGACCGTGCTCGACGGGGAGGGCGAGGTCGTCGGCTTCACCGGGGCCCAGCCGTGGGCGCAGAGCGCGTACGGCCCGGTGGGCGAGACAGAGATCGGCTGGCGGCTGACCCGGGCGGCCTGGGGCCGTGGTTACGCGACCGCGGCCGCGCGGCTCACGCTGGAGCGGCTGCGCGCGGCGGGGGTCGAACGGGTCGTCGCGGCCGTCGATGTGCTGAACGAGCGGTCCGTGGCGGTGGCCCGCCGGCTCGGGATGGAACCGGCGGAGACCTTCACCACGAACGTGCCGGGCCAGGAGGTGCGGTGCTTCCGCCTGGACCTCGGCACGTGAGCGGGACCGCGGTCAGCCCTGCGGCGGGTTGTACGGGCCCGGCGGGGGCGTGGCGCCGGGCGGCGGGTTGTACGGGGTGCCCGGCGGGGGCGTGGCGCCGGGCGGCGGGTTGTACGGCGTGCCCGGCGGCGGGCCGTACGGGGTCTGCAGACCGTACGGGCTCGGCTTCGGGTACGCGCCGCCCTGGGTGAGGCCGCCACCCGGGCCGCCGCGCCCCGTCATCCGCAGCAGGTACGGCCCGACGAGCACCGCGCCGCCCACCCACAGCAGCCCGAACAGCAGCGCGTCCGCGACGGCCGGGGCGATCTCCATCGTGCCCCGGCCGCCGAGGTCGGAGACACCGCCGGAGACCTCCCACAAGAGGCCGCACATCCCGGTCAGCACCAGGAACCCGAGCAGGAACAGGCCGCCCGCGGTGAACTGTTCGCGCCGGTCGGCCGAGCGGCGGGCGGCGAGCAGGCCGACGACGAGGGCGCTGACGAGGCCGGTGGCCAGGGCCCCGGTCACGGCCCAGCCGCCCACGCTGTCGCCGAGGTCACCGAGGCCGAAGGCGCCGTGGTCCCCGCCGGAGCCGAAGTAGTCCGCCTGCCCGCTCAGGTCGTAGTCCACGGTCCCGCCCCAGCTCACCGAGAGCACCAGCAGCGCGATGTTGGGCAGCAGCGGCAGGGCGACCAGCAGACCCTTGCCGTGGACGCCGTCCATGTTGGCGTAGCTGATGAACCCGACCAGGGCGCACAGCAGCAGGACGACACCGAGCGCGCGGACCGCGGTTCCGGCGGCGCGTACGAGGCTCTGCGCGGCCGGGCGGGCGGCCAGCCAGCGCGCGGCGACGTCGCGTTGCAGGACGGCGGCGGTTGTCACGAGGGCGATGAGGAAGGCGCCGAGGGCGGCCAGGACCGGTGAGGAGTGCACCTCGACACCCTCGATCTCGGGCTGGGCGTAGAGCCCGAGGACCAGGACGGCCGCGGCGGTCACGGCGCTGATGCGTACCGCCGCTTCCAGGCCGGCGCCCTGTCTTCGGACGGCCCGAGCGCCCAGGATCAGCGCGCCGATCCACAGGACGGTGACGGTGAGCGGGATCAGCGAGAGCGTGACGTGGCCCTGGCCGCCGCCCGGGTCGAAGTCGCCGTAGGTGTCGCCGTACGCCGAACCGCCCCCGTAGCCGCCGGTGTTCATGCCGCCCTGCGTGGCGGCCCGTACCTCGAAGCCGCCGCCGACCGCCTGGAGCAGCATGGCGAGCGCGATGCGCAGCCGGTCGACGAGGCCGACGTAGTCCTCGTCGCCCTGCCCGTATTTCGGAATGGCCAGCGCCACCCCGAGGCCCAGCATCAGCCCGGTCGGCCAGAGGGCGGCCCGCACCGAGCCCGCCCAGTCACCGCGCACCACCCGGCCGAAGAAGAGCCCGAGCGGCGAGGGGCCCGGCGGAGCGGCCGGTATCGGCGCGTACCCGGGCGGCGGCGGGGAACCGGGCCCCGCCGCGAACTGCGGCGCACCGGGCGGCGGGGAGCCGGCGGGCGGTGCGGCGGCCGGGGGCGGGGGCGCGGCGGGCTGCGGGGGCGGCGCCGCCGGGGCCTGCGGGCGCTCGCGCCCGCATTTCATGCAGAAGAGCGCCGTGTCCGGCGCCTGGGTTCCACAAAACGGGCAGTACGACGGCATGAGGGCTCCGCAACGGGGACGGTGGCGAGCGAAACGGTGACACACGGGAACGGGGAAGACGCGTGCCGTATCAACGACACATCTTCCCCGCCCACCGGTTCCCGTCAACTCGGAATACGCGCAACCGCTTTCGGTACCCCGCGCCTCCTCGGAGAGCCGCCCCGTGCCTCCTCGGAGAGCCGCCGTGCGCGCCCTCGGTGAGCCGCCGCGCGGAATGCGTACCACCGCTTCCGCGGGCGCCCCGCGACCGCGCCCGGAGCGTCAGTCGCGCACGCCCCGGTGCAGGGCCACCACGCCCCCGGTGAGGTTGCGCCAGGCGACCTGGGACCAGCCGGCCCGCTGGAGCTTCCTGGCCAGTCCGGGCTGGTCGGGCCAGGCGCGGATCGACTCGGCGAGGTAGACGTACGCGTCGGGGTTGGACGACACCGTGCGCGCGACCGGCGGCAGGGCGCGCATCAGGTACTCGGTGTAGACGGTCCTGAACGGCGTCCAGACCGGCTGGGAGAACTCACAGATGACGACCCGGCCACCCGGCTTCGTCACCCGGTACAGCTCGCGGAGCGCCGCGTCCGTGTCCTGGACGTTGCGCAGCCCGAAGGAGATCGTCACCGCGTCGAAGGTCTCGTCGCGGAACGGGAGTTTCGTGGCGTCGCCGGCGGTGAAGGGCAGCCAGGAATTGCGCCTCTTGCCCTCGCGGAGCATCCCGATGGAGAAGTCGCACGGCACGACGTACGCACCGGTCGCGGCGAACGGCAGCGAGGACGTCGCCGTCCCGGCCGCCAGGTCGAGCACCTTCTGCGCGGGCCGCGCGTCCACCGCCCTGGCGACCTCCTTGCGCCACAGCCGGGCCTGGCCGAGCGAGAGCACGTCGTTGGTGAGGTCGTAGTTCGCCGCCACGTCGTCGAACATCGAGGCGACTTCGTGCGGCTGCTTGTCCAGGGATGCTCGGGTCACGCCACCCATTCAAGCAGCCCGGTCCCGGCGTCCTCGCGGCGGACGCCCGCCCATGCCGGCCCGGCTTCAACCTTTCCGGCGCGACGGCACTCAGTACTCAAGGGGGAACACCACCGAAGGACCGGAAAGGGAGGCAGATGTCCGCAGGAGCCAGCCGGGGGGCCGACGGCTTCGAGGAATTCGCCCGCGCCGGTCAGCGCAGGCTCTACCGCACCGCGTATCTGCTCTGCGGTGACGCCGAGGCCGCCCGCGATCTGACCCAGACGACGCTGGCGAAGCTGTTCCAGCACTGGCACCGGGCGAGCGCCGCCGACCATCCGGACGCCTACGCCCGGACCGTGCTGACCCGCACCTACATCGCCGAGCGCCGCCGCAGGCTGCGCGACCTCCTCGCCCACACGCCGATAGCCGCGCCCGTGCCCGCCGCGGTTCCCGAGCTGACGGTCACGCTGCTGGCCGCGCTCGCCGAACTGCCGCCGCGGGCACGGGCGATGGTCGTGCTGCGGTACTGGGAGGACCTGAGCGTGGAGACCGTCGCCGGGCTGCTGCGGTGCAGCCCGTCCACCGTCAAGAGCCAGTGCTCGCGCTCACTGGCGACGCTGCGCGCCCGCCTGGGCGACGCGCACCTCTACACCACCCGAAGCTGAGGAGATACGTCGTGGACACGTTTACGGACAGCTCCTCGGGCGGGGAGACCGCCGGGGAGGACGGGGTGCCGCTGGTCAGGGTGGCCATGGAGCGGGCGGCCGAGGGGGCGCCCCCGCTGCCCGACCTGGTGCCCGCCGCCGTGGCGCAGGGCCGCAGCCGCCGGACCCGCGCGCGGGCGGCCATCGGGGCCGGGGTGAGCGCCGTGGTCGCCCTGGGCGTGTTCTCCGCGACCCTGCCGCTGTGGGGCGCGGACGAGGGCGGGGCCGCGCGGCCGGCGCGGAGCTGGTCGGCCGCCGCACGGGCCACCGAGGCCACCCCGCCCACGGCCACCGAGGCCACCCCGCCCACGGCCACTGAGGCCCCACGGGCCGTCCGTCCTCCCGTGCACGTCGAACCGAGCCCCGGCGAGTCGTCCATGGCGGACCTGCCCGCCGCCGAACGGGCCCGGCAGGAGAGCTTCCAGCAGAAGGTGGCCCGCCTGCTCGACGAGCTGCTGCCCCGGGGCCTCGGCACGGTCCGCCCGGTCGACCTCGCCGTCAGCCGGTACCAGACGGCCGAGGACGGCAGCACCTTCCCGGTCGTCCTCTCCGTGCGCCGCCGGGGCGATGGGGGTGAGGGGCCCGAGCCGCCGCCCTGCCGCGACAACCCGGTGAAGGGTTTCCAGTGCAAGCAGGCGATGCTGCCGGGCGGTCTCAAGGCCCGTGCGGTGACCGCTGTGGGGAACTCGCGGGGCTCGCAGACCATCACCGGCGTCGATGTCACCTTCGACTACCGCGACAGCGCCGTGAGGCTCGCCGTCACGGGTGACGACGCCACGATGGTGTCGGCCCCCGTCAGCGCGGACCAACTGCTCGCGGTCGCCGCCGACGCCCGGTTCCTGGAGCTGGTGGCGTACGCGGACAGCCGTCCGATGGAGGAGAAGGACGGTGCCATCCGTGGCGGCTGAGAGAAGAAGGGGCCGGCAGGGCCGGCCGGGCCGAGGGGGGCGGCGGCGGGCCCGGCGGCTGCGGCGGCGCCGCGGCCGCATACGGATGCTGGCCGCCGTGGCCGTCACGGGGGCGCTGATCGGTGCCGCCGTGCTCCTCGGTCCCCGTTGGGCGGGCGGGGACGACGCACCCGACGCCGTCGCCGCCACCGCCGGGTCGCCCCACCCGTCCGCCGCCCCGTCCTCCCCGGCGGCGAAGCCGAGCGACGCCACGAAGCCGCCCCCGTCCCCGTCCCCCTCCCCCAGCCGCTCCACCCTTCGTATCCCCGCGACCGGCCCCGGCACGTTCACAGTGGCCGGCGCCTCCGGCACGTCGGGCGGGCAGAACGCCTACCGGGTGGAGGTGGAGGACGGTTCGGGCGTCGATCCGGACGCGGCGGCCGACCTGATCGCGGGCATCCTCGCCGCGCCGCGTGGCTGGGCGCACGGCGGGGAGCACACGTTCCACCGGGTCGCGTCGGGGCCGGCCGGGCTCGTCGTCCGTATCGCGACCGCCGCCACCACCGACAAGATCTGCGGGCAGGGCGGGCTCAACACGCGTGGCGAGGTCAACTGCCGCGTCGGCGAGGTGGTGATGGTCAACCTCAAGCGCTGGCAGACCGGTTCACCCGAATTCGACGGCCCCCTGGCCGAATACCGCGCACTCATCATCAACCACGAAGTCGGCCACTGGCTCGGCCACGGCCACGAGACCTGCCCCGGCAAGGGCCGCCCCGCCCCCGCCATGATGCAGCAGATATACGGGCTCAAAGGGTGCGTCTCCAATGCCTGGCCCTACGACGAAAACGGGGCATACCTGGGTGGTCCGTCCGTGCCGTAACGGTTCTTCACCGGCACTCCCCCGAGCTCCTGTGCATGTGGACTGAACCAATCGGCGCCGTCGTCGGTCCTACAGCGGGGGACGGAATCAGCCGATCACGGGGGAGGGGCACGGATGCCCGAGAAGAATGGGCGCCGGGCGAAGCGGGGGGACAGCGGGCGGAACCGGCTGCTCGTCATGGCCGTCGTCCCGCTCGCGCTGGCGGCCGTCGCCGCCGTGGGCGTCCGCTGGAACAGCACGCACGGCGGCTCCTCCTCCTCGGCCGCCTTCACCGTGGCGCGGGCCTCCGCGACCGGCAACGGTCCGGGCAACGCCTACCGGGTCGAGGTGGAGGACGGTTCGGGCGTCGATCCGGACACGGCCGCCGCCAAGATCGCGGGCATCCTCGCCGCACCGCGTGGCTGGGCGCACCGCGGGGAGCACACGTTCCGCCAGGTCGCCGAGGGGCCCGCGGGCCTGGTCATACGGATCGCCACCCCGGAGACCACCGACCGGATCTGCGGAAAGAGCGGCCTCGACACGCACGGCGAGGTCAACTGCCGCGTCGGCGAAGTGGTGATGGTCAACCTCAAGCGCTGGCAGACCGGTTCACCCGAATTCGACGGACCCCTGGCCGAATACCGCGCCCTCATCATCAACCACGAAGTCGGCCACTGGCTCGGCCACGGCCACGAGACCTGCCCCGGCAAGGGCCGCCCCGCCCCCGCGATGATGCAGCAGATCGACGGCCTGAAGGGGTGCGTCGCGAACGCCTGGCCGTACGACACGAAGGGGAAGTATCTCGGCGGCCCTCCCGTGCCGTAGGACCTGTCGTCAGCGGCCCCGGTACACCAGCCGGCCCGCCGCGATCGTCGCCACACAGCTCCCCGCGCCCGCCGCCAGCAGGGCCGCCTCGTCGGGCGCGTCGAAGGCGGCGAGATCCGCCCGGCCCCCGGCGGTGAGCGGAGCCGCCATCGCGTCGGCCACCGAACCGGCCCCGGCCAGCGGGTCGATGACGGGCTCGCCGCCCGTGGACGGGGACGGGGGCACGGGCAGGGACGAGGGCACGGGCGGGCCGAGGACCGTGAGGCCGGACCGGCGCGCGGCCGTGAGCAGGGCGGGCGGCGCGGTGGGGGCCGCGGTCAGCGCGGTCGTGCCGTGCCGGAGCATCCGGTGCAGCCCGCGCCGCACGCTGCCCGCCCGCCAGGTGTCCTCGGGCCCGAGGGTGTCGAGCGCGGCACCGGTCAGGGGTTCGGTGCCCAGGGCGCCCGCCTCGCGCGGGTCGGGGAAGTACCACTCCCGCAGCAGCCGGACCGCGTCCCGCTGCACCAGGCCCGGGGTCAGGACACCCGGCCAGCGCCGGACCCGGGCGGCGGGGTGGGCGGCGGCCAGCTCCTCGTACGGTCCGAAGGCGGCGACCACCGCGTCCCGCACGGCCACCGCGCCGCCGGGCACGGGTGCGCGGCCGCCGCCCGGCAGCAGCAGGGCGGCGGCGTGGATCGTCAGCAAGGCGGAAGGCCCTAGTTGGCGTTCAGGAGCTTGAGCTCCGGGTGGGCCGTGCCGCCCTCGATCGCGACGGACGAGATGTGCGAGACGACGCGCTCGTCGACCGGGTCGTTCGCCGGGTCGTCGTGCACGACGAGGTGCTCGTAGGTGGTGGCGCGCTGGGCCGGGACCCGGTCCGCCTTGCGGATCAGGTCGATGATCTCCAGCCGGTTGGAGCGGTGCTTGGCACCGGCCGACGAGACGACGTTCTCCTCCAGCATGATCGAGCCGAGGTCGTCCGCGCCGTAGTGCAGCGACAGCTGGCCGGCCTCCTTGCCGGTGGTCAGCCAGGAGCCCTGGATGTGGGCGACGTTGTCCAGGAAGATCCGGGCGATGGCGATCATCCGCAGGTACTCGAAGAGCGTGGCCTGCGTCTGCCCCTTCAGCTTGTTGTTCTCCGGCTGGTACGTGTACGGGATGAACGCGCGGAAGCCGCCGGTGCGGTCCTGCACGTCGCGGATCATGCGCAGGTGCTCGATGCGCTCGGCGTTCGTCTCGCCCGTGCCCATCAGCATGGTGGAGGTGGACTCGACGCCGAGGCCGTGCGCAATCTCCATGATCTCCAGCCAGCGCTCGCCGGACTCCTTGAGCGGGGCGATGGCGGTACGCGGCCGGGCCGGCAGCAGCTCGGCTCCGGCGCCCGCGAAGGAGTCGAGACCGGCGGCGTGGATGCGGCTGATCGCCTCCTCGGCTGAGACCTTGGAGATCCGTGCCATGTGCTCGATCTCGGAGGCGCCGAGCGAGTGGATGACCAGTTGCGGGAACGCCTTCTTGATCGCGGAGAAGTGCTCCTCGTAGTACTCGACGCCGTAGTCCGGGTGGTGGCCGCCCTGGAACATGATCTGCGTGCCGCCCAGCTCGACCGTCTCCGCGCAGCGGCGCAGGATGTCGTCCAGGTCCCGCGACCAGCCCTTGGCGGTGTCCTTCGGAGCGGCGTAGAACGCGCAGAACTTGCACGCCGTGACGCACACGTTCGTGTAGTTGATGTTGCGCTCGATGATGTACGTCGCGATGTGCTCCGTGCCCGCGTACCGGCGGCGGCGCACGGCGTCGGCGGCCGCGCCCAGGGCGTGCAGCGGCGCCGAACGGTAGAGGTCGAGCGCCTCCTCCGGAGTGATCCGGCCGCCTTCGGCGGCTCGGTCGAGGATGGGCTGAAGGTCGGCCTTCTCGGTCACCGGGCTGTCACCTTTCGGCGGTTTTTCAACGGATCTACGGACCGGTTCAGCGTACGCCAGCGCTCTTGCCCGTCAGCCGCCGGACCGGGTCAGCGTGCCGTACGGAAGTCCGGCGCCCTTCTCGTCGGAGCGGAACCGCAGGGTGCCGTCGGAGGCGCGGGTGAAGTGGAGGTCGGAGGGTGTGGTGGTGCAGAAGCCGGCCGTGCTCGCCCGGTCGGGGTCGGCCCGTTCGCGCAGTTTCAGCTCCTGATCGGTACCGGAGGTGAGGGCGGCGACGCTGTAACAGGTGATCTCCACGCCGAGAGTGGAGACCGAGGTCGTCAGGTGGACCACGTCCGTACCCTTGCGGCCCTTCTCGAACACCGCCGTGAGCGTGCCGTGCGGTTCGCCGGTCGTCTTCTCGGTGAGCGGTCCCTTCCAGGTGCCGACGAACTCCTCGGGCACCTCGCCGACCTGGTCCGCGCCCGTGGTGGCGGAGTCGGCGGGCGGGGAGGGCTCGTGCGACGCGGAGGGGCGCGTGGCGGTGGCGGACGGGGTGCGGCCGACGTCGCCGTGCCCGACGCTGCTGCTGTCGCCCCCGCCGGGCATCAGGTCCAGGAGGAAGGCACTGCCCACGGTCACCGCGGCCACCGCCCCGGCCACCGCGAGCGCGACCGTGCAGCTCACCTTGCGCCCCTGGGCCCCGCCCGTCCCCGCAGCCGTGCCGAGGGTGAACCTGCGCTCCCCGGTGCGCTGCCCCGGCAGCCCGGCGGCCTCCGCGGCCCCCTCGGCCCCGGCCGTGGGCGGGTGCGGCGGGTCGACCGGCGGGCCGAAGACCCCGAGGGCGGCGGCCGGGGCGGCCGTGCCGAAGGAGGGGTTGCTGAAGGGCACCGGGCCGGACTGGACCGGCGCCTCCTGCGGTTCCAGGTCGAGCAGCGCGACCGCCGACCGGCTGACCTCGCGCACCAGCGGGCCGGGCAGCCACCCCGCCGCCACCGCGGCCGCCGCGCCGCCGGGCGTCAGCTCCCGGGCCAGCTCGGCCGGGGTCGGCCGCCGGGCCGGGTCCTTCTCCAGGCAGGCGGCGACCATCTCGCGCAGCCCGCCCTCCAGGTCGCCCAGCTCCGGCTCCTCGTGGACCACCTTGTAGAGGAGGACGGCGGAGGAGTCGCCGAGGAAGGGGGCCGAGCCGGTCGCCGCGTACGCCAGGACCGCGCCCAGCGAGAAGATGTCGACCGCCCCCGAGATGTCGGCGCCCCGGATCTGCTCGGGCGCCATGTAGCCGGGCGAGCCGACGGAGACCCCGGTGGACGTCAGCGAGGCGGTCGCGTCGATGGCGCGGGCGATGCCGAAGTCGATCAGCCGGGGGCCGTCGAGGGCGAGCAGGACGTTGGACGGCTTCACGTCCCGGTGGATCAGGCCCCGCTCGTGGACGGCGGCCAGCGCCTCGGCGAGCCCGGCGCCCAGCACCCGTACCGCGTGTTCGGGCAGCGGGCCGTGGTCGGTGACCGCGGCGGAGAGCGGCGGCCCGGCCACGTAACCGGTGGCGACCCACGGGACGGGGGCGTCCGGGTCGGCGTCCAGGACGGGCGCGGTCCACTGGGCGCCGATCCGCCGGGCCGCCTCCACCTCGCGCCGGAACCGGGCGCGGAACTGCTCGTCGAGCGCGAAGTGCGGATGGACGACCTTCACGGCGACGGTACGGCCGCCCGCGCTGCGCCCGAGATAGACGCGGCCCATGCCGCCGGCACCGAGTCTGCCGAGCAACCGGTAGGCGCCGATGCTCAGCGGTTCCCCGGCTTCCAGCGGCTGCATATAAGGACTCCCCCTGTGAACCGGCCAGGCCTTGGACCGAAGCCTAGTTCGTGTCCGTGAAGTCTCGTCCGGGCACGGGAGAAACCATCCGCCTATTTCGCCCCCAAGGGAACGAACAGCGTCATTCCCCGCACCGAAAGGCGTGAATGCGCCGGTCCCCCGGCGGCCGATTGCGGGAGGCGGCGGGGACGATTGCGGGAGAGATCGGGGGCGTATCCCCGATGTCTCCCGCTATCCGCCATTCACCGCGCCTTCACCCGAATCGAAAAGGGATTCCAGTGGCACCGCGGTCCGCTCAGCCGCCGAGCAGCTCGACCTTCACGTCCGCCGGGAAGCCCGCCTGGGCACCGGTCCGGCGGGCGAACTCCTCGACGCCCGCCAGCTGCGCCGGGCCGAAGCGGAAGTCGAGCGTCGTGAAGTAGCGCTCCAGGACCTCCGCGTCGAAGGCCTCCCAGCGCGCCGCCTGCTCGGCGACCTTGGTGACCTCTTCGAGGGACAGATCGCGGGAGGCGAGGAACGCCTCGTGCACCTGCTTCACCGCGGTGGGCTCGGCCGCCAGGTAGTCCTTGCGCGCGGCCCAGACGGCGAAGACGAACGGCAGGCCCGTCCACTCCTTCCACATCGCGCCCAGGTCGTGGACCTGGAGCCCGAGGCGGGGCGCGTCGTGCAGGTTGGCGCGCAGCGCGGCGTCGCCGATGAGGACGGCCGCGTCCGCCTCCTGCATCATGACGCCCAGGTCGGGCGGGCAGGTGTAGTAGTCCGGGTTGACGCCGTACCGCTCGGCGAGCAGCAGGCGGGCCAGCCGTACGGAGGTGCGGGAGGTCGAGCCGAGCGCCACCCGGGCCCGGTCCAGGTCCTCCAGGGGGCGCTGCGAGACGATCACGCAGGACATGACGGGGCCGTCGCAGCCGACCGCGATGTCGGGGAAGGCGACCAGGTCGTCGGCGTTGCGCAGGAACTCCACCAGGGTGACGGGGGCGATGTCCAGGTCGCCCCTGACCAGTTGCTCGCTGAGCTTCTCCGGGGTGTCCTTCGACAGCTCCAGGTCGAGCAGGGTTCCGGTCCGTGCCAGCCCCCAGTAGAGGGGAAGGCAGTTGAGGAACTGGATGTGGCCGACGCGCGGCCGGGGGCGACGGTCGTCGACCGCGGCGTTTGAAACGGTTGAATTGTCCACATCGCGAGGCTAGACCTGTCGCCGCCCAGGGGCCTCACCGGGGGCGTACGGCGCCGTCCGATCCGCCCCATCGGCGGTGTGTCCGCAATGGCCGGCCGGACCCCGGAAGGCCCTCCGGGACCGTTCATCGGCACGGCAATCAAACATCCGGGTGAAGTGATCTTTCCCTCTACCCCTCCGTACATGCTGCGTGCTAGGCTCGACGCCAAGTTGCAGTTTGGTTTCCCTTGCAGTACAGAGCCTGCGGAGCATGTGACCCCGCAGGCTTTTGTAGTTTTCAGACTTCATTGCAGGTTCTGGAGCAGGGCAACCCTTTGGCCCAAGGAGGGCTTATGGCTACCGGAACCGTCAAGTGGTTCAACGCTGAAAAGGGCTTCGGCTTCATCGCCCAGGACGGCGGCGGCCCGGATGTCTTCGTCCACTACTCCGCGATCAACGCGTCCGGGTTCCGCTCCCTCGAGGAGAACCAGGTCGTGAACTTCGACGTCACTCAGGGTCCCAAGGGACCGCAGGCTGAGAACGTCACCCCGGCCTAGTTGCCCGGGTCGGCCGATCGCGGCCGGTAAGAGCAGTACCCAAGGAGCCCCGCTCCTCCGCGTCGGCGGAGGGGCGGGGCTCCTGCCCGTGCGGCCCCGTTCCGGCCGTCCCTTGACCTTCACACCGTGTGAGGCCGTGCAGTGGGAGGCGTCATGTTCACCATCGGAGACTTCGCCCGGTACGGGCGGGTGTCGGCCCGCATGCTGCGTCATTACGACGAGATCGGGCTGCTGCACCCCGACCGCACCGACCCCTCGACCGGCTACCGCTACTACGGTGCCGCCCAGCTCGCCCGGCTCAACCGGATCATCGCGCTCAAGGACCTCGGCTTCACGCTCCAGCAGGTGGGGGCGGTCCTGGACGAGGCGGTGGGGCCGGAGGAGCTGCGGGGGATGCTGCGGCTGCGCCGGACGGAGCTGGAGGCGGCGATGGCCGCGGCGGCCGCGCGGCTGGCCCAGGTCGAGGCGAGGCTCCGGTCGATCGAGAGCGAGGGACGCATGTCCACGAACGATGTCGTGATCAAGAAGGTCGCGGCGGTACGGGTCGCGGAGCTGACCGGGGTGGCCGGCGGCTACGAGCCGCGGGACATCACTCCGGTGATCGCCCCGCTGTACGACCGGTTGTTCCCCCTCCTCGGCGAGGCGGGGATCAGCCCGGCGGGCCCCGGGATCGCCCGCTACGAGGACGCCCCGGACGGCGGCGGCAAGGTCGTCGTCCACGCCGGGGTGACGGTCTCGGCCCCGGTGGGGCCGCTGGGTGACACCGGGATCACGGTGGTCGAGCTGCCGCCGTTCGAGGCGGCGACCGTCGTGCACCGGGGTTCGATGGACGGCGTGCTGCCGACGTCCCAGACCCTGGCCCGCTGGATCGACGCCAACGGTTACCGCTCGGCGGGGTACGCCCGGGAGATCAGCCTGGAGTGCCCGCCGGACCGGGAGCAGTGGGTGACGGAGCTCCAGGAGCCGGTCGTCCGGGTGTCGGCCTGACGGAAGGGGGCCGCGCCTCCTCGCGAGGGGCGGCCCCCTTCTCCTTTTCCCTTACGCCCCCACGCAGAGCCCGTCTCCCTTACGCCCCCGCCCAGAGCCCGTCCGGGGTCAGTCCCAGCAGGTCGATCGCGTTGCCCCGGACGATCCGGTCCACGACGTCCGGGTCCAGGTGGCCCATCTGCGCCTCGCCGACCTCGCGGGACTTGGGCCAGGTGGAGTCGGAGTGCGGGTAGTCCGTCTCGTACAGGACGTTGCCGACCCCGATCGCGTCAAGGTTCCTCAGTCCGAAAGCGTCGTCGAAGAAGCAGCCGTACACGTGGTCGGCGAACAGCTCCGACGGCGGCCGGTGGACCTTGTCGGCGACCCCGCCCCAGGCGCGGTTCTCCTCCCAGACCACGTCGGCGCGTTCCAGGATGTACGGGATCCAGCCGATCTGGCCCTCCGCGTACATGATCCGCAGGTTCGGGAAGCGTTCGAACTTGCCGCTCATCAGCCAGTCGACCATCGAGAAGCAGCAGTTGGCGAAGGTGATGGTGGAGCCGACGGCCGGCGGGGCGTCGGCCGACGTGGACGGCATCCGTGACGACGAGCCGATGTGCATGGCGATGACCGTGCCGGTCTCGTCGCAGGCCCGCAGGAACGGATCCCATTCGTCCGTATGAATGGACGGCAGGCCGAGATGTGGAGGTATCTCGGAGAAGGCGACCGCGCGCACGCCGCGGGCCGCGTTGCGCCGGACCTCCTCGGCGGCCAGGGCCGCGTCCCACAGCGGGATCAGGGTCAGCGGGATGAGCCGGCCCCGCGCGTCGGGCCCGCACCACTCCTCGACCATCCAGTCGTTGTACGCCCGCACGCCGAGCAGGCCCAGTTCGCGGTCCTTCGCCTCGGTGAAGGTCTGTCCGCAGAAGCGGGGGAACGTCGGGAAGCAGAGGGCGGACTGCACGTGGTTGACGTCCATGTCGGCCAGCCGCTCCGGCACGGAGAACGAACCGGGACGCATCTGCTCGTACGTGATCACTTCGAGCTTGATCTCGTCCCTGTCGTAGCCGACGGCGGTGTCGAGCCGGGTGAGCGGGCGGCGCAGATCCTCGTACACCCACCAGTCGCCGACCGGGCCCTCGTCGCCCTTCGCACCCATCACGGGCGCGAACCTGCCGCCCATGAAGGTCATTTCCTTGAGCGGTGCGCGGACGACGCGCGGCCCGGAATCCGCGTACCTGGACGGGAGCCGGTCCCGCCAGACATGAGCGGGCTCCACCGTGTGATCGTCCACCGAGATGATCTTCGGGAAGGTCTCCATGCGTTCCACGGTAGCGCCGATCTGACGAACCGTCAGCTATTCGGACGCGGCCCCGTTCCACAATCGTTGTCGAAGGCTTGTGCAGAGAGTCATCCGCTGCTGACGCGTCGACCCTTCACAAGGCAGACTGTTGACGGCGATATCAACGGTATGGAGCAATCCGGACGGTCTGGTACCGATCAGGACGAAGCAACCATGCCGGGCCGTGCGCAGGCAGGACAGGAGGCAGCAATGGGCCGTGACGACGGGCCACGGGTACGTGTTCCGGAGCAGCGGACCCCGGAGCGGGGGCCGGCGGACGAGGCCGTGCTGCGCTTCTCCGTACTCGGTCCGGTACGGGCCCGGCGGGGCGGCGAGACGCTGGCGCCCGGTTCGCCGCAGCAGCGCGCGCTGCTGACGGCGCTGCTGCTGCGCGGCGGGCACACGGCGACGGCCGCCGAGCTCATCGACGCGATCTGGGGCGACGAACCGCCGTCGCAGGCGCTGGCCGCCGTCCGCACGTACGCCTCCCGGCTGCGCAAGTCGCTGGGCACCGACACCCTGGCCAGCGACTCCGGCGGCTACGCGATACGGACCGGGCCCGACGCCCTGGACCTGACCGTCGCTCAGGAGCTGGCGGCCGGCGCGGAGAAGGCGCGGGCGGCGGGCGACCGCAACGAGGCGCGGGCCCTGCTGAACGAGGCGCTCGGCCTGTGGGACGGCGAGGCGCTGGCCTCGGTGCCGGGCCCGTACGCGGAGTACCAGCGCACGCGTCTTGAGGAATGGCGGCTCCAGCTCACCGAGACCCGTCTCGATCTGGACCTGGAGGCCGGCTGCCACGCGGAGGCGGTCTCCGAACTGACCGCGCTCACCGCCGCGCACCCGCTGCGCGAACGGCTGCGGGAACTGCTGATGGTGGCCCTGTACCGCAGCGGCCGGCAGGCGGAGGCGCTCGCCGTCTACGCGGACACCCGCAGGCTGCTCGCCGAGGAGCTGGGCGTCGACCCGTGCGCGGAGCTGGGCCGCCTCCAGCAGCGCATCCTGCGCGCCGACGAGGAACTGGCCCGCCCGGCGGACGAACCGGCCCCGGCCGCCGCGCCGGTCCGCCCGGCCCAGCTGCCCGCCACCGTCCCCGACTTCACGGGCCGGGTCTCCTTCGTCCACGAGCTGAGCGACCGGCTCGCCAGTGCGGAGGGCTCCGTGATGGCCGTCTCCGCGCTCGCCGGCATCGGCGGCGTCGGCAAGACGACCCTCGCCGTGCACGTCGCCCACCAGGCCCGCAAGCACTTCCCGGACGGGCAGCTCTACGTCGACCTCCAGGGCGCGGGTGCACGGGCCGCCGAACCGGAGACGGTGCTCGGCGCGTTCCTGCGGGCGCTCGGCACCTCGGACTCCGCCATCCCGGACACCCTGGACGAGCGGGCCGCGCTCTACCGCTCCACGCTCGACGGCCGCCGCGTCCTGATCCTCCTGGACAACGCGCACGACGCGGCCCAGATCCGCCCGCTGCTCCCCGGCACGGAGGGGTGCGCGGCGCTGGTCACCAGCCGGGTCCGGATGGTCGACCTGGCGGGCGCGCACCTGGTCGACCTGGACGTGATGTCCCCGGAGGAGGCGCTCCTGCTGTTCACCCGGATCGTCGGCGAGGAACGCATCACCTCCGAGCGCGAGGCCGCGCTCGACGTGGTCGCCGCCTGCGGCTTCCTCCCCCTGGCGATCCGCATCGCCGCGTCCCGCCTGGCCTCCCGCCGCACCTGGACGGTCTCCGTGCTGGCCGCCAAGCTCGCGGACGAACGCCGCCGGCTGGACGAGCTCCAGGCGGGCGACCTCGCGGTGAAGGCCACCTTCGAACTCGGCTACGGCCAGCTGGAACCGGCCCAGGCCCGCGCCTTCCGCCTCCTGGGCCTCGCGGACGGCCCGGACATCTCCCTGGCCGCCGCCGCCGCCCTCCTCGACCTGGACCCGCACACGGCGGAGGACCTCCTGGAGGCCCTGGTCGACACGTCCCTGGTGGAGTCGGCGGCCCCGGGCCGCTACCGCTACCACGACCTGGTCCGCCTGTACGCCCGCTCCTGCGCGGAGCGGGACGAGCAGGCGCCGGGAGAGCGGGAGGAGGCGCTGTCGCGGCTGCTGGACTTCTATCTGGCGACGGCGGCGGGGGTGTACGCGCTGGAGCGGCCGGGGGACCGTGCGGTCGCCCATCTGGTGTCGCCGGACCGGCCCGGCCTCGAATTCACCGACGGGCACGAGGCGGTGGACTGGCTGTACGGCGAGGCCAACGCCCTGCTCGCCTGCGCGCACCAGTGCGCGTCGAGCGGGATGCTCCGCCGTGCCGTGGACCTGCTCTGCGCGGCGAAGGATCTCGCCGAGTCGGGTGCCAACTCCCGTCAGTACGAAACGACCGGAACGGCGCTGCGTGACGCGGCGCGAGCGGCACGGGACCCCCGCTCCGAGGCGCGCGCCCGTGCCTCGTTGTCCACGGTGTACCTCGTGTCCGGCCGCTTCGCGCTGGCCGACGAGGAGGCCATGCACGCGATGGAACTCGCCAGGGCCTCCGAAGACCCGATCCCCGCCTGCTGGGCCCCGAACGACCGGGGCATCATCGCGTTCTACCAGGGGCGGCACACGGACGGTGAGAAGTTCCTCCAGGCGGCGATAGACAATTACCGCGCGGACAGGAACCTGGTCGGTGAGGCCTCCGCGTTGTGCAATCTCTCCAGAATCCATGTGGACATGGGGCGTGTGGCCAGCGCCGTCGAACTGGCACAGCAGGGGACGGCCATCTTCGACGGCATGGGGCTGAGCCTGCGAACTGCCAATGGCAGATTCGCACTTGGTATCGCACTCACCCGGGCCGGAAGGTCCGCCGACGCGCTGGAGCAGCTGGCGGAGGCACTGCGCGTTTTCCAGGGCAATCGGCAGCGCCTGTGGGAAGGCTCCACCCATTTCCGTATCGCCGAGGCCCACTTGGCGGCCATGCGCCCGGCGCAGGCTGCCCAGCACGCCGAGCAGGCCCTTGCCCTGCGGGTCATCGGGGGCGAGTGGATGCGCGGCAATGTCCTGACCACGCTGGGACGCGCCCTGCGGCACCTCGGCCAGATCGACCGGGCCCGCGCCTGCTGGCACGAGGCCCTGTCCATCTACGAGCAGACCGGTGCCGCCGAGGCGGACGAGGTACGCGGGCTCCTCGCTCCGGCAGCCGCAGCCTGAGGGCCCATCCCCCCTCACCGGCACGTGGCCGACGGCGTTCATCGAACGTTTATCGCCACTCGTCAGTCTTATCCCCATCGATCCGTCGCGTCGGGGGGCAGGCGGGTTGCGAGGGGAACCGCACCGCTAGGGTGAACGGCCCCGATACGCCCGTCCGGCGGCCTACGGGGGAGCTGCCGGATGGGCGTCGCCGACCGAACACGCCAGACCTCTGGGAGATAAAACATGAGCGATGCACTTAAGCCCAAGACCGGCGAGGCCACCACGCAGGAGAACCACGCGGGCAGCCCCGGCGACGGGAAGGTCACTCCGCTGGAGAACCACGCGGGCAGCGTGGCCGAGAACATCGCCACCCTGGAGAACCACGCGGGCGGCGCCCCGAAGGACATCCTGAAGCCGCAGGAGAACCACGCAGGGTCCGAGAAGGCCTAGCAGGCTCTCTCGACGGGGGCACGGGGGGAACGGCCGCGGCGGCGCGGAGGGGGAGCCGTCGCGGCCGCCGCGCGTCCGGGCACCCCTCGGTTTCCGTGCCGGCCACCATGCGCCTCTCGCCGGCACACCCGACCAGGCCTATAGCATTGTGAATGCTATAGTGACTTCATGGATGACAGCTCCGACTTCCGACTCGGCGACGGCCCCAGCAGTGGGATCTCCGTGACCCTCACCGCCGGAACACTCCACGCGATCCGCGAGCGGGTCGGGAAGCGCGGTGTCTCCGCATACCTGGAAATGGCCGCGCAGCGCCAGATCGAACGGGACAACCTCGATGAGCTCCTCGCCGAGTTCGAGAAGGTCAACGGCCCGGCAGATCCGCGTGCGGTGAGCGGCAAGCGCACCAGGCTCACGGGCAGCAGCACACCCGAGCCGGGGACGGCCGCGTGAGCGGGGCTCTGGTCCTCGACAGCGAGGGACTGGCGCAAGCGGTCCTGCGAGGCCGGGAGGTCCAGGAGTGGCTGGAGGCGGCTCGCGATGCGGACCTTCCCGTGGTCACCTCCGCCGCCGTCCTCGTCGAGGTGATCCATCCGCGGATCAACCGCGCCGCACTGGACTTGACGCTCTCCCGCCTGCGGGTCGAACCGCTCAGCCAGTCGATCGCACACTCTGCGGCAACGCTGCTCCAGAACGCCGGACTGCACGGCCACAAGTACGCCATCGACGCGATGCTCTGCGCGACCGCACTGACCTACCCGGGTCGAGTCACCGTCCTCACGTCCGACGTGGAGGACATCGAACTGCTCACAGCGGACCATCGCCGAGTGGTGACGGAGAAGGTCTGACCGTTCAGGTGCCGCTCACCGCGCGCCTCCGCAGCTCCCCCTTCACCACCTTGCCGCTCGCGTTGCGCGGCAGCTCCGCCACGAACTCCACCGCCCTCGGCACCTTGTAGTTGGCCATTTCGCGGCGGGACCAGGCGATCAGGTCGTCCGCCGTCACCGTGGCGCCCGGCCGGCGCACCGCGTACGCCTTGCCGACCTCGCCCAGGCGGGGGTCGGGGACGCCGATGACCGCGACGTCGGCGACGTCCGGGTGGAGGCCCAGGAGCTGTTCGATCTCCGCGGGGTAGGCGTTGAAGCCGCCCACGATGAACATGTCCTTGATCCGGTCGGTGATCCGCAGGTTGCCCGCCTCGTCCAGGACGCCCACGTCGCCGGTGCGCAGCCAGCCGTCCGGGGTGATCGTGGCGGCCGTGGCGGCGGGGTCCTCGAAGTAGCCGCGCATGACGTGGAAGCCGCGCACCAGGATCTCGCCGGGTTCGCCGGGGGCGGCCAGGACGCGGAGTTCCGTGCCGGGTATCGCGCGGCCGGAGGTGGCGGCGATGGTCTCCGGCGGGTCGCCCCGGCGGCACATCGTCACGATGCCGCTCGCCTCGGAGAGGCCGTACGCGGTCAGGACCGTGGCGATGTGGAGTTCGGTGCGCAGGCGGTTCACCAGTTGCAGCGGGACCACCGCCGCACCCGTCACCACCAGGCGCAGGGCCGAGAGGTCGTGGGCGGCGCGGGCCGGGTGGTCCAGGAGGGACTGGTGGAGGGTGGGCGGGCCGGGGAGGACCGAGACGCGTTCGGCGGCGATGTTGGCGAGGACCGTGTCCACGTTGAACACCGGCTGCGGGATCATCGTCGCGCCGCGCATCAGGCAGGCGAGGACGCCCGCCTTGTAGCCGAAGGTGTGGAAGAACGGGTTCACGATGAGGTAGCGGTCGCCCTCGCGCAGGCCCGCCAGCTCGCTCCAGACCGCGTAGCAGCGCAGGGTCTGGGCGTGGCTGATGACCGCGCCCTTGGGCCGGCCCGTGGTGCCCGAGGTGTAGATGATGTCGGAGGGGGCGGACGGGGAGATGGCGTCCGCGCGGGCGCGGACCGCCGCCGCCGGCACCCCCTCCCCCGCCGCCAGGAAGTCCTTCCAGGTGACGTAGTCCTCGGGTGCGGTGTCGGCGAGGACCACCACCTTCTCCAGGTGCGGGAGCCCGGTGGCCGCGCGGCGCAGGGACGCCACGTACGACGTACCGAGGAAGGTGCCCGTGACGAAGAGCAGCTTCGCGCGGCACCGGTCGAGGACGTACGCCGCCTCCGCGCCCTTGAAGCGGGTGTTCAGCGGGACGAGGACCGCGCCCGCGGTCACCGCGCCCAGCGCGGAGACGATCCAGTCCAGGGTGTTCGGCGCCCAGACCGCGACCCGGTCCCCCGGCTCCACGCCGGAGGCCATGCACGCGGCGGCGGCCCGCTCCACGCGTGCGCCGAGTCCGGCGTACGTGAGGCGGGTGCGGCCCTCGACCACGGCCTCCCGGTCGCCGTACCGCTCGGCCGCCGCCCGGACCAGCTGGGCGACGGTGGACCATTCCTCGTCTCCGCGCATCTCGTTCCCTCCTGCGTCAGGGAGCTGACTAACCGTCAGATTAGCTGTAGCCTCCTCGGCTGTCAGCAGTCACGACGTCCGCGGAGGTGGCGGTGGCGACGCTCAGGGACAGGACGCCCACGGACAGAACGCTCAAGGACAGGACGGCGATAGCCGGGATCGGGCAGACGGAGTTCGCCAAGCGGCTGGACGAGCCGGAGAAGACGCTCGCCTGCCGGGCGATCGTCGCGGCGCTCGACGACGCGGGCCTCGACGCCTCGGAGGTGGACGCGTTCGCCTCGTACACCATGGAGGAGACCGACGAGGTCGAGGTCGCCAAGGCGATCGGGGCCGGGGACGTCACCTTCTTCAGCAGGGCCGGGTACGGCGGCGGCGGCTCCTGCGCGACCCTCGCGCACCTGGCCGCCGCCATCGCGACCGGACAGGCGAGCGTCGGGGTCGCCTGGCGGGCGCGCAAACGGGGCTCGGGGCCGCGCCCCTGGCGGGCCGCCGCCGCGCAGCTGCCGACCCCCGCCCAGTGGACCCGGCCCTACGGGCTGCTGCGGCCCGCCGACGAGATCGGAATGCTCGCCCGCCGCTATATGCACCAGTACGGGTCCACCCGCGACCACCTCTTCAATGTGGCCCTCGCCTGCCGCAACCGGGCCAACCGGAACCCCGCCGCCGTGATGCACGACCGGCCGCTGACTCGCGAGATGTACATGACCTCGCGCTGGATCAGCGAGCCGCTCTGCCTCTTCGACAACTGCCTGGAGACGGACGGGGCGCTCGCCTGTGTCGTCGTCTCCGCAGAACGCGCCCGCGACCTGCGCCAGAAGCCCGTCTACCTCCACTCCGTCGCCCAGGGCCTGCCCGCCCAGCACCACGGGATGGTCAACTACTGGACCGACGACCCGCTCACCGGGCCTTCCTGGGCCGCCGCCCGACAGCTGTGGAAGCAGGCCGACTTCGGGCCGGAGGCCGTCGATGTGGCCCAGATCTACGACGCGTTCACCCCGCTCGTCCCGCTCACCCTGGAGGGCTACGGCTTCTGCGGGCGCGGCGACGGCGGCGCCTTCACCGAGGGCGGGGCGCTGGAGAGCGGCGGGCGGCTGCCCCTCAACACGGGCGGCGGCGGGCTCAGCGAGGGGTACGTGCACGGCTTCAACCTCATCACCGAGGGCGTGAAGCAGTTGCGTGGCACCTCCACCTCCCAGGTCCCCGGCGCCTCGACCTGCCTGGTCACCGCCGGGGAGTGCGTCCCCACGTCCGCCGTACTGCTGAGGAGCTGACCCGCGATGGACGACCTTCTGCTGCCCGAGGTGGACGAGGACGGCGCGCCGTTCTGGGCGTACGCGGCCCGTGGCGAGCTGCGCGTCCAGGCGTGCGCCGCCCCCGGCTGCGGCCGGCTCCGCTTCCCGCCCCGGCCGTGCTGCCCGCACTGTCGGTCGTTCGACAGCGAGTGGCGGGCGATGAGCGGGCGCGGCCGCGTCTGGTCGTACGTGCTGCCGCACCCCCCGCTGCTGCCGGCGTACGCCGCGCAGGCCCCGTACAACGTCGTCGTGGTCGCCCTGGCCGACGCCCCGGGCATCCGGCTGGTCGGCAATGTGGTGAGCGGGCCGGACGCGCCGCTGGACTCCGTCGATCCGGGGCGGCTGCGGATCGGGGCGCCGGTGAAGGCGGTCTTCTGTCCCGTATCGGCCGATGTGACGCTGGTGCGCTGGCAGTTGGAACGGTGAGGCGGCGACATGGCCCTGCGCGTGGAGAGGGACCTGGAGAGCGGCGTCGCGCTGCTCACCCTCGACCGGCCCGAGAAGCACAACGCGATCGACCTGGCGACCGCCGCCGAACTGTCCGCCGCGTGGCGGGCGTTGCGTTACGACGACGAGATGCGGGCGGCCGTCGTCACCGGGGCGGGCGGCCGGGCGTTCTGCACGGGCGTCGACCGGGGCGTGGCCGTCCCGCAGCCCTCGTCCCCGTACACGATCGACGATCCGCTGCTCGCGATCGGGCCGAAGGCCAACGACCTGTGGAAGCCGGTGATCGCGGCCGTGGAGGGGATGGCCTGCGGCGGGGCGTTCTACCTGCTGGGCGAGGCGGAGTTCGTCGTGGCCTCCGATGAGGCCACGTTCTTCGACCCGCACACCACGTACGGCATGGTCAGCGCGTACGAGGCGGTCTTCATGGCGCAGCGGATGCCGTACGGGGAGGTCGCGCGGATGGCGCTGATGGGGACCGCCGAGCGGGTCTCGGCCCGGCGGGCGTACGAGACGGGTCTCGTCAGCGAACTCACCCCGCCCGGCGGCGCGGTGGCCGCCGCGCTGCGGGCGGCGGAGGTCATCGCCTCGTACCCCACCGACGCGGTGCAGGGCACCGTACGGGCCGTCTGGTCCGCCGGGGAGGCCGCGCGGGCGCAGGCGCTGGCCCATGCCCCGCATCTGATCGCGCTCGGCAACCTGGCGCCCGCGCTCCAGGCGGAGCTGTTCGGGGGGCGGGGCGGGGGCGGCGGGTACCGGCTGCGGTGAGGGGGCCGGTACCCGTGGGGCTCAGTAGGTGAGCGCCGACGTGACCGTGCACCTGTCCACCCGGGAGACCTCGCTCGGGCGGTCCATCGGCACGGACACGGTCTTCGTCTCGCCGCGGGCCGCCTTCACGGTCGCCTCACCCGTGTCGATCGTGACGCCGGACGCGTCGAGGAAGGCGACGTCGACCTCGTAGGTGTGGGTGCCGCTCGCGTTCGCGGTGAGACGGACGGTCGAGGCGGTGACGGCCTTGACCGTGCCCTTGGCGGGCTCGGCACAGCGGAACACGTACGCCTTGGGGGCGGCCGTCGCGGTGGCGGACGGGGTGGACCGGGTGGAACCCGAGGTGCCGCCGGAGCTGCGGTAGCGGGTGCCGGAGTCGGTGTCGTGGTACGTGCCGTTGCTCTTCTTGGAGTTGGAGCACCCGCCGCCGCTGCTGTGGCTGCTGGACTTCCGGCTCTTGCCGCTCTTGCCGCCGTGGCTGGAGCTGGAGAAGCCGGTCAGCGCGAGTACCACCGCGACCAGGACCACCGTCAGTTTCAGATGCTGCCGTGTCATCGATTCCGCCCCCGATTGTGTGGTGTTCTGCCGTTTCGGTGCCGGGCCGGCCGGGCGGCCGGGCGCGCGACACCGTAACGCACAGCATGGCCCCGTGGAGCCGGTGGCCCGGTCATGGCCCTGTCACGATCTCGTCATCGTCCGGTCGCAGGCGTCACACGTGCGGCGTAGCGTCGGAGAGAGAGCGCTGAAATGTACCCGGGGGTACTGGAAGGTACGGAAATGATCCGCAACGTCCTCGGTGCGATCGTCGCTCTCGTCGGAGCGGCGGCCGCCGTACTGAGCCCCTTCCGTGACTGGTACGACGGCCGCCTCGGGCGGAGTTACCGTCTCGGCGACCTGTTCACCGGCACCGGGGTGACCGGTGCGCATCCCGGTGGGCTGTTCACGTCCCTCTGGCTGCCGTTCCTCTGCGCCGCGGTGGTGGCCGTGGTGGGTGTGGTCCTCCGCTCCCGGCTCCTCGTCGCCCTGGCGGGCGTGGTGGTGCTCGGGTTCACGGTGCTGTGGATGGTGCGCCAGGGGCAGGTGAACGGAAGCCTTGCCGTCGCGAGCGACGGTTCCGGGCTTCAGATGGGTGTCGCGTCGGCCGCCGCCGGAGGGGTGCTGCTGTTGCTGGGGGCGGCGCTGATGTCCGGGCGGCGGGGTGCGGGTGCGGGTGCGGGGCGGGGGCGGCCGTACGAGGCGCCGGGGTCTGCCGACCCCGACACGTGGCCGCCCACGCGGGAGCCGGGGCCGTCCGTCCAGACGACACCGTGGCCGGAGCCGGAGGGGGATGCGCCTTACGTGGGGCCCGGGGATGCTGCGCCTGGGGCTGGGCGCCCCGGGCCAGGAGCGCCTGGGGATGGTGCGCCTGGGGCTGGGCGCCCCGGCCCGCCGCCTTCGGACCCGCCGGACGAGACGCCTGGGCCGTCCGGCGGGAAACCCAGCCCGTCCGGCGATTGAGGACGGAAGCGGTTACCTGGCGGGCCCGAACCCTTTGTGCGCCGGTCACCACCGGGAGGGTTCCGTCCTCAAACGCCGGACAGGCTGGGTGGGGCGCCCGGACGGGCTGGGAATGGCGGCCCGGCCCCACTGGTTTGGGCGCCGCCCACCACGGCAACGGTTCCGTCCTCAAACGCCGGACGGGCTGGGGTGGGCGCCCGGACGGGCAGAAATGGCGGGCGCGGCCCGGAAGGAGGCGGCCCGGACGGAGGCAGCACGGGAGGGCGCGGCCCGGAAGGAGGCGGCCCGCACGGAGGCAGCCCGGGAGGGGCGGCCCGGACGGGCCGGGAAGGGCGGGCGCGGCCCGGACGCAGCATGGACGGGCGCAGCCCGGGGAAGCGCAGCCCGGGAACGGGCAGCACGGGCGGGTGCAGCCCGGGGAAGGGCAGTCCGGGGACGGGGGCGGTCCCGGTTACGGCCTTGGTCTGTTGCCTGTGCCCGTGCCCTTCAGCGCGTCCAGCGCGTACACGCAGCGGTCCTTGCTGCACGCGTACACCACGCCGCCCTCCGCCACCGGCGTGCCCGTGATCTCGCCGCCCGTCGCGAGCTTCCAGCGGAGTTGGCCGCCGGCCGCGTCGAGGGTGTAGAGGACGTGGTCCGCGGAGCCGAAGTGGACGCGGCCGTCGGCGACGACCGGCGCGCCGACCACCTCGCCGCCCGCGGCGAAGCGCCACTTCGGGGTGCCGGTGACCGCGTCGAGGGTGTAGAGCGCGCTGCCGCTGCCCACGTGGACGTTGCCCGCCACCACGAGCACCGGTTCCGTGGACTGGCGGGCCTCCGTGGCGATGCGCCAGCGGTCCTTGCCGGTCGCGGCGTCCAGGGCGTACACCGTGCCGAGGTAGTCCGCGAGGTAGACCCCGCCGCCGGTGACCGCCGGGCCCGGCGCGAACGCGGGCGGGGAGAGGAAGACCGCCGGGCACTCGAAGTGCCAGCGGACGTGACCGGAGGCGTTGTCCACCGCGAGGACCCGGGTCCCGGCCGAGACGTACGCGTAGCCGTCGGGCGCCGGGGTCACCCGGACCGGAACACCGCCGCAGGAGGCCGCGTCACCCACCGGATAGCTCCAGCGCTCGACGCCGGTCCGGGCGTCGAGCGCGCGCAGGCGGGCGTCCTGCCACACGTAGACCGTGCCGTCGTGGATCGCCGGCCCGCCCTCCGGCGTCTCGAAGTCCGTCTGCGCGCCGCTGATGTCCCACAGCTTCTCGCCGGTCGCCGCCTCCCACGCCTGGACGCCGCCGCCCCGGGTGCCGGTGACGACCGTGCCGCGGTCGGCCTTGAGCGCGTACACCCACGCGTCGGTCCGCACGCGCCACCGCTCGGCGCCGGACGCCGCGTCCAGGGCGTAGAGCGAGGGCCCGTCGGACGCGTGGATGCGACCGCCCTCCACGGCCATCGCCCAGGCCACGTCGCGGGTCTTGAACTGGCGCCGCCCGTTGCCGGTGTCCAGCGCGTGGACCTCGAAGGACGTCACGTAGAGGAGGTCACCGACGACGACCGGGGTGCCCCACACGTCGTTGGACATGCGGAAACGCCAGGGCCGCCACCGCTCGGGGCCGGACGGGTCGTTGTCGGGGGCCGGGGCCGGGGCGGGCACGGGCGGGGCGGCCGGGGCGGAGCCGTTGACCCCGGCGGGCGGGCGGACCCAGTCGGTCGCGGGACCGGCGTCGGCGCCGGCCCCGGCCGCCGAGGCGCGGACGTCCTGGGCGCGCGGGCCGGGCCCGATCGGCACCTGCGCCCCGGTCAGCCGGACCGGCCCCCCGGCGTCCGGCACCGGGGCGGCCGGGCGGGTGGCGGGGGCCCCGCTGTGCCAGGGGCCGTCCCAGTCGGAGCCCGGCGGGCGCTGGGGCGCGGGCGGCACGGGGGCCGGCGGTGCGGGCGGGGCGGGGGCGGGCGCGCGGCCACCGCCCCTGCGCTGCTCGATCATCGCGGTGGCGGCGGCCGGCAGCCAGGCCGAAGCCGTACCGCTGTCGTCACCGCCGCCGGAGGCGAAGAGGTGCGGGGCGAGCTGTGCCTGGAGGTCGGCGGGCGTGGGCCGCAGCGTGGCGTCCATCTGCATGCAGGAGTCGATGAGCGAGCGCAGGTCGTCGGGGAGCCCGGCGAGGTCGGGGCCCTCGCGCAGCAGCATGAACACCGTCTCGACGGGGTTGGCCCCCCGGTACGGCGCATGGCCGGTCGCGGCGAAGACGAGCGTCGAGCCGAGCGAGAAGATGTCGCTGGCCCCCGTCACGCTGCGCGAGTCCCGGGCCTGCTCGGGCGACATGTAGGCGGGCGTGCCGACGGCCACGTTGGTCATGGTGAGCCGGGTGTTGGAGACGCCGGACGCGATGCCGAAGTCGATGACCCGGGGGCCGTCCTCGACGACGAGCACGTTCGACGGCTTCATGTCGCGGTGGACGAGCTGCGCGCCGTGGATGGACTGCAACGCCTCCGCGATGCCCGCCGCCAGCCACCGCACCGCCTGGGTCGGCATCGGCCCGCACTCGTTCACGATCTCTTCGAGCGAGGGGGCGGGCACGTACGCGGTGGCGAGCCAGGGCACGGCGGCGCGCGGGTCGGCGTCCACCACGGCGGCCGTGTAGAAGCCGCTGACGGCGCGCGCGGCCTCCACCTCACGCGTGAAGCGCACCCGGAACAGCTGGTCCTCGGCCAGTTCCGTACGGACCGTCTTGATCGCCACCCGCCGGCCGGATGCCGACCGGGCGAGATAGACCAGCCCCATGCCGCCGGCGCCGAGCCGTCCCAGCACCTCGAATGGGCCGATCCGCCTCGGGTCGTGCTGCGTCAGCTGCTCCACCTTGCCACCTCCCCGTACGGACCTCAGGGAACAGAGGTCCGCGAAAAACCCGCCGTGTGCAGCGTCTCATCACTGGGCACCACCCGGCGGTGCGCACCCCGATTGTTCCTGGCGAAGGCCCCGGTTGCGAACCCGGGGGCGGATCGGGGTGTCCTGTGTCACTCCGCCCTTATCAGGACGCAGGTTCCTGAAGTACGGCGAACACGGCACCCTGGTCGTCCTGGAGGACCGCCATCCGCCCGTACGGGATGTCCAGCGGGGGTTCGGTCACCCGGCCGCCGAGCCGCTGGACGGTGCGCGCGGTGGCGTCGCAGTCCGTGACGTTGAAGTAGCTGAGGAAGTGGCTGGGCAGCTCGGCCGGGAAGGCGTCGGTGATGACGCTGCGCCCGCCGACCGCCGTGTCGGGGCCGGGCTCGGTGCCGGGAGGGGACCAGGTGCGGAAGTCGATGCGGGTCTCGTCCGTGTCCGGGGTGTCGGTGACCAGGTCGGCGATGTCGGCGGAGCGGAAGCCGAAGACCTCCTCGTAGAAGGGGTCGACGCGGTCCTTGCGCCGGGTGTGGACCTCGGTCCAGCAGAAGGAGCCGGGCTCGTTCTGCTTCTGGAAGCCCGCGCGCTCGCCGGCCTGCCAGAGGCCGAAGACCGCGCCGCCCGGGTCGGCGGCCTGGGCGAGGACTCCGGCGCGGCCGGCCGGTACCGGTTCGGTGATGACCTGGCCGCCGGCCGCGCGGACGCGGGCGACGGACGCCTCGATGTCGTCGGTGGCGAAGTAGACGCCCCAGGCGGTCGGCATCCGGCCGTCCTTCTTCGCGGCCAGCGCGGCGACGAGCCTGCCCTCGCCGAGGGCGTCCGCGCGGGGGCCCTCGCCCGCCCGGAAGGTCCAGCCGAACAGCTCGCCGTAGAAGCGCTTGCCCGCCTCCAGGTCCGGGAGCTGCACATCCACCCAGCACGGTGCGGACTGCGCGAATGCGGCCATGGGCCCGAATCCTTCCATCGGCACGGTGACGGCCGTCCGTCTCGGTGACGGCCTTCGTCTCGGTGACGGCCGTCCTTCATGGTGACGGCCCTCCATCATGGTGACGCTCGTCACATCCAACGTAACCGCGCGGCGTGTCCCCCGCGTCCGGACCCGCCCCGCACCCCCCGAAGCGAACGCACTTTCGAAAGTTATCCACCGAAGTTATCCACAGGCTGTTAATAACATTGATCAGACTGTGGGTATCCACCGGTTCCGACGGCCGCGTTCCCCATTTGCACTCGGCCGAATCGCGCTCCGATCACCCGTCGGTAAGCTGACGGCATGACAGGACAAGTACGCACCGTCGACGGCCGCGTGGCCGGTCGACGCGGACAGGCGACGCGGCAGAAGCTGCTCGACTGCCTCAGCGAGATGCTCAGCTCCTCGCCGTACCGGGACGTCAAAGTCATCGACGTCGCCCGGAAGGCGGGGACTTCACCCGCGACCTTCTACCAGTACTTCCCCGACGTCGAGGGCGCCGTCCTCGAAATCGCCGAAGAAATGGCCAAGGAGGGCGCCGGTCTGACCGAACTGGTCGCCGGGCGTTCCTGGGTCGGCAAGTCGGGCCGGCAGACCGCCGAACAACTCGTCGAGGGCTTCCTCGACTTCTGGCGGCGCAACGACGCGATCCTGCGCGTGGTCGACCTGGGCGCCGCCGAGGGCGACAAGCGGTTCTACAAGATCCGCATGAAGATCCTGAACTCGGTCACCAACTCCCTCACGGAGTCCGTGAAGGAGCTCCAGGCCAAGGGCAAGGTCGACAAGGACGTCAGCGCCGCCGCGATGGCGGGCTCGCTGGTCGCGATGCTGGCCGCCGTCGCCTCGCACCAGAAGGGCTTCACCACCTGGGGCGTCAAGCAGGCCGAACTCAAACCGAACCTCGCGCTGTTGGTGCATCTGGGCATCACCGGCAAGAAGCCGGCGAAGTAGCGCCCGCGCCCGGACTCCTCTCCACTGGGTGACGCGCGGTGATCCCGGGCGCCCTCAGGTCCTGTCTCACCGACGGCGGACCACGCAGGTGGTCCGCCGTCGGCGTACCCGGACCCGGCACCGGACCCGGGTCGCTACGGCCCGGTCGCTACGGGGAGACCTCCCGCCGGTCCAGCCGGAACAGCCGTATCTCCCGGTCGATCCGCGCCTGGTACGCGGCATAGGGCGGCCAGAACGCCAGCGCCGCCTTCCACACCACCGCCCGCTCCTCCCCCGCGAGCAGCCGCGCCCGTACGGGGATGTCGCGGCCGTTCCAGTTGACGACCGCCTCCTCCGGGTGCGCCATCAGGTTCGCCGTCCAGGCCGGGTGCCCGGGGCGGCCGAAGTTGCTGCCGACCAGCACCCAGCCACCACCGGGTTTCCCGTGCCCCACGCCTCCGTCCCCCACGCCTCCGTCCCCCACGCCTCCGTCCCCCACGCCTCCGTCCACCGCGCCCGCGTCACCCGGCTGCGGCATGCAGACCAGCGGGGTGGTCCTCGGCTGCCCGCTGCGCGCCCCCGGCACCGTCAGGACGAGCCCCGGCAGCATCCGCGCGCTGGGCAGCACCCGGCCCCGGGTGAGCCGGTGGACCGTGCGGTCCATGGCGGGCACCACATGCGGGGCGATCCGGGCGAATACCCGCGTCGATGACACCTTCTGGACGAGCCGGACCCCGGCCGCCGCCATCAGACCGCCACCTGCCCGTCCCCGGCCGCCGCGAAGAGCCCGGAGTCCCGGGCCGCGTGGTCGCGAAGGCGGTGGGCGGGGCCGAGGAGCCGCTCCAGCACGGCGGCCCGCCGGGCGTACGGGTGCGCCTCGTGCTCCCGGTCCGGCGGACCGGCGTCCCCCGGCAGCCGCACCGCCTCCGCCGTCACGGCCCGCAGCGCCTCCAGTGCCTGGGCGAGGGCGAGCCCGGCACTCTCCTGGTCCCAGGCCGCGAAGTACGCGGCGGAGCGCGCCGCCCTTACGCGTACGTACAGCTCCGCGATCCGGTGCTTCTCGGCCTCGTAGGCGTGGGGCGCGGGGGCGCAGGCGCCGGGCCGTTCGCTCGCCGCCAGGTACGCGGCCGTCCGTTCCAGCGCGCCCGCCGCCGCCCCCACCGCCTCGGCGGCGAGTACGGCGGCGGCCGTGCGCCCGGCCGCCGCGAGGGCCGGGCCCGTGTCCGCGGTGTCGTCGGCGCCCAGGAGTTCCGCCGCCGTGTCGCGGAGCTGGACCCGGGCGAGCGGGCGGGTGGGGTCCGGCGAGGACTGCGGGGTGCGGGCGAGTCCGGCGGGCGGCTCGGGCCCGTCCGCCCGGACCAGGAAGAGCAGGGTGCGGCTGCGCGGGAAGCCGCCCGCGTGGGCGGCGACCAGGAGCAGCCCGGCCCGCTCCCCGTCCGGCACCCGGTCGGCCTCCCCGTACAGCCGCCACCCGCCGCCCCCGCCACGGGCCGGCCGGGCCTGCACCCCGCCCGCCCGGCCGCCGCCCGCCCAGGAACCGCCGGTCGGGTCACCGGCGAGGCCGAGGGCCGTGGCCAGGAACCCGCCGGGCACGGCCAGGCAAGCGGTCAGCTCGCCCGTGGCCACGGCCGGCAACAGGGCGGCGCGCTGCTCCGCGGTGCCGAGGGCCAGGATCAGGGGCGCGGCGAGCACGGCGGTGGCGAGCAGCGGGGACGGCAGCAGGGCGCGGCCGGTCTCCTCCAGGAGGACGGCCTGCTCGGCGGTGGCCCGGCCGGCGCCCCCGTACTCCTGCGGGACGGTGAGTCCGGGCAGCCGGTGGTCCCGGGCGATCCGGCGCCACAGGCCGGGGTCGTAGGCGTCCCCGGGCCCGTCGTCGGCGTCGAGCAGGGTGCGCAGGGTGCGGCGGATCTCGTCCTGTTCCGCGGTGAAGGCGGCATCCATCGGCGGGACTCCTTCCCCTCAGGGGCCGACGGCCCCTGAACTGACGGCCCGTCATGCTAGAGGTGCGGCGGCGAGATTCCCAGAGCCGTGCGGAGCGACGGTGACCACAGCGCACGACCACTCCCGCTTCCCGCTATCTGATGTACCGTCAGATTCATGCCCCCTACGCCTTCTTCGCCCCGTCGGGTCGCCGTCGTCGGCATATCCCTCGCCGACTGCGGGCGCGTCGACGCGGCCACGCCGTACGCCCTGCACGCCCAGGCCGCCCGCCGCGCGCTCGCCGACTCGGGGCTGGAGCGCTCGGTGGTCGACGGCTTCGCCTCGGCGGGGCTCGGGACGCTCGCCCCGGTGGAGGTCGCCGAGTATCTGGGGCTGAAACCGACGTGGGTGGACTCCACCTCGGTGGGCGGCTCGACGTGGGAGGTGATGGCGGCGCACGCGGCGGACGCCATCGCGGCGGGCCGGGCCGAGGCCGTCCTGCTGGTCTACGGGTCGACGGCCCGCGCGGACATCAAGGCGGGCCGCCGCACCTCGAACCTGTCGTTCGGGGCGAGGGGCCCGCTCCAGTTCGAGGTGCCGTACGGGCACTCGCTGATCGCCAAGTACGCGATGGCCGCCCGCCGCCACATGCACGAGTACGGCACGACACTGGAGCAGCTGGCCGAGGTGGCGGTGCGGGCGCGGGCGAACGCGGCGGCCAACCCGGACGCGATGTTCCGCACCCCGGTCACGGTGGACGAGGTGCTGTCGGGCCCGATGATCGCCGACCCGTTCACCAAACTGCACTGCTGCATCCGCAGCGACGGCGGCTGCGCGGTGCTGCTGGCGGCCGAGGAGTACGTCCCCGGCACGGCGAAGGCGCCCGTCTGGGTGCTCGGGACCGGCGAGCACGTCTCGCACTCCACGATGTCCGAATGGGACGACTTCACGGTCTCCCCCGCCGCCGTCTCCGGCCGCCTGGCGTTCGAACGGGCGGGGGTGCGGCCGGCCGACATCGACCTGGCGGAGATCTACGACGCGTTCACGTACATGACGCTGGTGACGCTGGAGGACCTGGGCTTCTGCGCGAAGGGGGAGGGCGGCCCGTACGTGGAGGGCGGCCGTACGGGCCTCACGGGGGAACTCCCGGTCAACACGGACGGCGGCGGCCTGTCCGCCTGCCACCCCGGGATGCGCGGGCTGTTCCTGCTGGTGGAGGCGGTACGCCAGCTGCGCGGCGAGGCGGGGGACCGCCAGGTCCGCAAGGCGGGGGGCCGGCTCCCGGAGCTGGCGGTGGCCTCGGGCACGGGCGGCTGGTTCTGCTCGTCGGGGACGGTGGTGCTGGGGCGGGGGTGAGGGCCGGCCCGGCGCCGCCGGCACGCCGCGCGCCCGCCAGGAATTGCGGGACAGCCCTTAGGGCCTGTCCGTGCGGTCCAATGGCCGCATGACCGACGCATCCGCCCCCACGGGCGACGCACCTGATCCCGCCGCCCGGCAGTCCTTCCTCGATCTGCTGCACGCCCAGCGCGTCTGGGACACCGAGCTTCCCGCCTTCGACCCGGACACCGCGCCGCCCACCCCCCTCGGCCTCTTCCTGGCCTGGTTCGCCGAGGCGGTGGCCGCCGGGCAGGCCGAGCCGCACACGATGACCCTGGCCACCGCGGACGCCGACGGCCTGCCCGACGTACGCACCCTGATGCTGCACGACGCGGACGAGCGCGGCTGGCACTTCGCCACGCACTCCGGCAGCGCGAAGGGCCGCCAGCTGGCCGCCCGCCCGTACGCCGCGCTCGGCTTCTACTGGCCGGCCCAGGGCCGCCAGGTACGCGTCCGGGGCCCCGTCACCGCCTGCTCCACCGCCGAGAGCGCCGCCGATCTGCGGGCCCGCTCGACCGGGGCGCTGGCCTCGGCGCTGGTGGGCCGGCAGAGCGAGATCCTGGACTCGACCGCCGCGCTCGACCGCGCGTCCGACGCCGCCTGGGAGCGGGCGCGCGCCGAGCCCGACGCGGAGGTGGCGACCTGGACCCGGTACGTGGTCGAGCCGCGCGAGGCCGAGTTCTTCCAGGGCGACGCGCGGCGGCGGCACGTACGCCTGCGGTACCGCCGCACGGCCGACGTGCGGACGGGGGCGGGCGCCTGGGAGCGGGAACTGCTCTGGCCCTGACCGCCCGCCGCCCGCCCCGCCCTCAGCTCACCGTGATCGCCTGCACCGGGCAGGCGCGGGCGGCCTCTCCGACCATGGGGCCCGGCTCGGCCTCCGGCAGGAGCTCGCTGAGCCCGTCGTCGTCCTGGGTGAACACCTTCGGCGCGGCGAGGGCGCACTGACCCGCGCCGATGCACACGTCCTTGTCGATGTCGATCCGCATGACGCCCTGCGCCCCCTTCACCAGGTCACCGGCAGTTCGAGCAGCCCCTGCACCGTGTCGCCCGGCTTGAACGGGATCTCCTCGGGCGGGACCGCGAGGCGCAGCCCGGGGAAGCGATGGAAGAGCGCGGGCAGGGCGATCTCCAGTTCGGCGCGGGCGAGGTTCTGGCCCAGGCACTGGTGGATGCCGAAGCCGAAGGCCACGTGGTTGCGAGCGCCGCGTCCGAGGTCCAGCTCGTCCGGCTCCGGGTAGACGGACGCGTCCCGGTTGACCACGGCGGTGGACAGCAGCACCCCGTCCCCCGCCCGCAGGGTCTCCCCGCCGATCTCGATGTCCTCCACCGCCACCCGGGAGAGCCCGTCCGCGATGGAAAGGAAGCGCAGCAGCTCCTCCACGGCGGCCGGTACCCCGCTCCCGTCGCCCTCCGTCAGCCGGGCCAGCTGGTCCGGGTGCTGGAGAAGGGCCAAGGTGCCGAGCGAGATCATGTTCGCGGTCGTCTCGTGGCCCGCCACGAGCAGGATCTCGGCGAGCCGTACCAGCTCGTCGCGCTCCACCACCCCGGTCTCCAGCTGCTTGGCGATCAGCTCGTCGAGCAGCCCGTCGCCCGGCTCGCGCCGCTTGCGCTCGATCAGGACGCGGAAGTACTCGTCCAGCTCATCCCGCGCCGCCATGACGTCCGAGGGCGCCGGCCCGCGCAGCAGCTTGCGCGACTGGGCCTCGAAGAAGTCGTGGTCCGCGTAGGGCACGCCGAGCAGCGCGCAGATGACGATGGACGGCACCGGGAGCGCGAAGGCGTTCACCAGCTCGGCCGGCGGGCCCTGCTCGGCCATCGCGTCGAGCAGCCGGTCCACGGTCTCCTGGATGCGCGGCCGCAGCGCCGCCGCCCGCCGGACCGTGAAGCTGGGGATCAGCATCCGGCGCTGCGCGTTGTGCTCCGGGTCGTCGACGCCGATCAGCTCGACGCGGCGCTGTGCGAGCGTGGCCAGCCTGGGCGCGAAGAAGGGGAACGCCGGGTTCTCCCGGTCGGACGACAGCCTGGGGTCGACCAGGAGCGCCCGCGCCTCGGCGTGCCCGGTGACCAGCCAGACCGTACGGCCGTCGTAGAGGCGGACGCGGGACACCGACCGCTGTCCCCGGCTCTCGCTCGGGTAGCCGGTGGGCGGGTGGTACGGACAGGTGCGGTCCTGCGGAAAGGCGATGGTCTCGGACTGGGTGCCGGGCTGGGTCTCGGACTGGGTCTCTGTCATGCGGACCTCGCAGCGAGGGGGGTGTGTCCTGCTTACCGATCACCCTCACTAGATGCCTCAGGCACCTATCCGGTCCAGTCGGTCTTCGGCCACATCTCCCGTCCGCCCCCGTTTCCTCCATTTTCGGCCGGTGAGGAGCACCATGGGAGACAGGTGGGACAGCCTGGACAGGTGAGGACTGGAGGTCGACCCGATGAGCCGAACCCGTAGCCGGTATGCGCCGGACCGTGGTCTGACCACGCGCATGGTGACCACGATGTTCCTGATCGGGCTGCTGTACGTGGTCCTGGTGGGCGTGCTGCTGGCCGCGCTGCGCGGGGCCTGGCCGATCATCCTGATCATCACCGGCGGCATGTTCATCGCGCAGTTCTGGTTCAGCGACCGGATCGCCGCGTTCAGCATGGGTGCGCGTGAGGTCACCCCCGAGCAGGCGCCCGAACTGCACGGCGCGATCGACCGGATCTGCGCTCTTGCCGATATGGACAAACCGAGGGTCGCCATCGCCGAGAGCGACGTGCCGAACGCGTTCGCCACCGGCCGCAGCGAGAAGACTGCCCTCGTCTGCGCCACGACGGGGCTGCTGCGCAGACTGGAGCCGGAGGAGCTGGAGGGCGTCCTCGCCCACGAGATGTCGCACGTCGCCCACCGGGACGTCGCCGTCATGACGATCGCCTCGTTCCTCGGCGTCCTCGCCGGCATCATCACCCGGGTCGCCCTGTGGGGCGGCTTCTCCCGGGGCAGCCGCAACAACGACCCCATCGGCATCGCGATCATGCTGATCCCGCTGATCAGCGCGGTCGTCTACGCGGTCAGCTTCCTGCTCACCCGCCTGCTCTCCCGCTACCGCGAACTCTCCGCCGACCGCACGGCCGCCCTCCTCACCGGCCGCCCCTCGGCCCTGGCCTCCGCCCTCACCAAGGTGAGCGGCCAGATGGCCCGGATTCCCACGGAGGACCTGCGGAAGGCGGAGCCGTACAACGCCTTCTACTTCGTCCCGGCCTTCGCCTCCAAGGAGAGCTTCGCCCGGCTGCTCTCCTCGCACCCGACCCTGGAACAGCGCCTCGACCAGCTGGCCCGCATCTCGGCCGACCTGTCCCGTCCGTAAGGAGCCCCCGTGGGCCTGCTCGACACGATCCTGGGCCGCAGCAAACCGGTCCGCCCCGACCTCGACCAGCTCTTCGCCGTCCCCTCCGCCGCCCTCACCCTCCAGGCCGCCACCGGCTTCACACCCACCGGCCTGGGCTCGGTGTGCTTCGCGGGCGTCGAGGGCGCCACCTTCGCCCGCGTCCAGCAGGACGTACGCGAGCTACTCGACGCGGACACCGGGCGCGGCGGCATCCCGGTGGAGTTCAGCCGCGACACCTACGGCTACACCTGGCTCCTCTCCCGCCAACCGCCCGAGGACACGGCCGCCCTGGTCAACGACCTGCACGCGGTGAACACCCTGCTCCAGGACGGCGGCTTCGGCCCCCAGCTGCTGTGCTCCCTGGTCGCCTTCCGGGACGACCGGGACCGTTCGCTCGCACTGGTCTACCTCTACAAGCGCGGCACGTTCTATCCGTTCGCCCCGGTCGCGGGCGGCGCCGAGAAGCGCGACAACCAGCTGGAGTTGCAGGTCAGGGCCGCGCTGGGGGACGACCTGCGAGTGGAGCAGGACCTGTCGCGGTGGTTTCCGGTGTGGGGGGCGCCGGGGGTGTGAGGGATCAGGACACCTCCCCTGGACTTCCGAACACGTTCCGAATACAGTCGACGCATGACCATGGCAGCTGACCTTCCTGTCGCCACCCGACGCTCCTCGGACCTGAGCAAGCATTCGGCCGAGGTCTTCGCCGAGGCCGAGGACCACCCTGTCACGGTGACCCGCCGCGACGGCGAAGCGCTGGTCCTGATGTCCCAGCGCGAGGCGGAGGGCCGTGCCCGCCTGCTGGACTTCGCCGCGCAGCTCATCACCGTGACCCTTGACGAGAACGGCACGCTCGCCGCGCGCATGACCAAGGTCTTCCCCTGGATGCTCGCGCTGTCGGCGCCCGACAGAGAGTCCTGCGCACAGGACCTCGTCGACGCCGCGCGGGCGTCGTTCTCCACCAACCAGCCGCACCTCGCGATCGCCGAACTGACGTCCTGGAAGGAAACGGCCACAGCGCTGGCCGCGGGGCTGGGCAGCGCCGACCTTGAGTGGCTCGACGAGGACGAGACCGTGGAGCGTCCCTGACCGTGGCCGCCGCAAAGAAGGGGGAACTGGTCCCCCGGCCTCCGAGGAAGACCGAGTACGAGATCCGCTTCGCCACCGCCGACGCGCTGAAGGGCTGGCGGGACCTCGTCGCGACGATCCGCAATCCGATGACGGAGACATGGGACTTCCTCACGCGGACCCCCTTGTCCACGACGCCCACGAACTACCGGCTGAAGGGCGAGCTGGGAGCGATCCAGCGCGGCAGCGCGACCCACGATCGCTGGCAGCACAAGCCGACCGCGAAGGGCACCGCCCGCATCTGGTACTTCGTGGACGGACGCACGGTGTTCCTGGAGCAGGTGCACACGAGCCATCCGAACGAGACGAAGTAGCCGCCCTCGTTCGAGGGGCTCCGGGCCGTTCCGCTACTGCCTGGTGCGTCCCAACCCCCGCGCCTCCCGCTCACCGACCAGGAACAGCCGGCCTCGCCTTGTCCGGCGTCCGCCATCGGGGGCCTGTCCTCGCCGGATCAGTAAGTCGTGGCGGGACCCGGCGGCCGGTGGGGGTACAGGTGGGTGGTCGGGAGCGGGCCCGCCGCCCGGGACGAGGCATCAGGAGGCACTGGATGGCCGGCGTGATCCACAACACCGGGGACGTCGCGGACCCCCGCACCGCGCAAGCGGCCGTCTCCACCGGGCGGCTCCCCACGGCCGAGTCCGTACGGGCGGCCCTGGACGGCGTGCGCCGGCGGTTCCAGGAGGACCGCGAAGGGGAGGTCCCCGACTACATCCCGGAACTCGCCGAGGTCGATCCCGAGCTGTTCGGCATCGCCGTCGCCCACGTCAGCGGCAACGTCTTCACGGCCGGCGACGCGGACCACCCGTTCTCGATCCAGTCGGTCTCCAAGCCGTTCGTCTTCGCCCTCGTCAACCACGAACTCGGCCGCGACACCGTCCGCCGGCGGATCGGGGTCAACAGCACGGGCCTGCCGTTCAACTCGGTCCTGGCCGTCGAGCTGAATCACGGCAGCCCGATGAACCCCATGGTCAACGCGGGGGCCCTGGCCACCACGGCCCTGGTGCCGGGCGCGTCGCCCGAGGAGCGCTGGGAGTTCATCCGCCACGGCCTCTCCCGCTTCGCGGGCCGGGAACTCCGGCTGGACGAGCGCGTGTACGCCTCCGAGTCCGGCACCAACCAGCGCAACGAGTCGATCGCCCGCCTGCTGGACAGCTACGGCGCCCTCGCCCGGGACCCCGTCGCGACCACCGCCCTCTACACCCGGCAGTGCTCCGTGACCGTCTCCGCCCGCGACCTCGCGGTCATGGGCGCGACACTGGCCAACGGCGGCGTCTGCCCCCTCACGGACGAGCGGGTCGTGGACGCCGGAGTCTGCCGCGACACCCTCTCCGCGCTGGCCACGGCAGGTCTGTACGAGCGCAGTGGCGACTGGCTGTACGAGGTCGGCATGCCCGGCAAGAGCGGCGTCTCCGGCGGCATCATCACCGTCGCCCCCGGCAAGGGCGGTCTCGGCGTGTTCTCACCCCGCCTGGACGAGGCCGGCAACAGCGTCCGCGGCCAGCGCGTCGCCCACTTCCTGTCCGGGGCGCTCGGCATGGACCTCTTCGCCTCCACGCCCCATGCGAAGGCGGCCGGCTGAACGGACCGGAGCGGTTGCCAGGAAGGGGGCCACGAGGAGCCGGATCTGCGCCCGGTGGATCGGGGGCCGCTCAGTTCTCGCCCTCCTGTAAAGCGTGCAGTTCCGCGAACAGCCCCCCGCCCCGCAGAAGGGCTTCGTATGTGCCCGTCTCCACGACCGTGCCCCGGTCGAGAACGACGACGAGGTCGGCGACCCGGGCGTTGGCGAGCCGATGCGTGATGAAGAGTGCTGTGCGGTCGGCCGAGAGGTTCCGCAGCCGGGAGAACACCTGATGTTCGGCGCGGGCATCGAGGGCAGCCGTCGGTTCGTCGAGGACCAGGACCGGAGCGTCGCGGTGGAACGCACGGGCGATGGCGATGCGCTGCCACTGTCCCCCGGACAGGTCGTGACCGCCCCACCAGGACCGGGCGAGTGACGTGTCCAGCCCCTCGGGGAGGGTTTCCAGTACGGCGTCGGCGCCCGCGAGGCGGGCTGCGGTGTGTACGGCTTCGTCACCGCCGGGCCGGGGCTGGCCCAGAGTGATGTTCTCGCGCGCAGCGAGCGGCCAGCGGGTGTAGTCCTGGGGCACCAGCGCGGTGGTTCGCCAGAGCGTGGCCGGGTCGAGATCGGCCAGCCGTTCACCGTCCCAGGTGACCGTTCCGCCGGTCGGCAGGTACAGACCGGTCAGCAGCCTGGCCAGTGTCGTCTTTCCGCAGCCGTTCTCCCCCACGAGGGCGATGACCTGTCCCCTCTCGATGCGCAGGTTCACGCCGTGAAGGGCGGGCGAGCGCTTGCCGGGGTAGACGAAGGACAGGTCGCGCGTCTCAATGGTGCGGGGGCCCGTGGCGGGGGCGGGAGTGTTGCCGCGCCGCATGGCCCATGCGCCCGCGCTGTCGAGGAACCGGGCCCAGTCGGCTACGTAGAGGCTGGTGGCGAACAGGCGGGCGGAGGCCCGTACGCTGCCGGTCAGCGAGGTGTTCGCCGTGCGGACGACGAGGACGGTGGTTGCCGCGGTGGCGACGCTCATCCGCCCGGTGAGAGTCAGATACAGGATGCCTGCCCACACGGCGGCCACAGCGAGCGCGGCCAGGAGGTCACCCGCACCTTGAGTGAGGGCGGCGTGCCGGGACGCGGTGATCTTCTCGCGCTCCAGGCGGCCGGAGATGACGCGGTACTGCTCCAGAAGAAAGTCGCCCATCGTGGCTGAGCGGAGTTCGGCAGCGGTGCCCCGGTCGGTTGTGTACTGAGCCAGGACCCGGCGCAGGCGAGTGTCGGCGAGGTTGCGGTGGGCGGCTTCGTGATCGAGCCGGGCGGCCCGCACGGCCCCCCATGCCCGGGGGAGGACGGCCAGGAGCAGGAGCGGCAGCAGTATGGCGTCGAGGGTGGCGATCACGGCCACCGCGGCGAGGAGCTGCGCGCACGCGGAGACGAGGCTCTGCGCTCCGCCGATCAGGTCCGGCATCTTCTCCGCCCCCTGCGTGGCGGCGAAACGGCCGTCCTCGAAGGCAGAGTTCTCGTAGGCGCCCAGTTCGGCGCCGGTGGAGGCGGAGATGACGGCGAGGTCGGCCTCGCGGTTGACCTTCGGAGCGAGGCGGTTGGCGCAGAAGCGGGCCCCCGCGTCGGCCAGGTAGCTTGCGCAGGTGGTCGCGGTGACGAGGACCAGGGCGGGAAGTGCCTGTTCCATCCGGTGTGCGGCGGTTCCGGTGCCCAGGAGCGCGGTCAGAAGGTCGGTGGTCGCCCGCAGGGCCACGGCCGTCAACGCGGCGCAGGCCACCGCGCAGCCGGCCAGGGCGAACGTGGCGCGGCGGTCGGCCTGCCGGCTCAGCATCCAGGCCCGGCTCAGGGCGGCGGGGAGCTGGGCGGCGATGGCGCGGGTGGTGAGGCGGCTGCGGTCGGCGGCGTGACCGTCCTCCTGCAGTCGCATCACGGGGGGCGCGCCAGGGGCTGAAGGGGGTGGGGTCGGCGCCGGTTCGGCCGGGGCCGCGGCTTCGGCGGTAGTGGGAGTCACGTCTCCCATTGGCAAGGGGCCAGGCGTGCGGGTTCAACTGGATTCGTCATCGCGGGGAAGTTCCGCCAGTTCACACCCGTGCGCGTCAACTAGTCCGTTCCACGATTCACCCTCAGGGGTGAACGGGTGGGCGGCGGTACGGCCGCCCACCCGGTGATCTACGCAGTGGTGTAAACGGGGGTCCACGGATGGTCGTGTCCGCCGGCCTCTCCGTTGCCGACGTGTGTGCCGTCGACAGTCATCACCCAGGCGTGGAAGGCGGCCGGCAGAGCGCGGGCGCCCAGGACCAGGTGGCATCGGCGCCCGGCGAGCGCGGTGGCCAGGACGGTTGCCAGGGACCGTTCCTTGCAGTCGATCTGCCCGCGCCACCACAGCGGCTGGCAGGCGACCACGGCCTCGTACAGGTCCTGAACCAGTGCGTGCTGTGCCGGCGGCAGTGCACGCACCGAGCGGGCCACCGCCAGTCGCACCGCCATCCGACGGCGGTCGCCGGGCACCGCTTTGACTACGAGCGCCGCAGTGATCGCGGCGTACGCCAGAACGCGCAGCCGCCACGGCGGGGGCACGGGAGCGTGGATCATCTGCGTCATCGATGCCGCCTCCGAACCGTCCAGCGTGGCGTGTGGGGCTCCTGACCTGGTGGAGCCAGCAGACCGGTGTCGATCAGGTGGGTTACGTAGGAGTCGACAGCTCGCCGGGCGGCCGCGACGTCGAGCCCAGCGGGAACCGCAAGTTCCTCGGCGAGTCCGGTCGTGACCCCGTACAGGGCGATGGCGAGCCAGATGCGCTCGCCGGCGCCGGAGAACATCCGCCACTGGCCCTTCTTCAGGTCGAGCACGGCAGTGCCGCCCTGCAGCGGGCGAAATGGACGTGCTGGGGGATCGTCAGCACGCTGCCTCCCGCCCGGGTGTCGTGAGCAGGCGTTCGCGGGCGGCGAGCCACTGGCAGGTCATCACCAGACGCTGAAGGTCGTACAGGTCGCCCGCAGCCGTTCCGCCGACGCGGGCGAGGGCGGCGAGCGCCGGCTCGGCGTCCAGAAGACCGTTCGTGGCGAGCGGGCTGGTACGGATCAGGTCGGCCAGTGCCGGGCGGTGGTGCACCATGCCGGCGGTGAGTTGACGGCTGAACGAGCCCTTGGAGGTGCGCCCGGTCAGCCACGGCGGTAGGAAGGGCAGCGCGGCGGCGAGCAGCGGCTTGAAGGTGGTCACCCCGTGCCGTTCCACCGGGGTGATCGTGAACGCGGCCCGTACGACCTGGTTGTCGAGGAACGGGTGCACCTGCCGTATCCGCCATGGACGGGTCAGCGGGACCGTGTCCCGGGCATCCGCCCCCACCAGGCGCAGCGAGGTCCGCTGCTCGGCCAGGTCCGCACGGGCCTCCGTCGTCGCAGCCGAGGCGGCCTCCCGGAGCATGCCTGCGACCTGCTCGCGGCCATGGGGGGTCAGCCACTTCGCGGACTGGCCCAGGTGGCACCAGGACCACACCCCTGACCGCCGGTGGCCGAAGTCCGCGCGCTCCACCCGGTCGGCGGCCCGCGTGAGCGCTTCGTCATGGGTGATGGACGCCGCCCGGGTCACGGCCTGCCACAGATCACGCGGTGGCCGGTTCCGGGCCCTGGCCCAGCCGGTCACCTGCCGACGGGCCGCGCGGCGGTCGCCGCACTGCACCATCCCGATCCACGCCGCGCTGCACGAGTCCAGGACGATGTCGCCGCCATTGCCGGTGAAGTGCAGCGGCAGCCCGGCCGCCGGACGTAAGTACAGGGCGTGCTGAGCGCACGTCAGGCTCAGGGCCGCGGGCTGGTCGGGCACCGGCTGATCCCATGACCAGCCGAACGGCAGCTCCTTGGGCCCGCCCGCACCGACCTTCAGCTCCGTGCCCATGTGCGACGCCACCCGCCGGGCGAAGTCCAGATCCTCGCTGCTGGTGAAGCGGTCCGCGTACGTGACCGCTCGTATCGACCCGGCACGCGAGGCAAGAATGGCCAGAGTGGAGGAGTCCAATCCCCCGGACACATCGGCGCCGACAAGCCCGTCCGCCTCCTCCATCCGCCATTGCACCGCCCGCTCCAAGGCGTCGGCGGACACCGGCGCGCCCTGCTCCAGCGTCGCCGACGGGGCGTAGCCGCTGACGTCGACAAGCACCGGTTCCCCGCCCAGCAGAAGGCCGAACCCCGCCGGAACCGCGTGCACGCCGTCGTAGACGGTGCGCCCCGGCCAGTGTTCGGCTCCTGCGGTGATCCGTGCGGCCAGGAACGGCAGGTCCGGGAGCGCGTCCTGGTGCACGGCCAGGCGCTGGGCACTCGTCGACCAGATGCAGCCGGGCTGCCGGGCGTAGAAGATGCTGCGGAGGCCCGACAGGTCCCCGCAGACGAAGCTGTGCTTACCGGCCCGCGCGACCACCCAGTACGACCCCGGCAGTGCCATCAGGTCGGACCAGCGCCGTTCGGCCACGGCCGCGAGCAGCCCGGATTCCTCGGCCGTGGTCAGTAGGAAGTCGCCTACCAGCGCGATCCGTACTTGTTCTGAGGCCAGGACACGCACCTGGCAGTCCGGGCCCACTCGCATGTCCGGCAGACCGACGACAGGCGTGCCAGCGCACCATGCCCGAGTCGAAGCACCACCGGTGATCCACTCCCCGTCCATCCCTGTTCCCCTTCCTTCAACGGGCCAAAGGGGCCGGCGAACCCGCCGGCCCCTCCGGAGTTCACCGTGCGGTGTCGCTCACTCGAAGAACATGGCGCCGCTGTTGTCGCCGTCGTTGTTCGGCTGCCGGCCCAGGGTCGCCGCCTCGGCGGAGAAGGACTCGGGGAGCTCGATGGTGATCTCGGCGGGCTGGGTCTCGATGGTGTTCATGGCTACCTCCGTGATGTGGATGATCCGGATGGTGCTGCCACGGCGCTTGTTCGCTGCGGCCATGAACAGATCACCACTGATCACCGATGACCGGGACTCGGCGAACCTTGGCGAAGAACGGCGAAGGTCCCGGCGCGCGACGGCGGGTCGCTCGGCGAATTCCGGCGAATTACTCGGCCCTGTTCCGTGCCGCACGCCCGGCTTCTACGCTGGTCGGATTCAGCACCCGGAGGCGTCCATGGGAAGGCCCCCGACCGACCGGCGGCCCAACGCGTTACTGGCTCACTGGCTCACCCGCACCGGCATGTCCCGCGTAGGACTGGCCCGCGCCGTCACCGACCGCGCCGCCGAACTCGGACACCGGGGCATCGGCACAGACGAGAGCCGCGTACGCCGCTGGCTCAAGGGCGAGACACCCCGCCCGCCCGTACCGCAGCTCATCACGGACGTCATCAACACCCGCCTCGGCCTGCACCTCACCTGCGCAGACCTCGGCTTCCCCGGCCCCGGAGACGTCGAAGGCGCCCGCCGCCATCCGGATTTCCCGTGGGAGGCACCCAGCACCATCGACGCCCTGACAGACATCGCCCGGAGCGAATTCATGCTGCCGACCACCCGCACCGGCGCCGACGCGCAAGGCGTGCACGCCGGGGACGATCTGCTCGCACCCCTCCAGCACTGGGCCTCGGCCGCCCCCACCGGCGACGGACCCGAAGCGGTGGCCACACGCTCAGGGCGCATCGGAACCGCTCAGGTCAAAGGCATCCGGGCTGCCACCGCAACCTTCCGGGAACTGGACAACCGCCACGGCGGAGCCCTCTCCCGCAAAGCCGTCCTCGGACAGCTCGATGACGCCGTCGCCATGCTGAACTCGTGCTCCTACACCACGGCGACCGGCCAGGCCCTCTTCTCCGCCGTCGCCGACCTCGGGTCGGTGGCCGGATGGATGACCTTTGACGCAGGCCGTCACGCCTCCGCACAAAGGCTGTTCGTCACCGCCCTGCACGCCGCCTCCGAAGGCGGAGACAAGGCCCTGGGCGCTCACATCCTGCAATGTATGGCCCGGCAGATGTCCCACCTGGAACGCTACGAGGACTCGCTCGATCTGATCGCGCTCGCCCAGTTCGGCGCCCGCCGCCGCCTGTCCCCCGCCACCGTCTCGATGCTCGCCTCCCTCGAAGCCCGCTTCCACGCCATCCTGGGTAACCTCGACGAGAGCGAGCGGGCAGCCGACCACGCCCAAGAGGCGTTCACCCGCGTCGCGTCCGGCGCCGAACCCGCACACATGACGTTCTTCGACTCCGCGGAACTGTCCGCCACCATCGGAGTAGCGCACCAGATCGCCGCCAAGCACAGCACCGGCTCACATCGCGCAAGGCGCGCCGAGAAGTCCGTTGCGCTGATCAGTCACGCACTCGACAACCGGCCCGAGCACCGCGTACGCAGCAAAGCCTTCGACCACCTCGGCCTGGCCCGCAGCTACGTCGCGGCCGAAGAACTCGACGGCGCTCTGCTGGAAACCGAGCGCGCACTCGACCTCTTCGGCATCATCGAATCCCGCCGCGTCGCCGACCGCCTCGTGGAACTCCATGACGAAGCCGAGCCCTTCGCCGGTGGAAGAAGCGGCGGAAGGCTGCGAGAACTCATCGCCGCTGCCGCAGTGGTGTGAACGAAAGCTCCGGCGATCCGCACGGTCCCGCGCGTCGCAGGCTGTCTGGAGAGCGGCGTAGCCGTTCTCCAGAGCCTCCTTGCGGGGAACGGCCGCCCCCGGACTCGGTGGTCAGTTCGCGGTCGCGTGGTCCAGGAACGCGGTCCAGGCGGTCGGGGCGACGGCGAAGGTCGGGCCGTCGGTGACCTTGGAATCGCGGACGTGGACGGTGTGGGGGCAGGTGGCCACCTCTACGCAGGCGCCGCCCGTGTTACCGCTGTAGCTGGACTTGTGCCAGTTGTAGGCCACTTCGATGCAGGCTTCGCCCTCGTTGTTGCTGTAACTGGACTTGAACCAGGCCAGCCCGGCTACGTCGCTCACAGTTGCCTCACCTTCGTCTCGATGACCTCTACGGACTTCCAGGGATTGAGTGCCTGAGCCCGCAGGATGCCGAAGAGGTCCAACATGTCGCCCACCTGCTCCGGCTTCGAGAACAACCTACCGCCGCCCTGCGCCTCCGCGAACAGCAGAGCGCGGCCTTCCGCCGTGGTCATCAGCTGCATCGGGCCGTTCAACCCCGCGTGCGTGTGCTGCGCGGACGGCATCACCTGCACCGTCAGGTGGTTGTAGCGCTCAATGCAGTCGAGCAGGTGCAGCAGTTGTTCCTTGAGCACCTCTGGCCCACCCAGCGTTCGGTCGAGCACCGATTCCTCGATGACGAACCCAACCCGCGGCGGCGGCGTACGGTCCAGTACCGTCTGCCGTTCCAGCCGCGCCGCTACGTGCTGGATGATCTCGGCCTCCGAGTACGCCGGAACACGGGCGCGGTACAGCGCGAGCGCGTACGCCTCCGTCTGGAGCAGACCGGGGATCAGCATCGTCTCGTACCCGCTGATCACCCGAGCCGTGCGCTCCAACTTGGCCCAGTCCAGGAACTTCGGCGCGTACTTCTCCTCGTCCACCAGATCGCAGCACGCCTTCAGCGCCCCGTTCGCCCGGTACAGGACCTCGGCGTCCGTCAGCAGGTCCAGCGACGGGATGCGCTCCGCGCGTTCCACCGCGCCCAGCAGCGATTCCGAGACGAGCAGGCTCTCCGACGCCGTCTTCTGCGTGAACCTCGCCTGCACCCGGTGAATGCGCATCAACTCCCCTACGAGCCTGCGCCCGTGACTCACCTCTTCGCTCGTCCCCACAGACCACCGCCCCTTCCTCACATCGCCCCGATGTGGATCGTGTCCTCCTGGTCACGCTACGCATACGGCGGAATGCTCGTAGCCATGACGCAGAAGAATCTCCCCGAATGGGTTCCCTCCTCGGGGCTCCAACTCCATCTCACCGGCATCCACTTCGACGCCATTCGGCTGCGCGGCGTCCGGGGTGAGGCGGTGGTGCACCATCTGGTGACGCTCACGGACGGCGATCCCGGGCCGGTGGTGCGGGAGATCGCCGGGGCGCGGTGGACGTACTTCCTGCTGGAGCCCGGGGCGAGCCAGGACTTCGACTGGCCGCCCGGCGCGAAGTGCTTCGGGCCGGCCGTGCGGGACCAGTACGTGGGGATTCCGGCGGCGCACGGCAACACGTATCCGCTGAGCTGGCGTTGCGGGGCGCCGAAGGACGGGGACTTCGTGGACGCGGAGTTGCTGCACGGCGTGGTGACCGCGCAGCTCGTGGCCGGGGAGTAGGCGGCTCAGGTGCCGGACTGGCGGCGGAGGCCGGCCAGGGTCAGTTCCAGGGCGGCGAGGAACTGCTCCTTGTCGTCGTGGCCGTCGAACTCGTCCACGATCTCGTGCAGGAACGGGTACTCCTCGGTGTCGAGCTCACGCCACATCTCGGCGTAGCGACCGAGGAACTCCTCGCGGCCCACCGAGCCGTCCAGCACCTCCTGGGGCGGTTCCTGGCCCAGATCGGCCGCGCTGCCGGCCACGACGGCCACGATCGCCGTGACGGCGTGGAACCGCTGGCGTGGGGTGAGGTCGAGGCGGAGCGTCTGCTGCCCCAGCTTCTCGTAGAGCCGCAGCGCGTTGCCGTGGGTGCCGATGTCCTGCATGAAGCGCCCGCCCAGCCACGGCCGGTCCACGATCGCGTCGAACAGGGTGACGGCCATCACGCGCAGGACATCGATCGGGTCCCCGCTGCGGTCCTGTTTCTCGACGGCCGTCAGGACCCCGCCGAGCACGTGGTCCATGGCGCGATCGAGCAGGTCGTCCTTGCCCGAGACGTACCAGTAGATGCTGCCGACGCCGGTGCCGAGCCGGGTCGCGAGGGCCCGCAGGGTCAGCGCCGGCTCCCCCGCCTCATCGAGCAGGGCCACCGCTGCGGTGAGAACGGCGTCGATGGAGTGCGAGGCGCGCCGGCGCCCCCGGGTCGGGCGGTCGGCGGGGCTGGGACGGGGGCCGGTCATGGGTCACATCCAATCACGCTTGCCTCATCATCGAACGGCGTTCTATCGTAGAACGTCGTTCGATAGTCGGCGACGTTCCCTGAGGAGGCCCGCCATCGCCACGACCGCCACCACTTCCGCCCCCACCCCACCGCGTACGTATCCCTCGCTGCGCGCCGCCTGGATACCCCTGGCCGCGCTCTGCCTGGCCTTCTTCGTCGAGATGGTCGACAACACCCTTCTCTCGATCGCGCTGCCCACCATCGGCCGGGACCTCGGCAGCGGCACGACCGCGCTCCAGTGGGTCACCGGCGCGTACTCGCTGACGTTCGGCGGCCTCCTGCTGACGGCAGGGTCGCTGGCCGACCGGCTCGGGCGCCGGCGGGTGCTGCTGGTCGGCCTGGCGGTGTTCGGTCTGCTGAGCCTGGCCGTCGTCGCCGTCACCACCACCGGGGAACTCATCACGCTGCGTGCCGGTCTCGGCATCGCCGCCGCCGCGATGGCCCCCATCACCAACTCGCTGGTCTTCCGGCTGTTCGACGAAAAGGCGCTGCGGATGCGCGCGATGACGCTGATGATCGTCGTCGGCATGTCCGGCTTCGTCCTCGGCCCGCTGCTCGGCGGCACCGCCCTCGCGCACGTCCGGTGGCAGTGGCTCCTGCTCGTCAACGCCCCGATCGCGCTGATCGCCGCCTTCGGCATCCGCCTCGGCGTCCCGGCCGACCGGCCGCAGGACCTGACGCAGGACAAGCTCGACCTGCCGGGCGCCGTCCTGAGCGTCACCGCCATCGGACTCGCCTGCTACGCGCTGACCAGCGGTGTCGAGCACGGCTGGCTCTCCGTGAGCACCCTCGCCTCGGTTCTCGGCGCCCTCGCGGCGGGGATCGCGTTCGTGTGGCACGAGCGCCGCAGCGCGGCACCCATGCTGGACCTCCGCCTCTTCGCCAGCGGCACCGTCCGGGGCGCCGCCATCGCGCAGATCGGCACGGCCATCGCGATGGCAGCGGTGATGTTCGGCCTGATCCTGCACTTCCAGTACGCCTACGGGTGGAGCCCCGTGCGGGCCGGCCTGGCGAACCTGCCGCTCATCGTGACCATGATCGCGGCGACCCCCCTGTCCGAGTGGCTCGCGGGAAGGTTCGGCCACCGCGTCGCCTGCCTGGTCGGCGCCGCCTGCCTGGCCGGCTCGCTGGGCGCCCTGTCCTGGGGCGTCGACCACGGGTACGGCGTCATCGCCGCCTGCATGGTCCTGATGACCGTCGGGCTGCGCACCATCATGACGATCTGCGCCATCGCGCTCGTCGACGCGATGCCGGAGAACCGCACGTCCATCGGTACGGCGCTCAACGACACCGCCCAGGAGGTCGGAACCAGCATCGGTACCGCCGTGGTCGGCACCCTGATCGCCGCGCTGGTCACCACGCAGCTGCCCGCGGGCGCCTGGAGCAGCGCCCTGGTGGCGTCCTTCTTCCACGGCGAGCGGATCACCTACGCCGTGCTGGCGGTCGTCGTCGGCCTGGTCGCGGCCGGCGGCGCGCTGACCCTCACCGACTCCCGCGCCACCGAGGAGGCCCACTGAGGCCGGCGGCGCGGGAGGACGGCGCCACCCTCACGTGCGCTTGAAGTACTCGATCTCCCCCAGGGCGATCGGGCCTCCGCCCTCCTGCCCCGCCGCCTCCCGCACGACGAACTCGATCGAGACGACGTCGCTGATGCCGGTCCGCAGCGTCTGCTTTCCGGGCCGGTCCCCGAGGGGCATGGCCTCCTCGTGGATCGTGCCGTCCTTCGACTTGATGATCAGATCGGCCTTGACCGGCCTCGCGCCCGTCTTGAAGACCTCGGGCTTCTTCGACACCCCGGTGTAGACCGTGACACCGACCAGCCGGAACGGCTCGTCGAACTCGGCGGTCAGCGAGTCGCCGACCTGCTCCGCGCCCCAGTAGGTGTTCGTCACCGTGTCTATGGCCTCCTTCGCCGGGTGCCCGGGGGCGGCGGCGCTCGCGGAGACGTGTTCGGGGCTGATCTGTGCCGTGCCGCCGCGCTTGTCGCGTACGTCCTCGAACACGTAGCGCCCGGCCGGGATCAGCAGGTAGCCCGCGACCAGGAGACCCGCTATCACCAGGGCGATCAGGCTCGCCCGCAGCAGCCTGCCCGAGCCCGCCCGCACCCGGCGGTTGAACGGCCACCGCGTCCGCCACCAGGGCAGCGGCGCGGCCTGCGCCCGCGGCTTCAGCGGGGAGGCGCAGTTGCGGCAGAACGTACGGCCCGGCCGGTTGGGCGTCCGGCACGACGGGCACGGCTCGCCGTCCGGCTCCTCGTCCACCGCCACCGGCCTGACGGTCGGCCGCGCGGCGATCGGCACGCCGGGCCGCACCGCCCCCACGGGCTCGTCGGCGGGCTCCGGTTCGGGTTCCGGTCGCGGACTCGGCTCCGGCCGTGCCGGCCGCACCGGTTGTACGGGGGCGGGCGCGGGAGCGGGAGCGGCCGGTTGTACGGGGGCGCGGCGCGGCGCCGGGGGCGCGGGCGGGGGTGTGGGTGCGGGTGCGGCTGTGGGCGGGGGCGTCGCTTCCGGTGCCGGGGGTGCCGGGGGTGCCGGGGCCGTGCTCGGTTCCGGGGTCGGGGGCGTGCTCGGCTCCGGGGTCGGCGCAGGGGTCCGGGTCGGCGCCGCCGGAGTCGTAGCCGTAGACGGCCTTTCCGGTTCCGGTTCCGGTTCCGGCGTCGGTGCCGGGGGCTCCGGCCGGGCGCTCCGCGTCGACCAGCCCAAGTACGTACCGCAGCTCCCGCAGAAGTCCTCGTTCTCGTCGTTGGCGGCGCCGCAGGCCGGGCACGGGCGCGTCATGTCAGGCTCCTGTCTCGTCGGCCGGGGCGCCCGGCAGGATCTCCACCCGGCAGGTGAGGTGGGCCGGGCACGAGGCCCGGACCACGGTCAGGACGCGGGCCGCGTCCACCGTGCGTCCGGCCGGGGGCCTGACCCGGACCAGCAGTTCCCCGGTCGGGGCAGGAGGGAGTTCTCCCCCCGCCTCCGACGACCAAACCGCGCCGCCGCCGTCCTGGATGTCGGCCTCGACGCCGAAGCAGAGCCTCAGGTGTTCCGTGAGGCCCCGGCGGGTGCCGCGCCAGCGGTGGAGTTCGACGGCGCGGGCGACGGCCGCGCGGCGCAGGGCCGCCGGCCAGGACGGGTCGATGCCCGCGTCGACCCAGGAAGACAGCCAGGGCAGGAAGTCCTCGGGGGCGAGCGCGGGATCGAAGTAGGCCGGGAGGTTGTCCAGGGTGGACAGGATGGGGGCCAGGACCGTGTCCAGGCCCGCCGTGAAGCGCTGGGCGAGGTCGTCGTCCGCGTACAGGGCGGGCAGCAGCTCGCCGATCGGGTAGCGGCTGGGGAGTCCGGGGACGGCGGCCCTGGTCATCGGCGCTCACCGGGCCCGGACACCGTGACGGCGATCTGGTGCTGGTGGGAGAAGACCAGGGCGTCGGCCGCGACGTCGATGCGGTCGGCCGCCCCGCCGCGCCGGCCGGTGAGCGGGTCGGCGGGGAACAGCCGGACCTCCTCCACCAGGCGCACCCCGGGCACGCCCTGGAGTACGGCGAAGACCTCGCCGTACTGCACGGGCCTGCCGAAGGGCCAGCCGGTGCCGTCCGCACCGCCCCGCAGCGGGTCGATGTGGCGGAACAGGGCGTCGAGCGCGGCGCCCCTGACCCGGTCCGCCTCGCCCTCGTCCGCCACCAGGTTCGCGACGACGGTGACGCCCTGATAGGCGGGGGGTTCCACGATCAGGCGGGTGCCGACGAGCCGGCGCTCGTCGAGCCGGGCGGCCACGGCGGCGAGCACCGAGTCCGGCGGGATCAGCTGCTCGAACCGCAGCCGGCCGCCCTCGTCGGGGACCGCGTCCGGCACCACCAGGACCCGTACGGCGCCGCCCTCGCCCGCGACGGCGGGCAGGCAGCGGACCCGGCGCAGCGAGGGGGCGGCCTCCCGGGCGATGGCCTCGTGGTCCTCGGCCGTGACGGCGCGCTCCTGGACGCGCAGGATCTGGGGTGCGCGCGCCTTCGCGTTCTCGACGGTCTCGCCGTCGACCCCGCCGCGCGCCGCCTCGCGGTTGTCGACACCGGCGACGTACGGGACGGAGCTGCGCAGGACGCGGATGGCGCCGCGCGCCACGTTGCCCGCGGCCCCGCCGCCCGTGCGGTACTGCGCGATCCGGAGCTGGGCGCCCTTCGGGGGCACCACCCCGTAGGCACGCATCGTGCCGTCCGCCTCGCGGACCTCCGGCGGGAAGGCGAACCGGCCGGTGACAGCGTCGATCCGGACGTGCCGGTCGCCCGGGGACGAGGCGCCGAAGTGCTCCACCGGGGTCCAGGTCTGCCAGCCCCGGTCCGACGACACCTGGACGGCGGGGGGTTCCGCGTCCAGCAGGATCGGCGTGCGGGGCACGGAGAACGTCTGCCCCGCGACGCCCTCGGAGGTGCCGAGCGGGACGTCGAGCACCGTCTCCGCGTGCTCGACGCCCATGGTGCCGCCGACGGTGAAGACCTCGGCCTCGCGGATCGTCGGGGACTCCGCGTAGAAGGGCTGGCCCGGCGCTGCCTCGGTGACGCGGCAGCGCAGCCATCCGGCGCGGGTGCCGGCCGTGACGGACGCGGTGTGCCCGGCGGGCACGAACACCGTTATCTCACCGGGCTTGTTGAGCCCGCCCGTGGAGTCGGTGCCGGTCGCGCACGGCACCCAGCGGGCGCCGTCCCACGCCTCCCACACCAGCGGCGGCTGCCGGGGGTCGACGCCGACGCCCTCCACCCGGCTGTCCAGGCGTACGGCGACGATGCACCGGGGAACGGCGGTGGGCAGCCCGAACAGCAGGGCGTCACCGGGCGCGGGCCGGCGCTGGAAGCAGGGGATGTCCTTGCCCTCGCCGAGCGGCCCGGTGCGGTCGGTCTGCTCGCCGGAGGCCGGAACGGTGACCAGGCGGATCAGGGAACTCGGCACGATCGCCAGGTCATCCTCGGTCGAGAAGACCACCGCTTCCTCGGTCTCGCCGCGTGCGGTGGCGACCTCCGTGCCGGCCGGGAGGCGCACGGTGTCCGGCTGCGGCGCGGACAGCCAGAAGTCGACGTCGGCGCGGGCGGCCGTCGGCGGGAACAGCTGTACGCCCAGCAGGTCGAGGAAGGCGAAGTAGTTCCGGTCGGGTACCCGGTTCAGCCTGTACAGCAGCTGGTCGACCATGTACGCGAACGTCTCGATCAGCGTGACCCCGGGGTCCGACACGTTGTGGTCGGTCCACTCGGGCGAGCGCTGCTGGACGTACCGCTTGGCCTCGTCCACGAGCTGCTGGAAGCGCCGGTCGTCCAGGTTGGGCGGGGGCAGGGACATCAGCGGGCTCCCGTTTCCGCGACGCCGCCGGACGACGGGATCGTGTAGAAGGGGAAGACGAGGTTGCGCAGGTTGTTGGTGGACCGCACGGTGTAGTGCACGTCGATGTAGAGGGTGCCCTCCTCGACGGTGTCGAAGGCGACGACCACATCCCGTACGTCGATGCGCGGCTCCCACCGCTCCAGCGACACCCGCACCTCGTGGGCGATGCGCCCGGCCGTCGCGCCGTCGCCCGGCGCGAAGACGTAGTCGTGGATGCCGCAGCCGAACTCGGGGCGCATCGGCCGCTCCCCGGGCGCGGTGCCCAGCACCAGACCGATGGCCTCCTCGATCTCCTGCTCGCGCTCGACCATGCCGATGCCGCCCGTGGCGCCGACCCGCAGCGGGAAGCCCCAGCCGCGTCCGATGAATCCGCCCTCGCTCACATCGGGCCTCCGATCAGGACGTTCGGCGCCCCGGCGACGATCTTGGCGCCGCAGCTCGTGGTGTCGCCCATGCGGGCGGCCGGCAGCCCGCCGATCATCACCGCGCCGCCGACCAGGGCGGCCGGGTTCGGCATGACGACGTTCCCCGGGCCCAGCAGGGCGTGCGGGGGGATGACACACACGTGGAGGCTTCCGGTGACGGCGGCCGGCTTGCCACCGATCAGCACGGTGACGACGGCCACCGCGCCCGGTGGCGGGGTGCCGATGACGCCTCCGTGGACGGTGGGGTCGCCCGTACGGGCTGCGGGGGGCATGGCTGCTGGTCTCCTTGCTGTGTCTGTCTATCTGTATCTGTCTGTCTGTCTGTCTGCGCTGTATCTGTCCGTCTGTCTGTATCTGTCCGTCTGTCCGTCTGTCTGCGGTCAGTTGATCCGGACGAGGGCCGCCTTCAGGACGGCGAGCAGGCCGCCGTCCACGGTGACGCCGGTCTTGCCGTTGACGGTCACCGACGCCCCCTTCACATGGACGTCGCCCAGGCCCGCGTCGAGCGTGATCCCGGTCCGGTCGAGGGACAGGGAGCTGAGCACCCGGGACGTGCCGCGCGCGTACACCTTCAGCGCGATCTCGCCCCGCCGCTCGTCGAGCATGACCTCCAACTGCTCGTCCCCGGTGGCGAGCCGCACGCCGGACGGGCCGCGCGGGGTGTCGAGAAGCTCGATCCGGTTGCCCGAACGGGACACCAGGGAGCGGCGGTTGACCTTGCCGCTGGTGGCGTCGACCAACGGGACGTCGTGCGGGGACGGCTTGTCGACGCCGTTGTAGAGGCCGCCCAGCACATAGGGGCTGTCCAGCAGCCCCTGCTCGAAGCCGACCAGCACCTCGTCGTTGACCTCGGGGCTGAACACCCCGCCGCCGCCCTGCCCGCCCCACTGCACCGTACGGACCCAGTCGGTGACGTAGGTGTCGTCCAGCCAGGGGAACTTGAGCTTCACCGAGCCGCGTTCGCCGCCTCCCCGGCCCTCGCGGATGTCGGTGACCACGCCGATCGCGAGGCCCGGCATGCGGGGGCCCGGCGGGGCCGTGCCGCCCGCTGTGAGCCCGGACAGGGAACGGTCGGGGGCGGTGCTGACCAGGAGCGTCGTGCGGTAGCCGCCGTGCGGGTCGAGGACGTGGTGGGCGGCCGTGGCGGTGTAGCGGCCGGCGAAGGCGGGGCCGACGTTGCCGAGGGCGACCGGTTCACCGGCCCGCAGCTTGGGGTTGCCCTCGACGACCGCCTCGATCTCCCCGAAGCCGGCGGAGACCCTTGCCGCGACCGCCCCGGCGACCGCGCCGGCCTCGGCCTGGGTCCGGTACGGGGTGTCGGCGACCGTCATCCGGGCGTTCGACCCGAACGCCCCGGCCGCGACGGACGGGCTCGTGCCCGGGACCACCGTCGTACTGCGCACGGACTGCTCGCGGGCCACCAGCTTCGTCTTGGTCTCCACGTCCCAGCCGCGCACCTCCACACTGTCCGCCCCCTCGGCACCGGTCAGCACGGCCCTGAGCGCCAGCAGGTTGCGCCCGTACTCCAGCACCATCGGGTGCTTGGTGGCGGAGGTGGACGGGGAGGGCGCCGATGCCGCGGGCTTCGGCTTCACGAACTGCAGTACGCCGTTCTCGTCCACCCGTACGTGCGCGCCGCACTCCCCCGCGAGGTACTGGAGGAAGTCCCAGTCCGAGATGTTCGGCTGGGTGAGCTGCTTGTACATGACGGGGGCCGCCTCGACCTTCCCGCAGGCCAGCCCGGCACCCGCGGCGACCTTGCGGACGATGTCGGCGGCCTTCATGTTGCGGAAGGCCACCACCTTGCGCCCGCGCCGCAGCCGGTGCGCCTTGGAGAAGGCGCGGACGACGGTGAAGGAGCCGGTGGTGTCGCTGTCGAGTTCGAGGGCGGTGACCTCTCCGGTGAACAGCCGCTCGCGCGCCTGCTCCTGGACGGTGACCACGGAGATCTTCAGCGGGGTGCCGATCGTGATCCCGGTGGCGGTGAGCAGCGTGTGGTACGGGTCGCGGTAGGTCAGTACGGCGGTGTCCGGGAGGCCGACGTTCTCGTCGACCTCGCAGCGCACCAGCTGGGCCGCCCACGCCTGGGGCAGCTCGCCGGGGGCCTCCACGATCGGGTCGGCGGCGAAGGAACGGGCGGGTCCGGTCACCGGGCTGCCTCCGGGGCGCGGTCTTCGGCGGCACGGTCCTCCAGCGCGGGCACCAGGAGTTCGGTGCCCGGGGCCAGCTGCATGGGATCGTCGATGTCGTTGGCCTCGGCGATCGTGCGCCAGGCGGTGGCGTCGCCGTACTCGCGCCAGGCGAGCAGCGGCAGGCTGTCCCCCGCGACGACGACATGCATCCGGCGTGCCTCCTTCGACCCGGACGTCGGGTTCTGGCCCGCCAGGTCGACGCTCGCCTCCTCGATGGTCAGCGAGCAGGAGGCGCGCAGCGGCTTCCCGTCCACGTCGAACAGCGTGTACGACACGGAGAGGCTCGACAGGATGCCGTCGAACGACGTCGTCTTCGATGTCCCCCAGTCGAAGCGCACCCAGGGCGTCGAGGGCTTCTTGCGGCCGAGGCTGCTCGCGGTGGGCACGCAGGCCGTCATCAGCTGCTCCACAGCCGCCTCCACGGAGTTGTCGTGGGTGGCGGTGGCGTCGAGGAAGACATCCAGGGACAGCGACCTGGGCCCGCTGCCCACGAACTCCGGCAGCGCGGACTCCTCGGCCGTCCTGGACGGGGTGCGGCGCCACTCGGTGGACTTGGACAGGGAGAGCGACGCCGGGTTGAACTGCAACGTGAGCTGGGCGAGCGTGCCGCCCGGTTTGAGGCCGACGTCCGGCGGCGGCTCCATGAGGGTCAGCTGAGCGCGTGCGCGGCTCGTCCGGGATTCGGCGGGCATGGGGTTCCTCCTTCCTGCACGTGTCCGTCTCGGTGGGGGCGGTGGGCGTGGCGGGGGTGCGGGTGGTTCATCAGGACGGCACCAGGCCCTCGTGCGCGATCTCCAGGGTCTCGATCGCCGGCTCGGAGCTGGACGGGTCGAAGGAGGGCCCCTGCCAGCGCACCGGCACGATGCCCTGGATCTGCCAGCTGATGATCCGGGTCAGGTTGGGGCGGAGCGCGACGATCTCGCCGTCCTTGCGTTCCACCCGCTGGGTCGTCTCGTTCAGCCAGCGCGCGATTTTCAGGGTGTCGGTGGTGACGGGACGGGTCAGCGTGATGTTGGTCCAGGTGATCCGGCCCGGCAGCTGCCAGGTGAACCCGTTGTTGCCGCCCTCGGCAAACTGCTCCAGCTCCACCTCGGCGCCGAGCCCCGAGCACGTGTGGAACTGCCCGAGGTCGCTTCCGCCGATGGCGAGCTTGAAGAACACGCTCGTCGCGAAGATGTTGTCCGTCATCTGCTGCTTTCTCTCTTCAGCGGCGGCCGTCGTAGGGGCGTCCGGAACGTTCCCTGCCGCGGCGCAGGTCCGCCCGGAGCAGCCTGCTTACCGGGTCGATCAGGCGCCGGGCCAGGTCTTCGACGTCCACCCCGGCGGCCTCGTTCGGGCGGGGCGCGGTGGGCACGGCGGGGGCGGCGGGACCGGTGGACGCCGCGCCCGGGGCGGGCTTCTTCTGGACCACCCGGACGGGGACCCCGGCCAGCCCGGCTTCGGCCACCGCCCGCTGGACCGCCTGCGCTCGGGGGTCGGGTTGCGGGGAGCGTCCGGCCCGGTTCTCGGGCTGCCGGTCCGGGGCGGGGCGCGAGGCGCGTACGGCGAGGGGCGGCGGCGCGCCGAACGGGCCGTCCTGCGGCGCGGGCCCGGCCGCCGGGGCGCCCGCCTCGGGCACCACCGGCATCGCGAGGCGCTGCACCGGCACGGCGGCGCCCCCGGGGCGCGGGGAGCCGGGCGGGTGCGGGCGCACGACGGGGACGGGCGCCGGTGCGGGCGGGGCGGACTGGCGGGCGGGGAGCGGTGGTTGGGCGGCGCCGGAGGTGGTGGGGCCGGTGTGGGCCGGTACGTCGGGGTGGGTGGCCCGCTGGACGGTGGTGTGGCGGGCGACCGGGGCGGGCGGGGTCGCCCGCGTGCGTGGGGCGGCCGGGGTGGTGCGGGTCTCCTGGTGCGTTTCCGGGCCCGGGGTGTCCGCCGGGCGCGGGGTGTCCCGTCGCCAGGTCGCGGGTACGACGGGGCGCGTGGCGGCGGCGGACGCCGGCGCCGAGAAACCCTCGGCCGCGCCGGTACGCACGGCCAGGGTGCGCCCGGCGAGCAGGGCGCGCGACCGCTGGACGATCAGGGGCTCGGGGCCGGAACCCGTGCCGGGCGTGCCGGGTCCCGGCGCCTGTCCGCCCGGTCCGCGTGAGGTGATCCGCCGGACGCGTACGGGGGCCACCGCGCCAGGGGGCGGGGAGGCGCGGCCCGTGTCCACGGCGGCGCGTTGGACGGCTGCGGGGTGGGCGGAGGGCGCGGAGGGCCCGGCGGGCGTTTGGCCGGGCAGGGTGCCGGGCGTGGTGCCGGGCTGGGCGCGCAGGGGCATGGCTGCGGGCGCGGGGGTGGCGGGCGCGGCGCCCGGCCGGTGCGGTGTCTGGGGGGTCGTGGGGCCCGGCCGTGCGCGGCGCGGGTCGCCCAGCAGCGGGGCGTCGCTCGCGGTGCCGGCGGTGGGCGGGAGCGCGGAGAGGGGCGCGCCGAGCCCGCCCCGGATGCGCGCCTGGGCGCCGGGGGTACGGGGCGCGGGGGCGTGCGCCGGGCGTGCGGACGGGGCGGCCGGGGACGCGGGTGCGGGCTGGACCGGCGTCGGGGCGGTGTCGGGGGCGGACCGCTGACGTTCCGTCGTCCGGTGCTCCGCCGGGCCCCGCTCGGGCTGGCCCCCGGCCCGCTGCGGGGAAGGAGCGGAAGGCGTGGCCGCGTCCTGCGTCTGCCGCTGGACCACGGGCAGGGCGGGCCCCGACGAGGAACCGGAACCGCCGTCCCGGGCGGCGGGCGTGACGAAGGGGGCCGCCTCGGGGGGCAGTTCACGCAACGGCTTGCCCAGCGCGGGGCGCATGGGCGGCGCGGCGGACGGGGCGGACGGGCTCGCGGAACGCTCCGGCGCGACCACGGGCGGGCGCTCCGTTGACCCAGCCCGGTCGGCGGGCGTGCCGGAAGCGGAACCGGGGCGAGGGCCGGAACCGGGGCCGGGGCCGGACGCCTTGGGCGCGGACGCATCCGCCTGCCGCCGCACCGCAGACGGACCGCTGTCCGCCGCCCCACGACCGGACTCCCCCGCCGCCCCGGTAGACGCGGACGCGTCCGCCTGCCGCTGCACCACGGGCAGGGCGGGCCCCGCAGAGACGCCCCCGCCATCGGCGGCGGCCGGGCCCGAAGGGCTCACGCCGGAGGGCAGTTGGCCCAGGGACTCACCCAGCGCGGGGCGCACGGGCGGCGGGGCGGACGGGCTCGCGGAACGCTCCGGCGCGACCACGGGCGGGCGCTCCGTTGACCCAGCCCGGTCGGCGGGCATGCGACCGGGGCCAGGGCCGGGGCGAGGGCCGGAACCGGGGCCGGGGCCGGACGCCTTGGGCGCGGACGCATCCGCCTGCCGCCGCACCACAGACGGGCCGCTCTCCGCCGCCCCACGACCGGACTCCCCCGCCGCCCCGGCAGACCCGGACGCATCCACCTGCCGCTGCACCACGGGCAGATCGGGCCCCGCAGAGGAACCCCCGCCCCCGGAAGCGGGCGGCACCGACGGGCCTACGCCGGGCGCCGGTTCACGCAGAGGCTCACCCAGAGCAGGGCGCACGGAAGCCGCGTCCGGCCCGCCGACAGCCGGACCCTCGGCGGCCCCCCGGCCGGGCGCGACCGGCGGCGCGGCCGGCACGAAGGCGGCCAGGTTCCGCAAGGGCGTCGCCGGACGCCGGGCGATGATCAGGGGCGCTGCGGTGCGCCGGGCCCGGACCGGGGCGGGCCGGGTCCGCACCGGTACGGCGGGGCCGCTCTCCCCGGGCGCGCGGGGCGCGGGGGCGGCGGGTGACGCGGAGCCGGACACGGCCGTAACCACCCGTCCCGGACGACCCCGGCCCGGAAGGGCGGGCGTACGCGTACTCCCGCTCCCCGCATCCGTATCCGCGCGGGCGCCCGATCCGCCCGCCGCGTCGGCGCCGGGCTGCCGGGCCGCCGAACCGCTGCCGGTGCGGGGCCGGGTGGTGCCGGGCCGCCGCTCGGCGGTCGGGGTGCCGGCTACGGAAGGCGCCACCGGCTCCTCCGGTGTACCGGCCGCCCGCAGGACGAGGGGCGCCGCCCCGGAGGAGGAGGCGGGCCGGGCGGCGCCGGGCCGGGCCACACCGTGGATGAGGCCGACCGGCGCGGAGGGCAGCACGGCGTGGCCCAGCTCGCCGCCGTACGCGACGTTCTGCCAGGAGGCGAGCCGGGACCTGAAGCGCAGGCCGTCGCTCACCCCGATCGAGGACCGGGCGACGGTCACCGTGGGCGGGGCGACCCGCCGCCAGCCGCCGTCCCAGTCCGCGCCGGACGGGGCTGCGGACCCGGCCGGTGCCGGTTCCGGTTCCGGGGTCGGAGCCGGTGCCGGTCCCGCGTCGGGGCCGCCGTCGCCGGCCGCCGCCGCGCGGGCCCGCCGCCGGAACAAGTCCCTGAACTCCACGCCCTCACCCGCTCTCGTTGACGCGGGTGTTGATCCGCGCTATCTCCCTCACCCACTCCTGCCGCTCACCATGGGTGAGGTCGAGGATCTCCTCACGCTGCCAGTGGAAGTGGTAGGCGATGTACGCGAGCTCCTCCCGCAGCCGGGAAGGCGCGTACGTCACGATTCCCCCAGGCGTTCACCCGAGAGGTCCACCTCGAAGGAGCCGTGGCACAGCGGGCACGTCACCGCGGCGTGGGTGTGGCCCTCGCTGTTGATGCGGCGGTAGAAGTCCTGGAGGAACGCCACGTCGGTGGCGTACATCCGCTCGACCACCCCGGCGTGCACATCGGTCACCGTGCCCAGCCGGGTGATCACCTGGCTGAGCAGCACGACGCTCAGGTACGCCGGGTTCTCCTTGACCCGCAGGTCGATCTGCGGGCGCAGTTCGTCGCGGGCCGTGGCGAGCCGCATCGACCCGCTCCGGTGCACCTGGCCCTCGTCGTCCACGTAACCGCGCGGCAGCTCGAAGTCGAACTCCGTACGCAGGTCGGAGCGGTCCGGCTCGCGGGCGGGAGGCGGCGCGGGGGCGGCCTCCCGCTGCGTGGGCGCGGCGGCGGCGAGGTTGTCGAGGACCTCTTCGAGCCCGCCGCCTGAAACGGTCCTGCGCCTCATTCGACCACGATCTCCTCGAAGGTGATGGTGACCGACTCCGTCGCCGCGCTGGACTCGCCGGCCTTCAGGGAGGGGCCCTCCCACTTGCTGGCCCAGCCCTGCATCAGCTGGATGCGGCGGACGGTGTCACCCTTCGAGTCCTTGATCTCGATGGTGAGGTTCTGACGCGCGGTGTCGACGGCACCGTTGTTCAGCGTCTCCTTGATCCACTTGGTGAACTCGCTGCTCTTGTCGAGCCCGCGGGTGATCGTCACCTCGCCGGCCTGGCGCGCGCCGGGCTGCTTGCGGATGATCTGCTTGCCCTCGGCGGTCACCTGCCGGACCTCGACTACTTCTTCCTCGACGGTCAGACCGCTGATCTCCTGGATCGACTCCACGAGATAGCCGCCGAGCTGCACGCCGAAGACGTGGGTGGAAAGAGCGTCGCCCTCTGCCATGACTGTGTGTCACCTGTTCCGTTCGTTGCCTGCTGGGTCACTCCGGGACGAGGACGGTCACTCGTCCACGAGGCTGGTGCTGTCGGAGAACTGCGAGAGGCGGAAGACGACGAACTCCGCGGGCTTCACCGGGGAGACGCCGATCTCGCAGACGACCTGGCCGAGGTCGATGGACTCCTGCGGGTTGTTGTCCCGGTCGCACTTGACGTAGAAGGCTTCCTCCGCCGTGCGGCCGAAGAGCGCGCCCCGGCGCCACTCCTCGGTGAGGAAGGCGGTGACGTTGCGCCGGATACTCGACCAGAGACGGTCGTCGTTCGGCTCGAAGACCACCCACTGGGTGCCCAGGAGGATGGACTCCTCCAGGTAGTTGAAGAGGCGGCGCACGTTGAGGTAGCGCCAGGCCGGATCGGAGGAGAGCGTCCGCGCGCCCCAGATCCGGATGCCCCGGCCCGGGAAGGCGCGTACGCAGTTGACGCCGATCGGGTTGAGCAGGTCCTGCTCGCCCCGGCTCAGCCGCAGTTCGAGGTCGAGCGCGCCCCGGATGACCTCGTTGGCGGGGGCCTTGTGCACGCCGCGCTCGCCGTCGCTGCGCGCCCAGACACCGGAGACGTGGCCGCTCGGCGGCATCAGCGTCTGCTGCCCGCTCGCCGGGTCGAGGACCTTGAGCCAGGGGTAGTAGACCGTCGCGTAACGGGAGTCGTATCCGGCGTCGTCGTTGCGCCAGGTGCGTACGCGCTGGGCGTTCATCCCGGGCGGGGTGTCCAGGACGGCGACCCGGTCGCCCATCTGCTCGCAGTGCGCGATCACGGCCAGCTGTACGGCCCTGACGCCCTCGTCGTCGATGTCGCCGCGCTTGTGGGCGCTCATCAGGTCCGGGACGGCGACCATGGTGATCTCGTCGATCGCCTCCAGGGCCGCGATGCCCGTACGCGCCGACGCGTCGCCCACGAACTCGACCGGCCCGGTCCCGGCCGGGCCGGCGTTCTCCGGGGCGGCGGGCGCGAGGGTGAGGCTCTGCTTCTCGGGGCGGGTCTGGGCGGTGCCGGGCTGCTCGGTGACCTCGATGAGCTTGGACTGGCGGGCCTGGGTGACCAGGTAGCCCTTGACGTTCTTGCGGACGGAGGTGTCGAACGTCTCGGCCACCTTGCCGCCCTGACGCACCAGCAGCCGGAAGCGGTCCTCCGGGGGGTTCTCGCCCTCGGCGTCGGTGACCTCGATGGAGAGGCCGTCACCGGCACCCGGCCGGGCGGAGACCAGGAAGCCGCCGATGGCGACGGACGGGGCCGCCGCGGGCGCCGATCCCTGGGGCGCGTCCTCGGAGGGGCCGCCGACGCGCACGATGTACGCGGCGCCGCCGCCGTTGCTGAAGTAGCCGTGGACGGCGAGCGTCAGATACGTGTCCGGGGTGAAGGTGCCGAACGCCGAAACGTACTGGTCCCAGCTGGTCACCAGCGTCGGCCGGTGGAAGGGGCCCTTCTCCGCGAAGCCGACGAAGGCTGCGACCGCGGTGCCGACTCCTTCGATGGGCCGCGCTCCGGACTGCACCTCCTCCACGTATACACCTGGGGTGAGGTACGACGGCATGCTCGCTCCTTCGGCTGGTCAGTCGTTCGCCTGCTCAGTTGCTCAGTCTTGCTCCGGGGCGTGCGCGGGCAGTAGGCCTCAAAGTCCTGGCCGGGGGGCAGGGCCACTGCACTTTCCGGGCCGCCGGGCGCCGGCCGGGCCGCCCCGGCGGACGTGGGACCGCCGGACCGCCCGGATCCCGCCGGGCGTCCGATCGATTCCAGCCAGAAGGGCGGGTGTCGGGTGTGACGAAACCAACGGATTCCGATGTCCGCTCCGGCGCACTGGAAAGTCGTGGTCCACACCCATGTGCGCGGGCGTCCGCCGTTCACGCCGTGCATTACAAGCGGAATTGACCGGTAATCAGGGCGAGAGGCCGGGTATTCACCAGTCGGCGGGTACCTCTCCGATTTCCGGGTCCAGTGCGCCCGGGTGTGCGAAACGCCACACCCGGGTGAACGCCCAGGTCACGTCACCGCAGGTCGGAAACCCGCCTGTTCACGTCAATGGAACAGACGGGCATGAATCCGGGGCTATCGTTCCTATCGTGCGAGGTCGCTCAACCGACCACTGACATTGAGTACCTGATGGCACTTCGAGGCCTGCGTTCCGGTTGCCGGAGTCCCAGGCTTGGAACACGTCACGGAAACGGTGATCGCATCCTTCTCCAGTACCTGAATGGGGGTGACCCAGTGATAGTCCTGGTTCCTGAACGTCTCCAGCGCAATGGTGGTGATCTTCCGCTTCCCGAAGGAGATCGTCAGCACCCCTTCGTCGCCCTGGAAATTCGCCACGACGATGTCGGTGACACCGAATGTCTTTCCGTCCTCGACGACGTGGGTCCCGATCCCCTGTTCCCCGGCACGCGTCTGCACGTCGATGGTCTCGGAGCTCTGGGCGCCGTCGCCCCCGCCACCGCCCCCGGTCGAACCGGAGCCACCGCCCGTACCGGCACCGCCGCTCCCGTCCGCCCCGGACGTGGTGCCCTGACCCTTCGCCTCCCCCTGGCCCTTGCCGTCATCCGTGGCGCCGCCGGTCGCCGTGCCGCCCTGGGGTTCCCGGTTCTCCTCCTGGGCCGCCTTGGTCCCCGCTTCCTTCGCGGCGCTCTGGACGGCGGGCCGCACCAGGGCGAACCACGCCAGGAGCAGCGCGATCAGGGCCGCGAGGACGATCAGCAGCCACTTCGGCAGCACCGGGAGCTGGACGAACTCGCCCGGCAGCGGCTCCGGCGGGACCTGCTGCCGCCCGTCCTCGGCGGCGGCCCCCTCCGTCTCCGGCTCCGCGGCGGCGACCTCGAACGGCCAGGTGGCCGGGGCGCCGAACCAGATCAGCTTCCGGGCCCGGACCCGCAGGCCCGCCTCGGCGGACTCGCCGGGCTCCAGCGTCCGGCGTTCCGGGGTGAAGGCGAGGCGCAGTTCCTCGCCCGCCTGCCTGCCGCCGAACACGACGTCGGTGGGAGCGTTCCCGCGGTTCTGCACCGAGGCCCGGAAGCGGGCACCCAGCCAGCCCCTGCGCCGGCCCGGCTCCAGCCTCGACCGCAGCTCGCGGAAGGGCTCGACCACCACCGTCATCTCGGGAACGGCGACCAACTCGGGGTGCTCGGCGGGCAGTACGCGTATGCCCACGGGCACCTCGCCCGCCCTGACCTCGTGGGACCTGGGCGGTGCGAACCGCACCGTCACGGTCTGGGACGTACCCGGGTAGAGGGAGACCCGCGCCGGTTCCACCGTGGTCCAGGGCGCACTGTCGCCGACCACTTCGAGGGTGTACGCCTCCACGATGTCGCCGTCGTTGCGCACGGTCAGCGTGGTCGTCGCTTCGGTGCCGGGCGACACCGTCACCGTGGGCATGTCGAGTTCGGCAGATGTGGTCACGATGCGACGTTAGGCCGCACCGCCGTCCCGGCAGCAGGGGCGGGAGGGCAACGTCCGGGCAGGGGCGGTGCCCCGGCGGCACACCCGTGCCGGGTGCCCGCACCGCACCCCCGGGCGAGGTCGCCCTGCGGGGCGCCGGGCGAGCGAGCACGGCACACCCGACGTATCGGATATCGGCGAAAGCGGCCCAGAAGGACGAGCCCATGACCACGACCACGACAGACATAACGAAGACGGGGGCTGCGGGTGGCCCCGGCCGCGTGCCCTCCGCGCCCGAGCAGCGCACGAGGAGCACACCGGCGCCGGGCCGGGTCTCGGTGGCGGTGTACGCGGAGGACCTGATCCTCCAGACCGGTGTGGTGCAACAGCTGCGCCCCCGGCCGGAGATCGAGCTGATGCCGGAGGAGGAGGCGGACAACGCCCAGGTCTCCTTAGTAGTGGTGGACATGGTGAACGAGTCCGCCGTCCAGCTCCTGCACCGCCTCCAGCGCAACACCTCCACCCGCACCGGCCTGGTCGTCGGCTACTTCGAGGCGGGTGCGCTCCAGACCCTCATCGAGTACGGGGTCTCCGCCGTGCTGCGGCGCGGGGAGGCCGACCAGGACCGTCTCGTCCACCTCGTCACGGCCATCGCGAAGGGAGAGGGCGTGCTGCCGGGCGACCTCCTCGGCAAGCTCCTCGACCATGTCAGCAGTCTGCACCGCACGGTGCTGGACCCCAGGGGTCTCTCGCTGTCCACCCTCACGGCGCGGGAGGCGGAGATGATCAGGCTGGTGTCGGAGGGCTACGGCACCGCGGAGATCGCGCAGAAGACCTCGTACTCCGAACGCACCGTCAAGAACGTGCTGCACGAGGTCGCCACCCGCCTGGACCTGCGCAACCGGGCCCACGCGGTGGGCTACGCCATGCGGCACGGGCTCATCTGACGGGCCCGCGGGGGCAACCGGAGTTGCCTCCGCGGTGTCCCGGGGCCCGTGGGAAAAGGCTGCCGGGCACCCGCGGAACGGGGCGGGGGCCCGGCGGACGGGTGCCGGGCGTCCGGGCCGGGGCACTCCCGCCGGGCGGGCAGCCGCAAAGGGCACCCGCTCTTACCCCGTCCCGGGTACTCCCGGCCCTGTCCCCGCGCCCCCCGTACGCGGGATGCTCAGCGTGGAGAACCATCGACCAGACTGTGAGGTGGACCGTGAGCGGTCCTGCTGGCCCGGCGAGGGGTGCCCGGTTGCGTCGGCTGAGCGGCGCCCTGGTGCTGCTGACACCCCTGCTGGTGGCGGGTTCCGTATCCGCTCCGCAGGATCCGCACCAGGCGGTCGCCGCGGCGGAGGCGGCCCCGGCGGACACCGGGCGCATCGTCTTCGCCGGTACGGGCCACCGCAGCCTGGGTCGGGCCGTCTCGGGGACGAAGACCGAGGACCTGTTCGACGGCGACGAGCCCGCCCACTACGACCAGGACGCCTTCGGGCGCGGTGAGGTGCTGGTCTTCACCAGCCTCCGCGACGAGGCCCGGCCGCAGGTGTACGTGCGCGGCGCGGACGGCAGCGTACTCAGGCTCACCTTCGGCATGGACGCCGCGCACCCCGAACTCTCCGTCGACGGGCGGACGGTGGTCTTCGACTCCTCCGTGGCCGGCGCGGGCGAGGGCGCCCAGCGTGACCTGTGGTCGATCGGGGTCGACGGCAACGGGCTGCGGCAGCTGACGGACACGGCCGCCGACGAGACCTCTCCGACGCTCTCCCCCGACGGCACCCGGATCGCGTACGCGAGCGACGGCGGCCCGGAGCCCGGCACCCAGATCTATGAACGGGACCTGGACGGCGGGGCGGTGACGTGCGTCAGCGACAGCACGGAGGGCGACGCGAGCGAGCCCGAGTGGAACCCGGTGGACGACGACGCCCGCCCCTTCCTCATCACGTACACACTGGCGGTCGAGCCGGTGAACGAGACGGACACCGGCTTCCGGCTGCGGGTCACCGACGGTCCGGGCAAGGTCCAGCCGGTGCTGACCGGCCTCGGCGAGGACTGGGGCACCCGGTCATCGGCCTGGCTCCCGGACGGCGTCGGTCTGCTCTTCCTCAGCCCCAACCGGGACTGCGGATGCGCCCCCTACGACCACGTGTACCGGATCCCCTCCCTCGAAGACCCGGCCCCGCAGATCCAGCTCACCGAGAACCGTGAGGTGGACGCACCCGCCGTGCTCGGAACGGGCGGCGGCACCTGGACGACGGTCGTCACCCGCCGCACCACCGAGGACGGCGAGATCGTCACGCTCCAGGACATGCGGCAGGACGGCGCGGACCCCCGGGACCTCAGGCTCGACGTGCTGCGCGAGGACCCGGCGGCCAAGGACAACGAGAGCGACGATCCCGCCCTGGACCCGCTGTTCCACCCCGGACCGGGCTACGACCCCTGGACCGAGCGGCAGACGTACACACCCGACGGACAGAAGATCGCCGTCACCCGCTTCGTGGGCGACGAGGGCGAACGGGTCCAGCAGATCTGGCTGACCGACACCGAAGGGCAGAACAAGAAGCTGCTGGACCTGGAGGGGCGGGCCCCGAAGGAGCGGGACACCGACCCCGCGTTCTCCCCGGACGGCACCCGGCTGGCCTTCACCCGGTCCACCCCCGGCGAGGGCGAGAACCCGACGTGGACGAGCCGGGTACTCGTCGCCGACGCCGACACCGGGAAGATCACCGGCGAGGTGGTCCCGCCCGATGGCGAGGAGGCCGGCGGCGACGCCCAGCCGGCGTGGTCGGCCGACGGCACCATGCTCGCCTTCACCCGCAACGAGGTGATCCGGGACCTCGGCGGCATCAAGCACGTCTGGACGGCCCGGGCGGACGAGCTCGGACAGCAGGACGACCTCAGCGTCCACGGCTGCCCCGGCGAGTGCAAGGTGATCGACGACAGCCCCGCGTTCTCCCCCGATGGCGCGTCCGTCGCCTTCAACCGCAAGGACCGCGCCGACCAGATCAACCAGCGGGCGAGCGTCGTCGTCATCTCGCCGGACGGCGGGGACTGCCGGGTCGTCCTGCCCACCGACCGCCGCGACGACCCCGACGCCTGCGGCAAGGAGATCCCGGACGTCGAACTGACCGGCCCCTACCAGCCGCGTGACGTGGCCTGGTCCTCGGACGCCGGGCGGCTGGTGTTCAGCCACCGCCGGGACAGGGCGCCCAGCTCCCCCGAGCAGCTGTCCGAACTCGACCTCGCCACCGGCACCGTGACCCCGCTGACCGCGCGGCTGCGGGGCCGGCAGAAGGAGCCCGCCTACCAGCAGCAGGTGGACCTGGCGGTGACCGCACCGCCCACCGTGCCCCCGGTGGACACCGGCTCGTCGGTGACGGTGACCGTCACCGTCACCAATCACGGCCCGGCCCCCTCGCCCGGCACCACCTTCGTCGCCGACGTCCCGCAGGGCGTGCGCCTGGAGGAGCTGACCAGCACCGCCGGCACCTGCGCCGCCGGATCGCCGAGCTGTGAGCTGGGCGTCCTCAAGCCCGGCGACGAGGTCCAGGTCACCGCGCGGCTGACGGGTGTCACGACCGGGCCCTGGCAGCTGGGCTGGTCGGTCACCGGTTCGGTGACCGACCCGAACCCCACGGACAACGCGACCGGGACCGACATCCGGGTCCGCGAGATCCCCCAGCTCCCGGACCCGCCCGCGTCCCCCGTCCCCACCCCGCCCCACACCCTCCCGCCGCCGGCCTCGCAGCCGCCCGCCCAGCCGCCGGCTCCGCTGCCGCCCGCACCCGAGGCGGGCCCCGGGGTCGTCGTACGGGCGCAGCCCAGCCCCGGATACGTGGGCGGCCGGGTCGTGGTGACGTACACCGTGCGCAACGGGAAGAACGCCCTGGCCACCGGTCTGCGGCTGCGGCTCGGGCTGCCCGCCCGGGTCCCCGTGAAGACGCTGCCGGCCGGCTGCACCGCCGCCGGTTCGTGCACGCTCCCCGATCTGGCGCCCGGCGCGTCCTCGGTGCTGCGGGTGGTCCTCGCCCCCGACCGCGCGCTGCGGACCACCATCACCGGGACGCTGACGACGAGCGGCACCGACGCGGACCTGGGTGACAACGTCTCCCGCGCTCCGCTGCGCATCCTCCAGCCGCGCATCGTCTCGGTGCCGGAGGTCGGCAAGCCCGGGTTCGTCACCTCGGTGCGGGGGAAGGACTTCCCGCCCGGCGTGCCGGTGAAGCTCACCTGGAAGCCCGGGATCACGGCGACCGCGCCGCCCACCCGGCCGGGCGGCGACGGCACGTTCATCGCCCAGCTCCTCATCCTGGTGAAGGACCAGACGGGGCCGCGCACCATCACCGCGTCCGGGCCCGGCTTCTCCCCGGTCTCCACGGACTTCCTGGTGGTCAGCGGCAACATCGTGCCGCCGGACGAGGTGGGCCGCCGGTGATCCACGAAGTGGACGAGGGGCTGCGGCTGTTGCTGGTCGACGCCGGTCTCCAGGACAGCGGGGTCGAGCTGGTCTTCGACGCCCCGACGAAGGACTGGTCCGCGCGCCGCAACGCCCCCACGGTGAGCGTCTTCCTCTACGGCATCCGCGAGGACGCGACCCGTCGCCGTACCGGCACCGCCGAGGAGTACGACGACGAGGGCGTGATCACGGGGCGGCGCACGCCGCCGCGCTGGTTCGAGCTGACCTATCTGGTGACCGCGTGGACCAACCGCCCGCAGGACGAACACCGGCTGCTCTCCGAGGTGTTGCGCTGCCTGATCCGCACGAGCGTGCTGCCGGTGCGGATGCTCACGGGCAGCCTCGCCGAGCTCGGTCTCACCGTGGAGATGGAGGCGGCGTCGGCCGGTACGGGCGACCGGCCGTCCACCGTGGACGTGTGGTCGGCGCTGGGCGGCGAGCTGAAGGCGGCGATCGACCTGCGGGTGTGGGCGCCGCTGGCCGGCGACGTGGAGGTGGCCGGGCCGCCGGTCACCGAAGGGCTGCTGGTCCAGACGGTCCCCGCCCGGGACGGCGAGGCGACGGAACCGGGGCGGCGGCTGCGCTACGAGGGCGCGTCGGACCCGGCGGGGAAGGGTTTCGCGGCCGAGCGTGAGCGGCGGCTGCCGCCGGGCCGGCGCAGGCGTGGAGGTACGGCCAGGTGACCACCGCGCATCAGGCGCCGCCCGGCCTCCAGGAGCCGGACGGCGCCTCGCCGCCGCCCGTCGCCGACCTCTGGGAACGGCTGGGCCGCGTCGAGCAGCGGGTACGGCTCGCGGTCGCGCTGCGCCGGGAGACCGACCCGGAGCCGGACGACCCGTACCGGGGCCAGTACCTCACCGCCGCGGCGGCCGACCGCATTCTGGAGTCCCGCGACGCGTTCCGCCCCGTCCCCGCGCACGGCGCTGGTGAGGACTCCCCGGAGCGGGGCCGGATCGCGGCGCTCGCGGAGCGCTTCGGCCTGGTCGCGCCGGACCTCGATCTCCTGCTGGTCGCGATGGCCCCGGACATCGACGCACGGTTCGAGCGGCTGTACGGCTATCTCAACGACGACCTGACCCGGCGCCGGGCGACGATCGGCCTGGCCCTCGAACTGTGCGGCCTGCCCGCCGCGGGGCCCGGCCGCTTCCGCTTCTCGCCGTCGGCCCCGCTCGTCGCGGCCGGCCTGGTGGAGGTGACGGAGGCCGAACGCCCGCTGCTCTCGCGGGTCCTGCGGGTACCGGACCGGATCACCGCCCATCTGCTCGGCGACGACGGGGTGGACGGCAGGCTGCACGGCCTGGTCCGGGCGGCCCGGCCGCCGCGGGAGCGCCCGGAGCCCTGCGAGGCCACCCTGCGGATCGCGGCGGCGGCGGGCACCGGCAGCGGCCTCGTGCATCTGCTGGACCGCGGCGGTGACCCCGGCGGCCTCGCGGCCGACGCGCTCGTCACGGCCGGGCTGCACCCGCTGGTGGTGGACGCGGCCGGGCTGGCCGCCGCCCCGGAACCGGCAACAGCCGTGCGGCTCCTGGCGACCGAGGCGCGGCTGAGCGGCGGCGGTCTCGTCGTCGGCCCGCTGGAGACGCTCGCCCCCGAGCAGCCCAAGGGCGCCGCCCTGGTCGGCGCGCTCTGCGCGGCGGTCGGCGGCGGCTCGCCCCTGATCCTGTACGGCAAGAAGAACTGGGACCCGCTGTGGGCCGGTGACAGCCCGGTGGCGGTCCCCGTCCCGTCGCCGGACCCGTCGGACGCGGCACGGCGGTGGCGGCACGCGCTCACCGGGGCCGGTGCCCGGACCGGGCTCGCCGCCGGTACCGCGACGGCCGACGCGGATCTCGCCGACGCCACCCGCGCCTACCGGCTGGACTCGGGCCAGATCCGCCGCGCCGCCGCCGTCGCCTCCCGGCTGGCCGCGCTGGAGGGCCGCCCGGTGGTGGCCGGGGACCTGCGGACCGCCGTCCGGGCCCAGAACGGGGCGGGGCTCGCCCGGCTCGCCCGCCGTATCGAGCCCGCCGTCGGCTGGGACGACCTCGTGCTGCCCCCGTCGACCCGCCGCCAGCTCTCCGACCTGGCCCTGCGCGCCCGCCACCGGGAGCAGGTGCTCGGGCAGTGGCGGATGCGGCCGGGCGGGGGCCGGGGGCGGGGCATCGTCGCGCTGTTCGCCGGGGAGTCCGGGACGGGCAAGACCATGTCCGCGGAGGTCGTCGCTGCCGACCTGGGCATGGAGCTGTACGTCGTGGACCTGTCGTCCGTGGTGGACAAGTACGTCGGCGAGACCGAGAAGAACCTGGAGCGGATCTTCGCCGAGGCGTCCGATGTCAACGCGGTGCTGCTGTTCGACGAGGCGGACGCCGTCTTCGGGAAGCGCTCGCAGGTCAAGGACGCGCAGGACCGGCACGCCAACGTGGAGTCGGCCTATCTCCTCCAGCGCGTCGAGTCCTTCGACGGCATCGCCGTGCTCACCACCAACCTGCGGGCCAACCTGGACGAGGCGTTCACCCGCCGGCTCGACGTGGTCGCCGACTTCCCCGTACCGGACGCGCAGCAGCGGCTGGCCCTGTGGGAACGCTGCCTGGGCACGGAGGTCCCCCGCGACCCCGGCCTCGACCTGCCGACCTGTGCGGAGCGCTTCGAGCTGACGGGCGGCTCCATCCGCGCCTGCGCGGTCACCGCCGCGTACCAGGCGGCGGAGTCGGGCCGCCCGCTGGACACGGAGCAGCTGGTCGCGGCCGTCCTCGCGGAGTACCGCAAGCTCGGACGGCTGGTCCTGGACAGCGAGTTCGGCCCGTGGCTGGAGCGGGCCCGGCGCCGGGACTGACCGGACCGGAGCGCGAGGTCCCGGACTCCGTATCATCAGGTGCATGACTGCCGAGCCCTCGCGATCCGCCGCCCGTATGCGGGCCTCCGACGCCGACCGCGAAGCGGTGGTGGAGCAACTGCGGGAGGCGGCGGCGGAGGGGCGCATCGACCTGGACGAGCTGGACGTCCGGCTGAATCTGGCCCTCACGGCGAAGACGTACGGCGATCTCGCCCCGCTCACCGACGACCTGGTCCCGGTCGTGGCGGACACGGGCGAGCCGCTGACCCTGCGGGGCGGCATGCACGGGGTGAAGCGGGAGGGTGCCTGGAAGGTGCCGCCACTCATCGTCGTGCAGGCGGGCATGGGCGGCGCCCGTCTCGACTTCAGCCAGGCCGAGTGCCGGCTGCGCGAGGTCGAACTGGAGGTGGACGCGCAGATGGGCGGGGTGCGGATCGTGGTGCCGGAGGGCTGGGCCGTGGACACGGACGCGCTGGACCTCGGGCTCGGCGGTCTGAGGGACCGGACCTCGGGCGCGCGGACGCCGGGTGCGCCGCTGCTGAGGTTCACGGGCACCTGCGGCATGGGCGGCGTCCGCCTGCGCAACCCCGGCTTCCGCGCCCGCCGCAAGCAGCGCAAGGAGCTGGGGCGCTGAGGCGCCGCCTCTACAGGGGGCGGACGGTGAGGATCTGTTCCGCCCGGCCGACGGGGCCGTTGACGTCGTGCAGGACGGTGCTGGTGAGGCCCTGACCTGTGGGGCCGAAGACGACCGTGGTGTCGAGGCCGGTCCAGGGGCCCTCGGGCTGCCGGTGCAGGTGGATCGTCAGGTCGACGTTGGGGAACATCCACTCGGTGGGCTGCTCGCGTACGGCGATGCCGTTGGCGGTGTCGACGAGCGCGACGTACGAGGCCAGCGGGCCCGCCGTCTCGCCCGCGACGAGGTCCAGCGGTGTGGAGATCCAGGCGGTCGTGCGGCCCGGCAGCGGCGGCGCGAGCGGGCGGACGTCGAGGGACGCGATGAAGCCGCCGGGCCAGAGGTCGGCCATCGGCCAGGGCGCGAGTGCCTCCGGCGGGGTGAGCCGCTCGGCCTCGCCGTCGGCGACGGCGGTGGTGTCGACGGGCGCGAGCGACCAGGCCCTGGCCCGTACGACGGGGCGGCCGGCGATGAGGGCGACGGCCTCCACGAGTTCGATGGTGCGGCCGGGCCGGACGGTCTCGACCCGGATCTCGCACTCGTCCAGGGCGAGCCGGCCGAGGATGTCGAAGCCGACCCGCGACAGCAGCAGGCGCTCGCCCGGCCGCTCTTCGAGGTGGCGCTCGATGGCGTGGACGAGGAGGCCGCCGAGCGGGCTGAAGTGCACCTCGTCCGTGCTCCACGCACCGCTGGCGTGGGCGGTGGGCTTGTAGTGGTGCGCGTCGATGCGCTCGTAGTAGCTGCCGGTGTTCAACGGATGCTTCCCTCGCGGCCGTGCGGATCAGGGAATCACAGCGTGCCACCGCGGGTGTCCCGGCCGGTGACCGGGTGCCTCTCCTTGGCGGCGCACGGCGGACCGGGGGCCGTGCGACGCCGTTGATGTGCGATCCGCCGTCGGTCGGCGCCGCCCCACTCCCGTACGGCGGTGGCGCCCCTCTCCGGCACCCGCGCCTTGTCGCCGACGCCGGTGCGTACGAAGAGGCCGCCGGTCTCCTCGGCTCTCCTCGCGCTCGGCCGGACGAGCCCTCGTCCAAGCCGTCGCACGGGAGCCGCGCGCGGGCCGTCCCGGTGGCCGGGGCCCGGGGCGGTCCGCCTCAGCGCCGTTGCCGCGCTTCCTCCTCCGCCGCGTCCAGCGCGGGGGCGAGTGCGGCGAGCGCGGCCCGGAGCAGGTCGGGCAGGGAGCCCGACGGCACGACGAGGCCGTCGGTGGCGGCGGGTACGGCCGGGGCCGGCCGCAGCCAGTCCTGGAGCGCGATCCGGACCGCGGCGGCCGCGCTCGCCGCGAGGACCCGGGCGACGGGGGTGCCGGTGTCCCCGAGGCGGCGGCCGATCGCGGCGGCCAGGGGCGGTTCGACGGCGGCGGACGCGTCGAGGAACGCCGCCCGCAGCCCGGGGCCGGCGGTGATGAGCAGCAGCGTGTCGTCGTCGCCGGGGTCCGTGTACTGCTCCAGGATCGCCCGGGTCACGGCGTCGGCCAGCGGGGCCGTGGCGGGCACGGCGGCCAGCGTCGCGGCGACCCGCGCCTCCCGTGCGGCGGTGACGGCGGCGACGATCGCCTGTTCACGGCTGGAGAAGTAGTTGTTGTAGGTCCTCGGCGAGACTCCGGCGGCCTCCGCGATGTCGTCGACCCGGACGTTGTCGGGGCCGTCGCGCAGGGCCAGCCGCAGCGCCGCCTCGCGCAGGGCCACCCGGGTGGCCTGTTTCTTCTGCTCGCGCAGCCCGGCCCGTGTCGTCGTCACCCCGGCAGTATCCCGGCCTCGTTGCGCGTACGCAAACTTGCGTGACAGCAAACTTGCGCGCGCGCAAGTTCCAGGCTTACGGTGCGGGCCTCCTACAGAAGGGCGGGACCGCCATGCGGGCCAAGGGCATCTGCTACGACGCCGGCTTCCTCCGCGGTGGTGCGTACTCCCGGGCGCACTTCGATTCCGAGCTGGTCAGGAGGGAGCTGACGATCATCCGCGACGATCTCCACTGCACCGCCGTGCACCTCACCGGCGGTGATCCGGAGCGACTGGAGCTCGCCGCCCGCCATGCCGCGGACCTGGGCCTTGAGGTCTGGTTCTCGCCGTACCCGCTGGAACTGACGGCCGACGGGATCCTGGCGCTGTTCGCCGACTGCGCGGAGCGGGCCGAGCGGCTGCGGGCGGGCGGGGCGGAGGTCGTCTTCGTCGCGGGCGTCGAGCTGAGCATCATGAACCACGGCTTCCTGGAGGGCGCCGACGCCGAGGAGCGGGTACGGCTGCTGCTGGGCGACCCGGACCGGCGCCCGGAGCGGATGGCGGCGGCCCGCGACCGCCTCGACGCGTTCCTCCGCGAGGCCGTGGACGTGGTCCGGGCCCGGTTCCGGGGGAAGGTCACCTATGCGGCCATCCCCTTCGAGGGCGTGGACTGGGACCTGTTCGACTTCAGGACCTTCGAGCTGATCCGGTCCGCCGAGGTGGCCGGCGCGTTCCGGGAGGGGGTGCGCGGCCTCACGGCCCGGCCGGGGCCGGTCGCCGTCACCGGCTTCGGGACCGCGACCTGGCGCGGCTCGGCCGATGTCGCGCCGCGCAGCATGGAGATCGTCGAGACGGACCCGGTCACGGGCGCTCCGCTCCGGCTGAACGGTGTGTACGAGCGGGACGAGGCCGGTCAGGCCGCGTACGTGAGGGAACTGCTGGAGATCTTCGACAGCGAGGGCGTCGACAGCACCTTCGTGTTCCTCTTCGCGCTGCACAGCCACCCGCACCGCCCGGACGGCGATCCCCGCGACGACCTGGATCTCGCCTCCCTCGGCCTCGTCAAGGTCTACGAGGACCGCGACGGCACCACGTATCCCGGACTGCCCTGGGAGCCGAAGGCCGCCTTCGCGGCGGTGGCCGACCACTACCGGCCCTGACCCGGGGCACCCCCCTCACGGCCGGAACACCGCCACCGCCTCGCACCCCTCCTCCCGGCGGAACGTCACCCGCAGCTCCATGCCGATGGCGAGCGCGCCCTCCTCGCACTCCACGACCTGCGTCATCATGCGCGGCCCCTCCGCCAGATCGACCACGGCGGCGACGTACGGGACGCGGGCGCCGAACGGGGGCAGGTCGTTGCGGTGGACGACGGACCAGGTGTAGAGCGTGGCCCGGCCGCTCGCGCGGACCCATGCGCCGTCCTCGCTCCAGCAGTACGGGCAGAACTCGCGCGGGTAGTGGTGCGCCCGGCCGCAGGCCCGGCAGTGGCGCAGCAGGAGGTGCCCCTCGGCCGCGGCGTCCCAGTAGGGGCGGGTGAAGGCGTCGGGTTCGGGGAGATCGTGGCGGGGGGCGGGGGGCGGCGGGGCGCTCGTCACGGGAAGAGTCCGATCGCGTGGTCGAGGGACCAGGTCTGCCAGGACATCGCGAACAGGGCGACCAGCGAGATGAGCGCCATCATCGCGTTCTGCCCCTGCTCGGCCCAGTCGTGGATCATCAGCACCAGGTAGAGGAGGTTGAGCAGGAGGCCGCCGACGAGGGCGACCGGGGTCAGGAAGCCGGTCACCAGGCCGAGCCCGAGGGCGAGTTCCGCGTACACGACGATGTACGCCATGGCCCTGGGGTGCGGGGCGACGGTCTTCTCGAAGCCGGCGCGGACCACCGGCCAGCGGTGCTTCCCGGCCACGTCCGCCGCCCACGCGATGCCGGTGCCGCGCTGGAACCACGCCTTCCGGTCCTTGTGGCGCCAGCTCTCCAGCCACCACAGGCCGAGCCCGACGCGCAGTACGGCGAGCCACTGGGCCCCGTCGAGCCAGAACGTCCGCATGACGCCTCCCGATACACTGAATCTGACGGTACGTCAGTTCACCCGATGGGGACGCACGGCGCAAGAGGTGCGACGACCACGCCCCGCACCCCCGTCCGAGAGCGTGATCAATTCGCAATCGATTCCGGTCTTGACCGAGACCCATCAAGGAGTCACGCGATTACGCTCCGAAGCATGTCCGACAGCGCATCCACCGCCGGCAGCACCGCCCCGGCCCCCACCGACCTCACCGAGGACCGTCCCGTCTACGTCATCGGGGGCGGTCCGGGCGGGCTCGCCGCCGCTTCCGCCCTGCGCGCGCGGGGCGTTCGGGCCGTCGTCCTGGAGAAGTCCGGAGGCGTCGGCGCGTCCTGGCGCGGGCACTACGACCGGCTGCACCTGCACACCACCCGGCGCTGGTCCGCGCTCCCCGGACTGCCCATGCCCCGCAGGTTCGGGCGCTGGGTCTCCCGCGACAACGTGGTGCGCTACCTGGAGAAGTACGCCGAACACCACGAGCTGGAGGTGGTGACGGGCGTCGAGGTCTCCCGGATCGACCGGGCGGCGGACGGCAGCGGCTGGCGGCTGAGCGCGAGCGGCGGCCGCGAACTCACCGGCCGGGCCGTCGTCGTGGCCACCGGCTTCAACCACACCCCGCGCCTCCCCGACTGGCCCGGCCGCGAGACGTTCACCGGCGAGCTGCTGCACGCCGCCGACTACCGCACCCCGGCCCCCTACGCGGGCAAGGACGTCCTCGTCGTCGGCGTCGGCAACACGGGCGCCGAGATAGCCGTCGACCTGGTGGAGGGCGGGGCGCAGCGCGTACGGCTCGCGGTGCGCACCGTCCCGCACATCGTGCGCCGCTCCACGGCCGGGTGGCCCGCGCAGGCGACCGGCATCCTGGTGCGCCGGCTCCCCGTCGCCCTGGTGGACCGGGCCGGGCGCCTGATGTCCCGTATCGCCGTCCCCGACCTTGCCGAGCACGGGCTCCCCCGGCCGGACACGGGCCTGTACTCGCGGGTCAAGGAGGGCGCCATCCCGGTCCAGGACGTCGGGCTGATCGACGCGGTGAAGCGCGGCCGGGTGGTGCCGGTGGCGGCCGTCGAGTCGTTCGAGAAGGACGCGGTGGTCCTGGCGGACGGCACCCGGCTCACCCCGGACGCGGTGATCGCCGCGACGGGCTACCGGCGGGCCCTGGAACCGCTGGTCGGCCACCTCGGCGTGCTGGATGCCCGGGGCCGCCCGGTGGCGCACGGCCGGCGCACCCCGAAGCAGGCACCCGGCCTGTACTTCACCGGCTTCACCAACCCCATCAGCGGCATGCTCCGCGAACTGGCCCGGGACGCCGAGAAGATCGCCAGGAGGGCGAGCCGGACGCGCCACTGAGCCGGCCCCTTCCCGGCGGGCCGGCGACCGGGCTTCACCGGGTGAGCTGCCGCTCCGTGCCGGAGCCGTCGGCGGACGGTTCCGGGGCGATCCCGAGCTGTTCGTCCTCCGGGCGGCCCTTCGCGGGCAGCAGGAAGGTGATGGCGAGGAAGGCCACCAGCAGGCACGCCTGGACGATCAGCGCGCGGTGGAAGCCGCCGGTGAAGTCACCGGACCCGGCCCGGTCGAAGAACACCGAGCCGAAGACCGCGACGCCGATGGAGCCGCCGAGCGCCTGGACCGCCGACAGGACGCCGGAGGCGGACCCGATCTCGTCGTCGTCCACCGCGGCGAGAATGAAGCTGAACAGGGCGGCGATCACCATCCCCGCGCCGATGCCCGCCACTGTCACGCCGGGGACGATGTCCCGGATCGAGAACGAGGTGGCGTCGAGTCCGTCGAGTTCGAACCAGAGCACGGCCGCGCCGGCCAGCTGGACCAGCGGTCCGATCTGGAGCACCTTGCGGCCGATCCGGTCCGCGAGGAACGCACCGCTGACGGCCCCGCCGATCGCGGTCCCCACCGCCAGCGGCAGGTTGCCGAGCCCGGCCTCGCCGGCGGTGAACTGCCGCCCGATCTGGAGGTAGAGGGTCAGCACGAGCTGCGTGCCGATCAGCCCGCCGAAGAACAGGGCGATGCCGCCGAGCCCGACGGTGAAGGCAGGCTTGCGCAGCAGGCCCGGGGTCACCAGCGGGACGCGGCCCGCCGCGGCCGTACGGCGCTGCCGGGCGGCGAACAGGGCGAAGCCGAGCGCCGAGGCGGCCATGCACAGCCAGGTCCACAGCGGCCAGCCGCTCTCCTGTCCCTGGTTGAGCGGCAGCACCAGCAGGGCGCAGGCCGCCACCACCAGGGCCGCGCCCGCCATGTCGACCCGCACCGCGCGGTCGCCCGGCTTCCTCGGCACGAACTTCGCGGCGACGATCAGCGCCGCGAGACCGATGGGCAGGTTGACCAGGAACACCGACCGCCAGCCCAGGCCGAAGAAGTCGCCCTCGATGAGGAAGCCGCCGAGGACGGGCCCGATGATGCCGCCGAGGCCGAGGACGGGACCGAAGATCGCGAAGACCTTGGTCAGCTCGGGACCGGAGAAGTTCTCCCGCAGCAGGCCGAGGCCCTGCGGGAGAAGCATCGCCCCCGCGGTGCCCTGGAGCAGGCGGAAGGCGATCAGCGACCCGATGCCGGGCGCGAGCGCGCACAGCAGCGAGCTTGCCGTGAAGGCCGCCAGCCCGATCAGGAACATCCGGCGCCGCCCGTAGCGGTCGCCGAGCCGGCCGCCCAGCACCAGGCCCGCGCCCAGGGTCAGGGCGTAGCCGCCGATCACCCACTGGAGGCCGATGGAACCGGCACCGAGGGATCTCTCCAGGTCCGGGCCCGCGACGTTGACGATCGACGCGTCCAGGAGGTCCATGACCTCGGCGACGATCATCACCGCCAGGATCAGCCACCGGTACGGCTGGGGCGGGGAGCCCGGGGTGGGGGACGGGTCAGGCACGCTCAGTACCTCCATCGTGAAGCAGTTTGAGTGTGAAGTAGTTCCACGGTGAAGGTAAAGTGGTGACGGTAGGTTGTCAAAGCGGGCCGCCGACGCGGTCCGCGCGGCGGAGGAAGAGGTGAAGGGGCACCGATGGAGGATGTGACGGGCGACGGCGTCGCGGAGCGGCGCGAGCGGCTGATGGAGGCGCTGAGGGTCCACGGCGGCCACTACGCCGAGCTGAGCCGGCGCTTCGCCGCCTGGCTCGGGCTGCACTCCACCGACGCCACCGCGGTGCTGGAGATCGCCGCCGCCGAGGAGCGCGGCACCCCCCTGTCACCGGCCCGGCTGAGCGAGCGCATCCCACTGTCCACGGGCGCCACCACCGCCCTACTGAACCGCCTCGAAGCGGCGGGGCACATCACCCGCGTCCGGGAACACACCGACCGGCGCGTCATCACCCTGCGCAGCGGCGGGCACATCCAGGAGCGGGCGGACGAATTCTTCGGGCCGCTGGCCCGCCGTCTCGACGCCACGATGGCGCACTACCCGCCCGAACTCCTGGAGCGGTTCGAGGCGTTCATGGCCGACCTGAACGCCACCATGGACACGCACCTCACGGAAGAGGGCACACCGGCGCGCCGCTCGCCGCGCACCCGGTGACGGCCGGGCGCCCGTCCCGCGCACCGCTCCCCGCACATCCCCTGACGGCCGGGCGCCCGCCCCGCCCGTCCGGCGCGTCCGGCCCGTCCGGCACATCCGGCGCGTCCGGCGCTCATCCGGGCGCCCCCTCCATCATTTACCCGCACACCCATTCCTGACGGGCCGTCAGTTCAGTAACCTGACAGAGTGTCAGCTTCGGACACCGGCCTGGCGGCTCCACGCGCCCGGCGGACCTTCGAGCAGGAGTGGGCGGAACGATGCTTGGATCGACTCACGGCACCCTCACCACCGACTTCCGCGCCAGGGTGGTGGCCTGCGGCGAGGAACCACGCGCCGCCGTCCACAGCAGGGCCACCATCGCCCCGGAGGGCGACCTCGACGTCAGCGGCCGGCCGCTGCACGCCCCCGTCCCGGACCTGGACCGGTTCTTCCGGCCCGAGTCCGTCGCCGTCATCGGGGCGTCCGACACCGAGGGGCGCCCCAACACCGGCATCACCCGCCAGCTCACCACCTGGGCCGAGCGCGTCGGGGCGCGGCTGTATCCCGTGCACCCCACACGCACGTCGGTCTTCGGGCGGGCGTGCTTCCCCTCCGTCGCCGCCCTGCCGGAACAGGTCGACCTCGCGGTGCTGCTCGTCAGCGACCCGCTCCCCGTGATCGAGGAACTGGCCCGGGCCAAGGTGCGGTTCGCCGTCGCCTTCGCCTCCGGGTTCGCCGAGACCGGCGAGGAGGGCGCCGCCGCCCAGGCCCGGCTGGCCGCCGCGGTGGAGCGGTCGGGGCTGCGGCTGCTCGGCCCGAACACCAACCTCAACGCCTTCGAGGAGTTCCGCGACGACCTCGAAGGTCCGGCGATCGCGCTGATCACCCAGTCCGGCCATCAGGGCCGCCCCGTCTACACCCTCCAGGAGCTGGGCGTACGCCTCTCGCACTGGGCGCCCACGGGCAACGAGGCCGATCTGGAGACCGCCGACTTCATCGCGTACTTCTCGCAGCGCCCCGAGGTCGGGGCCATCGCCTGCTACGTGGAGGGGCTCAAGGACGGGCGCTCCTTCCTGCTCGCGGCGGACCGGGCCGCGCGGGCCGGGGTCCCCGTGGTCGCGGTCAAGGTGGGACGGACGGAGGCGGGGGCCAGGACGGCCGCCTCACACACCGGCAAGCTGACCGGCGCCGACCAGGTGGTCGACGCGGCGATGCGGCAGTTCGGCGTGATCCGCGTGGACGGCCTGGACGAGCTCCAGGACACCGCGGCCCTCCTGGCCCGCGCCCGTAAGCCGCAGGCCGAGGGCGTCGTCGTCTATTCGATCTCGGGCGGCACGGGCGCGCACTTCGCGGACCTGGCCACGGGCGCCGGACTCCACCTCCCCGAACTCCCGGCGGACAAGCGGGCCGAGCTGCACACCTGGATACCGGACTACCTGAACGTGGCGAACCCGGTCGACAACGGCGGCCACCCGGTCGGCGACTGGCGCGGCCGGAAGATCATCGACGCGATCCTCGCCGACCCCTCGGTGGGCGTGCTGATCTGCCCCATCACCGGCCCCTTCCCGCCGATGAGCGACCGGCTCGCGCAGGACCTGGTCGACGCGGCGGAGGCCACGGACAAGCTGGTGTGCGTGGTGTGGGGGTCGCCGGTCGGTACCGAGGATGCCTACCGCACCACGCTGCTCGGCTCGTCCCGCGTCGCCACCTTCCGCACCTTCGGCAACTGCATCACCGCCGTGAAGGCCTACCTCGACCACCACCGCTTCGTCGCCTCGTACCGCTCCCCCTTCGACGAGGCCCCACGCACCCCCTCGCCCTCCTTCCGCAAGGCGCAGGCGCTGATGCGCCCGGGGCAGCAGCTCAGCGAGCACGCGGCGAAGCAGCTGCTGCGGGCGTACGGGATCCGGGTGCCCCGCGAGCAGTTGGTGACCAGCGCCGCCGCGGCCGTCCGCGCGGCGGGGCTGGTCGGCTACCCCGTCGTCATGAAGGCGTCCGGCGCCCGGCTCGCCCACAAGACGGAACTGGGCCTCGTCAAGGTCGGCCTGACCTCGGCCAGCCAGGTCCGCGACGCCTATCGCGAACTCACCGACATCGCCCGCTACGAGGACGTCGAACTCGACGGCATCCTGGTCTGCCAGATGGTGGAGCGCGGCGTCGAGATGATGGTCGGCGTCACCCGGGACCCGCTGTTCGGGCCGACGGTGACGGTGGGTCTCGGCGGCGTGCTCGTGGAGGTGCTGCACGACGCGGCGGTGCGGGTGCCGCCGTTCGGCGAGGAGCAGGCGCGGGCGATGCTCGGCGAGCTGCGCGGCCGGGCCCTGCTCGAAGGGGTGCGCGGCGGGCCGCCGGTGGATGTGGACGCGCTCGTGGAGGTGGTCCTGCGGGTCGAGCGGATGGCGCTCGAACTGGGCGACGACCTGGCGGAGCTGGACATCAACCCACTGATGGTGCTGGGCCGGGGCCAGGGAGCGGTGGCCCTGGACGCGCTGGCGGTCTGCCGCTGAGCGAGCCCTCCGGGGGGCCGGTCGCCTGAACCGGTCCGGGGCGCGGGCCCCCCGGCCCGCCGGCCCGGTCCCGGGCGCGGCGTTCCGTCCTCAAACGCCGGACGGGCTGAAACGGCCCGCCCGAACACCTGCTCAGGAGCTGCCTCATGTCGTCCTCCCCGATACTCCACGCCACGGACAGCGGGGTCTCGTGGATCACCCTCAACCGCCCCGAAGCGATGAACGCCGTCACCTGGGACCAGCGCGAACGCGTCATCGCGCTGCTCGCGGACGCCTCCGCCGACCCCGCCGTCCGGGCCGTCGTCCTCACGGCCACCGGCCGCGGCTTCTGCGCGGGCGCCGACCTGCGCGGCGCCCCGGCCACCGGCGACCGGGCGCCGGGCGATGTGGCCCGCACGATCAGGCTCGGCGCGCAACGGCTGATCACGGCGGTCCTGGACTGCGAGAAACCGGTCCTGGCGGCGGTCAACGGCACCGCGGCCGGCATCGGCGCCCACCTCGCGTTCGCCTGCGATCTGGTCCTGGCCGCCGAATCGGCCAAGTTCATCGAGGTGTTCGTCCGCCGCGGCCTCGTACCCGACGGCGGCGGGGCGTATCTGCTGCCCCGGCTGGTCGGGCCGCAGCGCGCCAAGGAGCTGATGTTCTTCGGCGACGCGCTCCCGGCGGCCGAGGCGGAACGCCTGGGCCTGGTCAACCGGACCGTCCCGGACGAGGAACTGGCCGCGACCGCACGCACCTGGGCGGAACGGCTCGCCGCGGGCCCGACCCGCTCGATCGCCCTCACCAAGCAGCTCGTCAACGCCTCCCTGGACACCGACCGCGCCACGGCGTTCGCCGCCGAGGCCATGGCCCAGGAGATCAACATGACCACCCACGACGCCCAGGAGGGCGTGGCGAGCTTCGTGGAGCGCCGGAAGCCGACGTACCGGGGGGTGTGAGCGCCCGCTCACCGGGTGAGCGTGTACCAGCCCGGTGCGTCGAGGTCGCCGTACTCACGGTTCAGCTTCGGGCGCTCCGGCGTACCGCCGATCCGCCAGCCGTCCGCCTCGTCGCCGAAGGAGCAGCCTTCGACGCGGAGCCGCACCCGCTGGTCCCAGGTGGTGGAGTCGCCGGGCTCGTACGACCAGGTGCCCGTTCCCGTGCAGCGGTACTCGGCGGGATCCGGCTCCGTGTCGTTGCCGAAGGATGCCTCGTAGGCGGCCTCGTGGTCCGTCAGCCCCTCGGCGAGGGCCGTGCCGTCGGCGGCCAGCCGCAGGGTGCCGCCCCGCCCGTCGGTCCAGTCGCCGGTCAGCTGGGAGGCGTCGGCCTTCGGCGGACGGTACTCGGTGAACAGGCCGGCCCCGAACGCGGCCGACCCGATGCCGAACACGGCCACCACAGCCAGGGCTCCGTAGCCGAGGGTGCGCAGGAGCCGTCCCCCGTGCAGCGCGGCGTCCCGTGCCGAAAGGGCGGCCCCCGTGAGCAGCACCGCGCCCGTCAGCCAGGTCAGAGCCAGCGAGCCGGGCCCCGGGCGCAGGGTGACTCCGACGACGGCCACGACCACGCTCACCAGCACCCCGGCGACGACCGGCACCCACCACCAGGCGTCCCGCCCGGTCAGCCGGCCACTCACCCGGCGGGCCACCCACACCACGGGCAGCACCACCGTCAGGCTCCCCCACAGCGCGACCGGAACGCCGACGCACGCGAGGAAGGGCAGGAGGAGGATGCCGCCCCCGGGCCCGTCCGGCGGCGCGGGCGGCTCCGCGGTGAGTTCCGCGAAGCCGCCGACTTCGGCGCCGAGCAACGCGCCCATGAAAAGTGCGGCCGCACCGGCCGCGATCGACCGGCCGGACCACACGGGCGGCGGTCCCGAAGGCGTCTCGGAACCTTGCCGCGCCCCCCACGGTTTACGCGTGTCCCACGCGGCGTTCCTGGCCATGTGAGCCCCCCCTTCTCCGTGCATTCTCACCCGGAGCGCGGCACGCCCCGCGAGGAGGTTCCCGAAACCGCCGCCCCACCCCTTCCGATCTGACGCTGCGTCAGTTCCAATGGTCGACGTGATGGGACACGCAGGCATGGCCGCGACCGCCGTCCGCTACCTCAGGTCCGTCGGCGCCGCGACGGCCGCCGCACCGGGGGCGGTCGATCCACTGCCGCGCCCCGATCTGCGGGCCGTCGCCCACGACGAGCGGCCGCCCGTCGACCCGGGCGCGTTCCGCCGGGTGCTGGGGCACTTCGCCAGCGGGGTCACCGTCGTCACCGCCCACGGCCCCGACGGGCCGGCCGGCTTCGCCTGCCAGTCGTTCGCCTCGCTGTCGCTCGACCCGCCGCTCGTCGCGTTCATGGTCGCCCGTACGTCGACGACCTGGCCGCGCATCGCCCGTGCCGGGGCCTTCTGCGTCAACATCCTGGGCGCGGACCAGGGCGCGCTGTGCCGGGGGTTCGCGGTCAGCGGGGCCGACAAGTTCGCCGGGGTGGGGTACGCCCCCGCCCCGGCGACCGGTTCACCGCTGCTCGACGCCGTGCCCGCCTGGGTCGACTGCCGCATCCAGGCCGTTCACACGGGCGGTGACCACCTCATCGTGGTGGGCCGGGTGGAGGCGCTGGGGGCGACGGAGGGCGACGAGGGGCCCCTCCTCTTCCACCGGGGGGCGTTCGGGCACTTCGAGAGCTGAGCGCTCCACGCCGCGAGGCGGTTCACGCCGCGAGTTCGGCCTTCACCGGCTCCCCGGTCCGGCGGATCACCAGCACCATCAGCGCCGCAGCCGCGCACAGCGCTCCGGCCGCGTACCAGACCACGTCGTACGTGCCGAAGTAGTCGCGCGCCACCCCGCCCAGGAAGGCGACGAGCGCGGCGCCCACCTGGTGCGAGGCCAGGACCCAGCCGAAGACGATCGCGCTGTCCTCCCCGTACCGCTCCCGGCACAGGGCCAGGGTCGGCGGGACCGTGGCGACCCAGTCCAGGCCGTAGAACACGATGAAGAAGACCATCGGCGGCTCGACGGTGGCCTGCATCAGGAACGGCAGGAAGAGCAGCGAGACGCCGCGCAGCGCGTAGTAGACGGCCAGCAGCCGGCGGGCGTCGAAGCGGTCGGTGAGCCAGCCCGAGAAGACCGTGCCGATGATGTCGAAGATCCCGATGACCGCGAGGAGCGACGCGGCGGCGGTGATGGGCATGTGGTGGTCGTGCGCCGAGGGCACGAAGTGCGTACGGATCAGGCCGTTGGTGGAGGCTCCGCAGATCGCGAAGGACCCGGCGAGCAGCCAGAACGGTCCCGTGCGGGCCGCGTCGAGCAGGACCCGTACGGCCCGGCCCGCCGCCCCGCGCGCGGGCGCCGGCTTCTCCACATACTCCCCGCCGTACGGGGCGAGCCCCACGTCGGCCGGGTGGTCGCGCATCAGGAGCCAGACGAACGGGACGACGACGAGGGCGGCGAGGGCGACGGTCACCGAGGCCGGGCGCCAGCCGTGCCGGTCCACGATCCAGGCGCACAGCGGCAGGAAGACCAGCTGGCCCGAGGCACCGGCCGCGGTGAGGACGCCGGTGACCAGGCCCCGCCGGGCCACGAACCAGCGGTTGGTGACCGTCGCGGAGAAGGCCAGCGCCATCGAACCGGTGCCGAGCCCGACGAGGACGCCCCAGTAGAGCATCAGCTGCCAGGCGGCCGTCATCCACACGCTCGCCAGCGCCCCGGCCGCGACCGCGCTCAGCGCCACGGCCACCACCCGGCGGATGCCGAACCGGTCCATCAGCGCGGCGGCGAACGGCGCGGTGAGGCCGTACAGCGCCATGTCGATGGAGACGGCGAGCCCGATCTGGCCGCGCGACCAGCCGAAGTCGTCCTGGAGCGGGTCGAAGAGGAGGCCGGGCAGGGAGTTGAAGGCGGCGCCGCCGATGATCGTCACGAAGGTGACGGCGGCGACGATCCACGCCCGGTGGACACGCCACCGACGGGGCGCGGCGGGGGCGGTCGTCGGCGCGGCTGCGGGGGCGGCGCCCTCGGTTGTCGGATTCACGCGCCCAGCATCCGGTCGCGCGCCCCTTCCTCACGAGTGGCCCGAGGGACATGGTTCGCAAGAATCGGGCCACGCCTCCGGCGCCTGCCCCGGCCGTCGTGGTCCGTGGGCGCGTACGATCTGCGTCGCCCGGCGGCCGCACCCGCGCGGACGCCGTTCGTCCACGTCCTCGGGGGACTTCATGCAGTGGGTCGCACGCCAGCACTTCCACCACCGGTCCGCGCAGATGCGGGGCTGGGGAGCCCTGCTCCTGCTCATCGCCTG